>CAJLRL010000013.1 GCA_905209075.1 uncultured Lachnospiraceae bacterium | reverse complement strand
TATTAGCGTTGTTCCGGTTGAGCCGGGATTAGCAAATATGGAAAAAACAGATGCTACAGGACAGCGTATCGTAGGTCTTAATACGGAACATGATGAAAAATATGAAATGCACCGGTTGATTGGAGCTTTACTTTCAAGTGAACTGAAAGAACAGAAAAAATTGGATATTATAGAACATGAATATAATATTCCAATTAGTCAAGAATTCAGAGAGGATGTGAGAATTATGTGTAATCTGAGTACAGGAATTGAAGAAAGAGCTACTGAAAGAGCAACTAAAAAGGCTACTGAAAAAACAAGCGAAAAGTTTATTCTGAATATGTATAAAAAGGGTTATACATTGGATCAGATCGCAGATGTAGCTGAAACAGGTGTTGATGAAGTTGAGGCGATTATTAAGAGGAAAGAGCCTGCGATGGCGTAAACATTATGGTAAAATAGTTTAAAATGAAGATGCGGCAAAATCGTCAACAGGTTGTTGAGGAGTTGCCGCTTCTTTAAATTTTATGTTATTTTGATAAATCTTAGTCTGGCATAAATTGTTGCCCCCATTCGCACATAGAGTCCAATAAAGGAATCAGTGTCTTGCCTAACTCGCTTAAGCTGTACTCTGTTTTTGGAGGAATTACAGGATATATTTTTTTAATGATTAAGTTATCGTTTTCAAGTTCGCGTAACTGCTGAGCCAGCATTTTATCAGTGATAGCTGGAATTTTTTTGTGGATTTGGTTATACCTTAGCGTGTTGTTGCCAAGATGATACAATATAACGGCTTTATATTTTCCACCAATTTTAGATATCGTTGCATCAACAGGACAATTATATTTGTTTTGCATTTTTACATTTTACACTTTCTTTTTAGTTAGTATATTACAAAAAAGTACGTTCTTGTCTTTTCTATATCGAATCCATTATAATCAAATTGTCTAGACAATACAATCATAATTTTAAGGAGATTTTACAGAAATGAATATTTTAGATATTGCAAAACAGCGTTTTTCAGTAAGAAACTATTTGACTAAAGAGATTTCACAGGAGACATTGGAGACAATTTTAGAAGTAGCTCATGTAGCACCAACCGCAGCAAATATGCAGCCTGTTAAACTATTGGTTGTAAAAAGCGATGAAGCAAAAGAAAAACTGGCAAAGGCAGCCAATATTTACAGTGCTCCAGTTGCAATCATTGTGTGTGCAGATACGGATAAAGCATGGACGCGCCCATTTGATGGGATGAAAACAACGGATATAGATGCGTCAATCATTACCGATCATATGATGCTTACAGCTACAGAACTTGGCTTGGGCTCTGTTTGGATTTGTTACTTTAAACCAGATGTGATAAAAGAAGAATTTGAACTTCCGTTGGGGCTTGAACCAATCAATATATTGGCGATTGGATATACGAATGAGAAAGCAGATGCAAATAGACATGAATCCCAGCGTATACCAATGAAAGAGTTTGTTTCATTCCTTTAATATAAAAATTATATATTAGCTCAGATTACAGATGTAACAGAAAAGAGCATATCTGAAATTGAGAAAATTGTAAAGAAAGAGCCTACAATGGCATAAACATTATTAACGAAAATAATTAAAAAATAAGGAACGGCAAATCGTCAACAAGTTGTTGATGATTTGCCGTCTTTGTTTTGTATATTGGAGCTATTCTTCTTTCATATTCTTTAATATCAGGCATAGATCCTGACTGCGTACAAGCTCATGGATGTAATCCGGTTTATCAAAGATATAATCAATAAAATCGCCGGCAAGTATCTGTTGCCACAGCACCATATCATAGTTGGCATTATCGGGCAGGATATAATTCAGAGGCGTGCCATTCAAGCAGTACAACACTTCCAATTTTGTAGCCGTATTTCTCCTATTAGTGAAGAGAGTAATTCGTTTTATCGCCAAAACGATTATAGAAAGGAACAAAAAGGCTATGAAGTATGGATGAAACACAGCTTCGGTTACACGAAGCGGAAGCATGAAACAATTATAATTTTTATCAGAGAGAAAGGCAAGGATTGGTGGGACAGTTTACAAAATCAGGGTATTAACGAGTGAAAACAGTACAGATACCTTTTCGGACAAGATTTCCCACATTATTTCAAATAGAGATTAAAAATCTTGACATATATAAGCCTGGATAATACAATGAATTATATAATTTCTACTAGCAAGTAGATTAAAGATATTATGTCAAAAAGGTAACGTTACTTGAAACGTTATTTTTTTACTCATTTAATTAAATATCATGACATATCTTTACAAAATGAGAAAGCACTATGAACGTTAATAAAAATTATTTTAAAGAATTTATTGGTAATTCGCAAGTTAAGAAAACATTGCGTAATTCGTTGATTCCAACAGAAATTACGAAAAAGTATCTAATGAAAAATGACATTATAAAGGAAGATGAGTTAAGAAATAAAAATCGGCAATTACTGAAAAATATAATGGATGATTACTATCGCAAATTTCTTATTGAAAAGCTTAATTTAATGTACGATATTGAGTGGACAAAATTATTCACGGAAATAGAAAAGGAATTTAAGCATGGAAATAACAAGCCTAATCTCGAAAAAGAGCAAAAAGCAAAACGGAAAGAAATTAATAAATATTTTTCGGGGGATGAGAAATTTAAAATAATATTCAGTGCTAAATTTATTTCAGATATTTTACCAGAGTTTGTGATTCATAATAATGAATACAACGCAGATGAAAAAGACGAAAAATTGCAGTTGATTAGTCTCTTTTCAGGATTTACAACATCATTGAAGAATTTCTTTGAAAATAGAAAAAATATGTTTTCGGCGGAGGATAAACAGTCATCAATATGCCATAGAATAGTAAATGATAATGCCTCAATATTTTTCGAGAACGTTATAACATATAGGAAAATAAAAGGAAGTTTGTCAGAGGATGATTTTTTGCGATTAGAGAACGATATTCATGAAAAGCTACACGGAAAGTCAATTGATGAAATATATGCGTATGATAATTATGGAAGATTTATTACACAAGATGGAATAAATCTGTATAACGATGTTTGTGGCAGGATCAATTTGTTTATGAATCTATATTGTCAGCAGAATAATGAAAATAAAAATGTATATAAGATGCGAAAACTTCATAAACAAATTTTGTGCATAGCAGAGTCTTCTTATGAGGTGCCATATGGTTTTCAATCAGATGAGGAATTATATAGTAGCGTAAATGAGTTTTTGAATAATCTTGAGAGCAAAAATATAGCTGAACGGCTTCGAAATATTGGTCAGAATTACAATAAATATGAACTTGATAAAATATATATATCAAGTAAAAACTTTGAAACAGTTTCACAAAAGGTATATGGGGACTGGAATACAATTGATTCTGCTTTGGAAATATATTATACAAATACTTTACCCGGAAGTGGGAAGTCAAAGGCAGAAAAGGTTAGAAAAGCCATAAAAAATGATTTGCATAAGAGTATAACCCAGATAAATGAACTTGTGTCTGAATACAAATTATGTGCAGATGAAAAAGTAAAAGTACAGGATTATATAGCGGCAATAAATGATATAACGAAGCATTGTGATATTAGATCATTAGAATATAATCCGGATATAAATTTAACTGAAAATGAAGACAAAGCATCTGAGTTGAAGAAATCTTTGGACATGATAATGAATATCTTTCATTGGTGCAGTGTATTTATGACAGATGAAATACTTGATAAAGATGTAGATTTTTATTCTGAAATAGAGGACATATATGACGAAATCGCTCCTATAATAAAACTATATAACAGGGCAAGAAATTATATTACACAGAAACCATATAGTACTGAGAAATTTGAACTGAAATTTGGGAGTCCAACATTTGCAGATGGATTTAGCAAAAGCAAGGAATATGCAAATAATGCAATATTGCTGCAAAAAGATGGACTGCTATATTTGGGAGTTTTTAATGTAAAAAATAAACCTGACAAAAAGATGATTGAAGGTCATGACTTTGAGGAGAATACAGATTATAAAAAAATAGTATATAATCTTTTGCCAAGACCTCACAATATGCTTCCAAAGGTATTTATTACTTCAAAAACAGGTATAGAAACTTTTAAACCATCAAGCTATATATTAGAGGGGTATAAGCAAAAGAAACATCTTAAATCGTCAAATACATTTGATATAAATTATTGTCATGATTTAATTGATTATTATAAAGAATGTATTGCTATCCATCCGGAATGGAAAAATTTTAATTTTAAGTTTTCAGATACATCCAAATACGAAGATATAAGTGGCTTTTATAGAGAAGTTCTAATACAAGGTTATAAAATAGATTGGACATTTATAAGTGAAGATAATATAAATCAGTTACAAGAAAATGGACAGTTATATCTTTTTAAAGTATATAATAAGGATTTTTCTCAAAACAGTAAAGGAAAAGAAAATCTTCATACTATGTATTTAAAATATTTATTTAGCGATGAAAATTTAAATGATGTTGTATTGATGTTGAACAGTTATGCAAATGTATTTTACAGAAAATCCAGCATAAAATCTCCGATAATTCATAAAAAAGGCTCTATGCTCATAAATAAAACATATGCTGAAGAGGAAAAACAAGAAGGAAAAACAGTAAATGTAAGAAAAATTGTTCCAGATAAAGTATATATGGAACTATATAATCACTTTAATAATAATCTTGGGGGTACGCTATCGGATGAAGCACAACGAATAGAAAAGAAAGTCTGCCACAAAGCAACAAAAGATATAATTAAGGACAGAAGATACACTTATGATAATTTTTTTATCAATCTACCGATAACAATTAATTTTAAAGCAGATGAAAGTTATGCAATAAATCATAAGATGCTTCAATATATTTCAACACAGGATGATATGCATATTATAGGTATTGATCGTGGTGAAAGAAATCTGATCTACGTGTCTGTTATAGATACTCAGGGAAATATAGTGGAACAAAAATCATTTAATATTGTAGGTGGTTATGATTACCAGGACAAACTTAAAAAAAAGGAAAACGCAAGACAGAACGCAAGAAAAGAGTGGAAAGAAGTTGGAAAGATAAAAGAAATCAAAGAGGGATATTTGTCTCTGGTAATTCATGAAATAGCAAGAATGGTTATAGAATACAATGCAATAATCGCAATGGAAGATTTAAGCTATGGATTTAAAAAAGGAAGATTTAAGGTTGAAAGACAGGTATATCAGAAGTTCGAAACTATGCTTATAAACAAACTTAATTATCTTGTATTTAAAGATAGAAAAATCAATGAAAACGGCGGTTTGCTTAGAGGTTACCAATTGACATATATTCCCCAAAGTCTAAAAAATGTAGGACGACAATGCGGTTGTATTTTTTATGTTCCGGCAGCTTATACATCAAAAATTGATCCTACAACAGGATTTGCTGACATATTCAAATTCAAAAATCTTACATCAGAAGGTAAATGTGAGTTTATAAGAAGTTTTGAATATATAAAGTACGATTCAGAAAGGGAAATGTTTGTTTTTGCATTTGATTACAAAAATTTTGCGACTCAAAATGTTGAAATGGCAAAAAATGACTGGTGTGTATACACGAATGGAAATAGAATAAAAAGGAAATATGTCAATGGACGATTTGTAAATGAAACAGATGAGATAGATATTAATTTACTGATAAAAAAATCATTTGAGAAAATAGATATTTCTTGGCAGGATGGGCATGATCTAAGGGACGAAATTATCGGTTATGGGATTGAGGCTCAAATTGTGGATATTTTCAGAATGGCTGTTCAAATGAGAAATAGTCGCAGTGAAGCTGAGGATAGAGATTATGACAGGATAATCTCCCCTGTATTAAATGCGGATGGAGATTTTTATGAATCTAATAAAGCTGTGGATGTTCTGCCAAAAGATGCAGATGCAAATGGGGCTTACTGTATAGCGCTTAAAGGATTATATGAAGTAAAACAAATTCAAAAGAATTGGAAAGAGGGAGAAAAATTTCCTATGGATAAACTTCGGATAACAAATAAGGACTGGTTCGATTTTGTTCAAAATAAAAGGTATTTATAATACTAAGTCGCATGAAAAAATAGAGATTAAAATACCCCTTTCTTTGAAATACACATGAAATAGTTGGAGGTATAGACAATATGGTAATAGTAAGTTATGATATTTCTGATGATAAGTTACGAACAAAGTTTTCGAAATATTTGTCTCGATTCGGGCATAGAATACAATATTCAGTATTTGAGATTGACAATAGTAAAAGAATTATTGATAATATAGTAAATGATTTAACAAATAATTTTGAAAAAAGCTTTTCACAAGAAGATAGGGTTATAATATTCAAAATGTCATCAAGTTGCGAAATTTTGAGATATGGATATGCAAAAAATTATGAAAAAGACTTTTTTATAATAACATAATTGCAAACCAGAGTCTTAATTTTTATGTTATCTATATTACTTAGCATGATATGTGCAAATATAACAAAATAATATTAAAATTAGCAATACTTAAACTCAAAAATTGTGCAAATTCACAATACAAGGGTTAAGTAATATAGAAAAATTTCTACTATTGTAGATTTAACCCTAAACAGGGGAGACCACAAGTTAAGTAATATAGAAAAATTTCTACTATTGTAGATGAGGGCATATGGAAAGCAATATGCGGTAAGTTAAGTAATATAGAAAAATTTCTACTATTGTAGATAATACACGTCATGCCGCAGTGGAATTGTTAAGTAATATAGAAAAATTTCTACTATTGTAGATGATGATTTGTCAGATGTAAAAATACATAGTTAAGTAATATAGAAAAATTTCTACTATTGTAGATGAACCATACGGATTTACAAGGGAGTGAAAGTTAAGCAATATAGAAAAATTTCTACTATTGAAAACTATGGCATTTAAGGAGAAAAGATGACATGTCAATAGTTTGTGGATTTAATGAATAAAGCAGTCTATTAAGTTGAAAGAAAAAAATATGGGGGTAAAATAAATAAAATGAGAGAAAAATTAAACATTAAAAAAACAAAACCACAATATGTTGCAGTTACCGGGATTACATATGCGCAGGTTGATTCATGGTTCGACCATTGCCGCAGAGATTTAAAACTTGACTTGATTTATCCGGAAGATATGACAGGAAAAGTCTATCCATGTGTAGTCTGGATCTGTGGTGGAGCATGGCTTAGAATGGACAAGTCGGCACATCTGGCATATCTTAGCAAGCTGGCTGACAAGGGCTTTGTTGTGGCAAGTGTGGAATACCGCACATCGAATGAGGGAGCATATCCTATGCCTATACAGGATGTCAAGGCAGCTATCCGGTATTTGCGGGCGCATGCCGACAGATATCGTATTGATCCACAACACATAGGTGCAATGGGAGAATCTGCAGGAGGATATCTGACATGTATGGCGGCATTGGATAATGATCCTGAACTCGACACAGGAGCATATCTTGAGTATTCAAGCCAGATACAGGCGGCATGTCCGTGGTATCCGCCTACAGATGCATCTTCATTCCATTATGATGATCCAGAACAGGCTGCTGCTGCAGCTGAATCACTGCTTATGGGATTTAACGTTATGAGAAATATTAAAGAAGCTGAGGATAATTCACCGGTTTCAAAGGTGACTAAAGACGCACCGCCTTTTCTCATAATTCATGGAACGGATGATCATACAGTTCCTTTTGAACAGAGCGAAATATTATATGAAAAATTGACAAAAAATGGATGTGATGTGAAATTTATCGAATTAGAGGGAGCGGATCATGCAGATATGCAATTTTTCCAGGATGAATTGTGGAACCGCATAATAGAATTTTTTGATGAAAAATTGAAATAGTAAAGTTTCCATTTGATGAATGATGAATCCGTTATACTATATATATAGTATAACGGATTTTTGATCTTATTATCAGACTTCTCTTATTATCAGACTGCTCTTATTTTTCAAAATGCTGATAATCCTTTGAGTTGATCCAGTCACCACCCCACGTAAGGCCATGTTCCGTAAAAAGCTTGTAGCATAAATCATTGTGGTCTATCTTGTGCAAAAAAATTTGCTCTCTGTCGACATATGGTGTGAGCCGATTTACTCAAAATCCCTTGTTATGTTTTTAGCCCAGTTGCCTTTTTTATAGTGGTAGAGAACAATAGGCATTTTCTCGAATTCATCAAGTGTCATGACAAAATAAACCCAGATCGGAGGCAGCTTTATTACATATGCAGCGACCGCCATGAGGGGAACTGCTATGATCCACATACACAGAGTATCTGTGATCATACCGAATTTCGCATCACCGCCACCGCGGAAACAGCCACAGATAAGGCAGGTGTTTATGCCCTCCCCGATAAGGCGCCATGTAGTCATAAGCATTATGCTTCCAAGGTAGGAAAGTGCAGTAGGGCTGAGCTTATCACTATAAAAATCGATCATGAATGGACGGATGGCTATGATAATAGCGCATCCGGCAAGCGCAACGGCAATTGTAATGTACAGCATACGCTTTCCATATTCTTTTGCTGCTTCAAGGTGATTCTGACCAAGCTCCTGACTTATTATGATCGTTGTCGCATTTGAAAATCCGCGGCAGGCAATGGCTCCCACATTTACAACCATAATGGCTACAGCATTTGCAGCTACCATGTCATCACCTATGTGTCCGAGGATTGCCGCAAAAGTAGAACTTGCAAGGCTCCATACAACATCATTTATAACGGACGGAGCCGCTATTTTCAAAAAATCCCTTAAAAGAACAGCATTTTTGTTGAAAAGATATCTGATACGGAATCCGATATCACTGCTTACAAATGAATAGATAAGGCATATCAAAACTTCGACAATACGTGCTATTACAGTTCCAAGAGCAACACCGGTCACCCCAAGCTTTGGAAGACCAAATAAGCCAAAAATAAAAGTTGCGTTGCAGAGTACGTTTACACACAGTGAAACTACATATGTAATGGAAGGCAGAGCAATTTTTCCGATACTTCTCAGTGCGCTCATGAATACCTGTGAAAATCCCATAAACATAAAAGAAAATGAAATAACTCTTAAGTATCTGGTACCAACAGTGATCGTTTCAGCACTGTTGGTAAATATCTTCATTATGACATCAGGAAACGTAAACGAAATAGCAAAAAATACCAATGAAATAATGATCGACAGGAATTCTGCCATGCCAAGTATCTTTTCAACGGTTTGTTTGTCACCTTTTCCAAAATATTGTGCGCATAAAACAGATGTACCTATAGAAAGTCCATAGTACAGGCAGAACAACACAACAGTAAACTGGTTGGCAAGTGAAGACGCAGACATGGCAGTCTGGCTCACATAACCAAGCATAACCGTATCCGCCATATTGACAAGTGTGCTTATCAGATTCTGAAGCATAATAGGAAATGCAAGCTTTGATGCATATCTGAAAAAATCTCTTTTCTTTAACATAAAAATATATCCCCCCCCAAAAAAATGTATCAGCCGCAGGCTTATCATGAGCGTAAGCACATGATATAATGAGTACAGCGAATAATATAATACTAATATACTATCAAATAGTGATAAAAGAAAGAAGATTATTTAAAGAAAAAGAAAAGGATAAAATATGCACAAATTTGATTATTTAAAAACTATTCTGCCGGGACTTAAGGCGGATATGCCAAGACCTTTTTACATGATAGCGGAGCTTATAGATTATGGCTCGTTTGAGGTCTGCAAAACAGGAAAAAATAATGGAGAGTATATAATCCCATACATAATGAATGATGCGGTCGAGTGCTATATAGAGGTTTGTAATGCATTGCTTAAGGGCTCCTATGAAAGCAGTTTATGTGTTACTTCGGCAAATCTTATAGAAAAGGAAAATGGTTACGGACTTATAATAAGACAGGGAAATGAGAATGCATTTACTTTATGGTTCAGTGATCTTATAGTACATGAAAATCTGTACAGATATCACGAAATCGGTCATTTCTGGGTGAAAGGACAGGAGCAGTGGAGGCAGCTTGTATATATGACAGGGACTATTGCTGATAAATATTTATATATGGGTGAGAAATACTGCAATGAAAAGGAAAAATTTATACAGTCACTTATTTATTTTTCGCCATTCAGAAGGCTTACACCTGTTCCGGATGATCTGATGGAATATCATTTTCCGTTAAAAACAGAAGGAATATCTATAATGGAAGAACTTTGCGAAGAAGCTGGAGATGAGGAGTATGCAGCACTTGTCAGAGATTTTGCAAAGAATCCGACAGAAAAAGAAGAAATAAGACTAAGCCGCAAGCTTATGTCAGCCAGGCGGCAGGGATTATATCAGTATATATATGATATTGTCTGTGAGGCTTCAGAACCATATCCGCAAAGGGATTATGGAAAGGAATTAAATGACAGAATAGAAAAAAGACGTAAAAAACTGGAACATGATTTAAAAAAACATGGTTTTGAGGGCAGCTACCCACATTTTAAAAGAAAAAATGTAAGCATTATAGTCACGGAAGAACAGCCGTTTATAATGGATGAACTTGAATGGGATGATTTTAAATTCGCACAGAATCTTATGGTATCAAAAACATTTGCCGGGAAAAATAATATAGATAATGCAGGATTTTTTCATGGTATAGGAAACAAAGGCCGGGTAATAAAATATGACGGTTAATTGCCGTCTGTTTTATGCCTCGGCCATTCTTTTTCCCGTGCAGTATAAGTCTCATTGATCCAGTCGACACATTGTTTTTTGCCATCCTCAGAGAATGGAAAGGTTTTGTCTGTCTTAAGGGAATCATCTGTAAGATCAAATATATATGGTCCGGGCCAGATCCATGCATGGAATATAGGATCGCCCTTTTCTTCCGGTTCGGTATCGGTGGCTTCTTTTATGACTGGTTCTTCACGTTTTATAAGGAAACGCATTCCACCCATCCAACCGGTATATGTAGTCATTTTATAATAATTAAGATTAAGTGCATCATCGTATGTAAGCATGGAAACTCCCTCCCTGAAATATGTTATTTTATACGCACATGATAGCCTACACAGGCGTAGTATGCAAGCCGTAAGATAAAAATGATACTTGACATTTTAAATTGACAGATTATAATAGTCTTATAAAAATTAAATAAATTAAGTCGATTGCAACGGAGCACATAGTCTAAGAGGCGGTGCTCTTTTTTTAAATTAGTATCACTTTAATTTATTAAAGCGGTGTACAAAATTTAATACCTTGTAAAATGGTAGAAATTAACGCTCGATTTTTATTGACAAATTATTTTGAGTGTGTATAATAAGACCATAGTTGTTCGCGACAGAACGACAACTGTATTTTTGCAATAAAATATAGCAGAGCATAACATAGGAATCTGCTATTTATAATGTATACAGGGTGTGCAATGACAGAGAGGTTATTGGCACACTTTTTGTATGCACAAAAACACTTCTACTTGCTAAAGCGGTAACGTTGTACCGCAATTATAAAGATAGAAAACAGGAAAATTCCTGTTTGCTATATAAATATTTTTAGGAGGAACTAAATATGAAAAAGAACAAAGTTCTTAGTATGTTACTTGTTCTTTCTATGACTCTTGGTCTTGCAGCATGTGGCAACAGCAAGAATAGCGGGTCTACAGAAGGAACAGAGGCAGCAGCATCTTCTTCAAGCTCATCTGAGTCAGAGATTTCAATGCCTTCAGGCTATGATGATACTTCAAAAGAAGTGTATGATGCAGCACTCGGAGATTTCTACGAGGCTTATCAGAAAGTAGATGACGCATCATCTCTTTCAGAGAGATATGCATTAGATGCACTTGCAGAAGCAAAATTACTCGAGGCAGCTGTATGGGTACCTACAAGTTCAAAAGGTGGTTCATACAATATCAGCCGTGTTGATGAGAAAAGTAAACCAAACGTATTATGGGGAAATGATTATGAGAGATTCCATAATGTGATCGTAACAAAAGAACTCATCAAGAATTCAGATAGAGACACAATGAAAGCTAAATGGGCAGAGCTTAAAGGAACAGGCACATATCGTCAGTGGGCTGCTGATTACCTTACAAGCCAGGGATATACACTTAAAGATTCCTACACATACCCATACAATGCAGATCCTGTAACATGGGATGCAAACAATACATCACTTACAGCAGATTCAGAGCAGATCATCAATACATATGATGGACTTCTTGAGTATGACTGTGAAGGTGTTGCACAGCCGGCACTTGCAGAGGCACTTCCAACAGTTTCTGATGATGGACTTACATACACATTTAAGATCAGAAAAGGTGCTAAATGGGTAGATTCACAGGGACGTGAGCTCGGAGAAGTTACAGCAAACGATTTCGTTGCAGGACTTCAGCATACACTTGACTGCCAGGCAGGTCTTGAGTACCTCGTACAGGGTGTTATCAAAGGTGCTGACGAGTACATCAAAGGTGAGAGCACAGATTTCTCACAGGTTGGTGTAAAAGCAGTTGATGATTACACACTTGAGTATACACTTGTAGAGCCAACACCTTACTTCGATACAATGTTTGGTTATGGAGTATTTGCTCCACTTTGCAAGTCTTACTATGAGTCATTGGGTGGAAAATTTGGCGTAGAGTTCGATTCTTCAGCATCTGAATACACATATGGTAAAGATGCAAACTCTATCGCATACTGTGGACCATACCTTGTAACAAGCACAACAGAGAAAAACTCAATCGTATTTGATGCAAATACATCATACTGGAATTACGATAATCTTCCTATTAAAAAGATCACACGTTTATGGAATGACGGAAGTGATGCTACAAAGGGATACAAAGATATCGCAAGCGAAACATGTGATTCTACAATGGCAGGACTTTCTACATCAAGTGTAGAGCTTGCTAAGGGCGAAGGAAACTTCGATGACTATGCATATGTTCTTGACAATGACGGTACATCATATGGTGCATTCGTAAACCTTAACAGAACAGCATATTACAATTTTAACGATAAGAATGCCGGTAAATCATCACAGACAGATGACATTAAAGAGGCAACAAACAAAGCAGTAAACAACGTACATTTCAGAAGAGCTATATTATTCGCATTCGACAGAACATCTTACAACGGATGCTCAGTTGGTGATGATATCGCTACATTCTCACTTAGGAACTCATATACACCTGGTAACTTCTTATCACTTACAGAGGATGTTACAGTTGATGTCAACGGAACAGCTACAACATTCCCAGCTGGAACATACTACGGTGAGATCACACAGGCACAGCTTGATGCTGACGGAGTAGCAATCAAAGCATATGATAAGACTGCAGACAACGGACTTGGATCATCTGACGGATATGAGGGATGGTACAATGTTGACAATGCTAAGGCAGAACTTAACCAGGCAGTAGAAGAGTTAAAGGCAGAAGGACTTGAGATCTCAGCAGAGAACCCGATCCACCTTGACCTTCCTTATCCTTCAGGAGCTGAGGTATACTCTAATAAAGCAAACGTATTCAAGAAATCTGTAGAAGAGGCTCTTGGCGGACTTGTAGAGATCGACCTTGTAGATTGTAAAGATCAGACAACATGGCTTTACACAGGATACTACACATCATATGGTTATGAGAACAACTATGACTTATTCGATCTTTCAGGATGGGGTCCTGATTATGGTGATCCTAAGTCATACCTTGACACATTCTTACCAGACTATGCAGGATATGTTACAAAATCACTTGGTATCTACTAATTGACAGTTTCATATCAGCAGTTGCTAACTAATGACGTTACCATATAGATTTTCTATAAGTGGTAATTACTAAAAATAAAAAAGCAGGGGGATGGGAAACCATTCTCCTGCAAATTTTAATGAGTGAACGATTATGACTAAATATCTTTTGAAACGTATTTTACATGGTGTATGTTCTTTGATCATAATAGTAGGAATAGTTATGATCCTTGTGTATTCTGTAATGGATCGTAACCTTATATTTGCAAAGGATTCGACATACACACATGCCGCAAATAACGCAAAAATAATATACAAATATGGTAAATGGGAAGAATATGGCTATCTCGATTATGTACCATATGCAGATTATCTCCAGGGACTTAAAGACAATGGGGAAATTGATGAAGATACAAGAGCACAGGCTGTATCTATAGCAAGACAGGCAGATGGAGATTCTGATCTTGTAAAAGAATATGTAAAGAAATTTAAGGATCATTATGAGTCAAAGGGCTACAAAATAGTCAGACTTGACGCAGTAATGATGAACAAAAAAAAGGTGGCTGATGGAGGTACACAGCAGCTGTTCGCCTACAAAGATGTACCTATGATAAGGAGACTTGGTTCATACTTTAAGAACCTTATATATGTAGACAATATTCACAGAGTCTCAGGGGATGTTGGTAAAAGGGGTATTACATTTACATGGCATGACCCGGCTTATGGCGGAGATAAATTCTCACCTGCTATTATGGGTAATGGTACAAACCACAAATATCTGGTTTATTTTAATTCGACATTTCCATATATTCACCAGAATATAGTTACAATAAATTTGGGAACATCTTATTCGGTTAATGAGGGACAGGATGTTTTCGAGACAATGACAAGATCGCAGGGAGCATATGTTAAATCAGAAGTGACATATCCGACAGGTCTTACAGAAGATAGTGCGGATGATCTTCATTCAGCAGTTTATATGAAGGGATCACGTGTCTCAAGCAAAATCTTAGAGGACAGATATACAGATGACTACACAAATGTGGACACAAATAAGAATTCATACTCAAAGATAGGATTTTCATTCATCATCGGTATACTTGCAACGATTCTTTCTTATGCAATAGGTGTTCCTCTTGGAATCGCAATGGCAAGAAAGAAAGAAAAGCTTGTTGATAAACTTGGAACATTCTATATCGTATTTATTATAGCTGTTCCTTCACTTGCTTACATTTTCCTTTTCAAGGCGATCGGTGGATCGATTTTCAAGCTTCCTACAGTATTCGACCTTGATTCGGCAAGTAAGCTTATGTATATACTTCCGATAATCTCACTGGCATTACCACAGATAGGAAACGTTATGAAATGGCTCCGCCGTTACATGATCGACCAGATGAACTCTGATTATGTCAAGTTCGCAAGAAGTGGTGGTCTTACAGAGAACGAGATATTTACAAAACACATTTTCAAAAATGCTGCTATTCCGATCGTACAGGGAATACCGGCAGCAGTACTTGCAGCACTCACAGGTGCTATCATTACAGAGCGTGTATACTCTGTACCTGGTGTAGGTAACGTACTTACAGATGCCATAAACAAATATGACAATGGTGTTATCGTAGGTGTTACTCTTTTCTACGCAGTACTGACGGTTGCATCACTTATATTAGGAGATGTGCTTATGTCACTTGTTGACCCAAGAATTTCATTCTCATCGAAAGACAGGTAATATACTATGAACAACGATTTAAAAGAATTTGGATTATCAGACGAGGAACTTTTTTCACACGTAGATATAAATGACCTCGATTCTGAGAAGATTACAGCGCCGAGATATTCATACTGGCATTCTGTATTCCGTGTATTTTTTAAGAAAAAAATAAATATCATAGTTCTCGCACTTCTCGGAGTGATCGTACTTATGTCGTATCTTTATCCGTTATTTGTGGACTTTGATAAATATGGCAACATACTTGATTCAACAACAAAGCACTTAAGCCCGGCGAAGGCAATGTCACAGCTTGGAGCAGGCATCCACTGGATACTTGGAACAGGAGCATCTGGACAGTCGACATTTGATGCAATCTGGTATGGATCAAGAATTTCAATTTCCCTTGCATTTGTATGTGCGGCTATTAACATGACAGTTGGTGTTATCGTCGGTGCAATCTGGGGATTTTCAAAGAAATTTGATCTTTTCATGATCGAGATATATAACATTGTGGCAAATGTGCCATATATCCTTGTTATATCAGTGCTTGTCATGCTGTTTACACCAAGCTTCTGGGTAATGGTCCTTGCATTCACTATTACGGGATGGGTAACGATTGCCTATTTCATAAGAACACAGGTTATCATAATCCGTGACCGTGAGTACAACCTTGCATCAAAATGTCTTGGTACATCTACTCCGAAGATCGCACTTAAAAATATCCTTCCGTTTATGACATCGGTTATCGTTACACTTCTGGCAACAGAGATCCCGTCATATATCGGTATGGAGGTTTTCCTTGCATACATCGGACTTGGTCTTTCAGACAGATCTCTCGGAAGACTTATCTACGAGTCACAGAATGCAATGGTTACTCCTGGATGGGAGTTCGAGTTCTGGAGCCCTGTAGTAGTTGCCGCTATTATATCGGTAGTGCTTTATGTAGTAGGACAGAATATCGGTGATGCTTCAGATCCTAGAACACATATGTAAGAGGTGCAGTAATGGAAGATAAAAAAGTTTTATTAAAAGTAGAAGATTTAAACGTAAAATTCCGTGTACGTGGTAGGATCCTTACTGCAATCCGTGGAATTTCACTGGACATCTACGAGGGCGAGTCGATCGCTATCGTGGGTGAGTCCGGTTCCGGAAAATCTGTTTTCACAAAGACATTCGCCGGAATGCTTGACAGCAATGGATTTATCGATCAGGGAAGACTTATCTTCAATGATGAGGAACTGGCAGATACAGTTGTCGTATATGACGATAAAGCAAAAAAGAAGGTAAGCGAGATCAATGCTAAGCTTGATGAACTTTCAAAATATGAGTTCGGAGCAGCTACCTATAAGAAAATGCTTGAGCTTGAATCAGAGAAGAGACAGAAATGTACTCTTTCAGATGAAGAAAAAGCAGTTTACGATGATAAAATAAAGGAACTGACAAATAAGAGGACAAATCTTTTCAACAAAAAGCAGACACTCGATTCTAAGACACAGAAGGACGAGATAAAAGCAGCAGCAGACAAGATCAAAGCTTATGATGAGCAGATCAAGTCTATTGAAAAAGAAAAAGCAGACAAGATCAAGGCACATGAGGCTGCAGAGAAAGCTGATACAGCATATAATCAGAAATTTGACAGCCAGATGGCAGAGTATAAAGCTTCATATGAGAAAGAAATTTCAGAACCTATCTCAGATGCTGTAAAGAAGAGAAACGAAGTCCTTGCAAAAGAAGTATATCTTTCAGTAGGCCGTTTCAAGTCAAGACAGAGAAATAAACTCATAAAAGGTCTTCTTGCAGCTTTAGAAGAGGCAATGAAGCTTGGAACAGACCTTATGGATGAAGAAATCAGAAGCGAAGTATTTGATGATGTTGCATTCAGAGTGCGTTATCTTGATGAGACAGCAGACAAGCTTCACGGAACGTGTGTGCTTAACCTTGCCAATGTCAAATATGAAAAAGACTGGACACAGATCCGTGGTAAGAAGATCGCCACAGTATTCCAGGATCCTATGACATCGCTTAACCCGATCATAACGATCGGAAAACAGATAAGCTCAGTAATCATGAAGCATCAGAATGTTACAGAGTCAGAGGCTAGAAAACGTGCCATTGAGCTTATGAAAAAGGTAGGTATACCGAATGCAGAAGCACGTTATGATGATTATCCGTTCCAGTATTCAGGTGGTATGAGACAGCGTATCGTTATAGCTATTGCACTTTCATGCCAGCCGAAGATACTTATCTGTGATGAGCCTACAACAGCCCTTGATGTTACTATCCAGGCACAGATCCTTCGTCTTATTAAAGATCTCCAGAAGGAATTTGGTTATACGATCGTGTTTATCACACATGACCTTGGTGTAGTTGCAAACATTGCTGACAGGGTAGCAGTTTTATATGCAGGCCAGATAGTTGAGCTGGGTACAGTAGAAGATGTATTCTATGACCCTCGTCATCCATATACATGGGCACTTCTTTCTTCACTGCCACAGCTTGCAGAGAGAAATACAACATTGTTTTCGATCACAGGTACACCACCATCACTGTATAATGACATTGTGGGTGATGCATTCGCACCACGTAACCAGTACTGCATGAAGATCGATACATTAAAGGAGCCGCCTATGTTTAAGGTATCTGATACGCACTATGCAAAAACATGGCTTCTTGATCCTAGAGCACCTAAGGTTGAAAGGCCGGAAGCTATAAGAAATATACATGAGAAACTAGTAAACGCATTTAATATATAGGAGATTTAAAAAGTGTCTAATCCAGAGAAAAATAAGAATCATGCATCTAAGTTTCCAGAGCATGGTCCTTTAGATGAAAACGGTAGAGAGATACTCTTATCTCTTAAAAATATTGACATTACCTTTGGTAAAGGTGATGATGCCGTAAAAGCAGTAACAAATGCTTCCTTTGATATACATAAGGGAGAAACATTCTCACTCGTTGGAGAGTCAGGTTCGGGAAAGACGACTATCGGTCGTGCTGTTATCCGTGTAAACCCACTTTCAGCAGGAGAGATTTATTACAAGGGTGTGCCTATTTCAGGCAAAATTTCAAAATCCCTTGACCGTGAAGTAATAAGAAATATACAGATGGTATTCCAGGATCCGGCAGCTTCACTCAATGAGCGTGCGACAGTAGACTATATCGTTTCAGAAGGTCTTTATAATTTCCATCTTTATGAGAACGAGGCAGATCGTGTTGCAAAGGTTGAGAACATGATAAAAGAGGTTGGTCTTCTGCCGGAGCATCTGACACGTTATCCTCATGAGTTTTCAGGTGGACAGAGACAGCGTATCGGAATTGCCCGTGCGATGGTAATGGAGCCGGAGCTTGTTGTTGCAGATGAGCCGATATCAGCCCTTGATGTTTCTATCCGTGCACAGGTTCTTAACCTCATGAAAAAATTCCAGAAGGAAAAAGATGTAACATACCTGTTCATAGCACATGATCTTTCTATTGTAAGATTTATTTCTGACAGGATCGGTGTTATATATAAAGGCCGGATCGTTGAGGTGGCAGATGCTGAGGAACTGTTTGAGTATCCTCTTCATCCATATACACATTCGCTTATTTCTGCCATACCTATCCCGGATCCTAAGCTTGAGAAAAACAAAGTACTCTTTACGTATGATCCGTCAATGCATGATTACAGCGAGGATAAACCGGAATTTGTAAACATCGGACATGACCACTGGGTATATGGAAACAAAAAAGAAATCGAAGAATACAAAAAAGTCAGGGAAGCAGGCATTCCAGTTAAGTCCATACAGATACTTGATGAGAATACATCAAGGGATGAAGTGGAGAAAAAACAGAACGAGGCGATCGATCAGATAATTTCAGATGAATTCCTGAAAGCACCTGTACATGATACGGGAAATCCATGGTATGGTGTGCTTGCATTCTTCCTGCCGATCATTGGAATAATTGCAGCACTTATACTTAAGAAGCATAATTACATCAGAAACTATAAAGTTTTAAAGAAAGGTGCGATAGCGGGATTTATAGTTATAGCAGTCCTTATCTTACTTTTAATTCTTGCAATTGTATTAGCGGTGATTTAAATTGAAAAGAACAGCGAGAGATAACAGAGAACGTTATACCAATATAGCAAAGCCTGTAGAAAAGGTTGAGCTTAATGAAAAAAAACCAAAGGCAAGGCTTATAGCCACAATATGTCTCGGAGTCGTGGGAGCGGGCTTTTTATCTTACGCATTTGTGAATTTCCTCAACAAAGATGAGGGATGGACACAGGTCAAAGCAAACTCAACCTCTGGGCGTAACTGCTCAGAGGATTTTGTTTTTAATTATGACTTTTCTGATGGCAGCAATAACAAAGAACTTCAGAATGAGTACACAGATGCGTGTGTGAAAGCATACGAATTATTTGATGCGGCGGATGAATCTGAAAATTACAAAAATGTGGCATATATAAATGCACATCCAAATGAGGAGATCAGGGTGGATGATGTGTTATATGAGGCATTTGAAAAAATAAATAATAGCGGCGACAGATCTATATATTTAGGCCCAATATACAGTTACTATGACAATGTGTTTTTCTGCAATGATGATTCACAGCTCAGTGATTATGATGCGCATGAAAATGCTGGACTTGCGGATGAGTATGCACAGGTGGCAAAGTATGCCTCAGACAGTGGTTCTGTAGATATAAAACTTCTTGGAGATGATACAATAGAACTTAGTGTGTCAGAGGAATACATGAAGTATGTGGATGAAAATAGTCTGGACAGTTATGTGGATTTTTACTGGATGAAAAATGCCTTTATAACAGATTATATAACTGAAACACTTATGGATGCGGGCTTTGAGAATGGACTTCTTGCAAGCAGCGATGGATTTGTCAGGGCATTTTCGGACATAAAACAGACCGCAAGTGATGATGGATCTTTTGTAAATGACAACGGATATGTCTATAAGATGTATAACGGACAGGGAAACACGATATATGCTGTCGGTTCGTTTGCATACGAAAATGCTATGAGTATAGTCACATATAAAAATTATGCCATAAATGACAATGACAGCCTGTATTACTACGATACCAGGGATGGAAGGACTTTAAACAGGTATCTTTCACTTGAAGATGGACAAAGCAGGGCTGCATTGAGTGAAATTACATTTATGTCAGAGGATAGATCATGTGTTGATCTTATGCTTTCCACAAAAGGCTATTATATTTCTGATACGTTTGATGAAAACGGAGCAAAAAACCTCAAAACGGATGGTATATATTCAATTTATTTCAAAGACAACTGTGCATACTATAATTATAAAGATCTGGAGTTTGGAACATTATATGACAAAAATGGCATAAAATTTGATGTTATGTTTCAGAAGCAGGATTGAACAGAAGCTCTTTTAATTTGGAACGGTTTGATGTAAAATTATGGTAATTGATTTTATCAGATGTTGATTGAGGAGCGGTATAATATGATATTGGGACTTGGTGAATCCGAAAAACAGTTTAAAAATGCCATGGAGGCAGCAGGTGCAGATATGTCAGTGGTAAACAGCTGGCTTAAGCTTTATCAGAAAACAAAAAAGAATTCTGTAAATGTCACGAATAAATATTATGTGGTAAAGGCAAATCTAAATAAGCTTTTAAGTGATCTGAAAGAAATGGAACAGCTTATCATATCAGATGAGCAGGATCAGGCTGTCAAAAAGAAGATAGGAAGTCTGATCCGGGATTGTAAAAGCATGAAAAATGAATTTGATGATGAGTTCCTTATTAATAAAGATGATAAAGATTTTCATATGACACTGGAGTCTGTGATAAAGCTGGGAACAGAATTTTGTGTAAACAGAAGCTGTGGTGATCATATTATTTTTCAAAGTGAGGTTGAGAATCTTATACATCTGGCAGAAGAGGGAGCATCAAGAGAAAAACCGGATCTGTTTGCGCTGTCATATTTTTATCTGGAGCATTCAAACAAGGATCTTCAGGAACTGAATTTCAGACAGAAAATTGATGAGGTTCACGGCATTTTTAAGACAGAATTCTATGATGGGATTTCAAAGGAAATAACATCATGTGTGGTCACAGCTAATAAAATGAAGGATGATTTCGGGGATGTTCCTGATAAAAAGGCTATGAGGGTACTTAAAGAGCTTAAACCTCTGCTTTCGGACAGTGAGGGAAAGGATAATGCAAAAAAAGTATGTGATTCGATAATGGAATCCATGTGTAAAGTATCATATTAGACTAAGCATATATCAAATAGCAGTAAGTAAATAACAGCAGATATATATCAGTAAGCATATAACAGTAAATACATAAGTGTAAGGATATAAATAGAAAGGGAACAACGATATGGGTGTATTTTTATTATGGTTGGTAATACTTTGCGTTATTATCGGAAGTAATCTCTCGAGAGAAAAGAAAAAAAATCAAGATCGTAATTTAAACAGGCCACAGCAGCAAAGAATGCCACAGCAGCCGCAGATGGCACGGCAGCAAAGAATGCCGCAGCAGCCGCAGATGGCACAGAAACAGCAAAGTATGCCACAGCAGAAAATGCCGGAATGGCTGAAAAACTCTGGTGTATACAGACCAGGCACTGATACAGTAAGGAAAGCACAGCCGGATATAGTAGTGCGTGCAAAAATTAATAATGATCATTTTAATGAGGATGATACGCTTGCTGAGATAGAAAAGATGCATGGACATAAGGAAAACGAGCCGCCTATCAGGATTGAGCATGAAGCAGTATGTATGACACATGCGGCAGACGCAGATGCAGCTTTTCCACAGGAAAGCATATTTGGAAGTGCACAGGACCTGATCGTAAAGGGATATGATGGCAATATGGATTTTGACAGAGACTTTATTGCTGAGGCGATGGAGATGATAAATAATTGCAGCTATTAACTGTGCTGGTAATGAACATTTACAAATAATTTTTAAAGGAGCAGAAGATGGACAGAACACCAAAGCCCGGAGAACTTTACAGGCATTTCAAAAATAAACTTTATCAGATAATAACAGTGGCACAACATTCAGAAACAGGGGAGAAGCTTGTTATTTATCAGGCATTATACGGAGATTTCAAGACATATGCAAGACCTCTCGATATGTTTGTGAGTAAGGTGGATCATGAAAAGTATCCTGATGCAGGTCAGGTTTACAGATTTGAAAAAGTAGTGCCTGAACAGAAGGCAGGATCTGAGCAGAAGGCAGAATCTGAACAGAAAGCAGGATCTGAGCAGAAAGTAGAGCCTGAACAAAAAGCAGTGACTCAACAGAAAGATGGCTGCGGGAACACAGACAGTTACACAGGCAGCCAGGCAATATCACAGGAAAACAATGATAACGCAGAGCAGATAAATCCGGGACTTTTAGAATTCCTTGATGCAGAGACGTTTGAAGAAAAATATAATGTCCTTGTATCCATGAGAGACAATATCGACGATAAGCTGATCGACGATATTGCTGTAGTCATGGATGTCGTAATTCCAGAAGGAAAGCTTATGGACAGATATGACGACCTGAAGAACACTATAAGGACCAGACAGCGTTATGAGTTTTCGAACCGGCTCAGATAGCTGTTGTGATATTTACCGGATTGGGTTACATCTGTTCCAAACCAGTCAGGTGCAATAAAGAGGTTTGCGTCATCAACAGATTTAAACTCGACCTCAACGAGACAAAGAGGTGCAAGATCACCTTCAAATATATCAAGTTCAGCAGTAAGCCCGTTATCTAAAGGTATAAGATAGCGGGTCTTTTCAATCAATCTTCCGTCTATCTTCTCCTTTAAGTGTTCATAAGATTCTTTTGTGAGAGGAAGATTATATTCCTTGCGGATCATAAGACCGGAGCCCTTGTAGGTGAGATAATATTCTTCATCAGAGCGGCGGATCCTTACAACCGGCGATGTACAGAGATATCCCTGGGAGATTTTTTTACACTTATAATTCGCAAGTTCAGTCGGGATTTTTTTTACTAAATATTTTCGTTCTATTTCAAATTCGGATTTTTTTAATTCGGATTTTTCAAATTCTTTTTTTCCAAGTTTGGATTTTTCAAATTCAGATTTTTCGATATTTTTTTCAACAGGGTTCATAATTTATCGCCTTTCATAAATTTTTGTATTTCTATTTGTTGCGTTTGGGTCTGATTAAATATATTATAAGTATATAGTACAGGATGTCCATGCGCAAGGATGACGATGTGTACAGTTCATATTAAATTAGTTTTAGGCAGGGAGAATGTTATGAAACTGGATTACAATATTTATTATGAAGTAGCAGCTGCAATATTTCTTTCATTTCTTACAGGATATGTAAGATTACAGTATAACATGAAGCTTAGAAGCAATAGATTGTTTTTACGACTTGCATTGTCTATCCTTTTCAACGATATACTGGATATAGTGACAGCCTTTACAATAAGTAATGCAGATGTATTGCCTGAAATGCTTAATATGGTCCTTAATACATTGTATCTGTTATCATGTGCTTTAACAGGTGTGATCCTTTTGGATTATGCGTCTGAATCATTAAAAAATCTTGGGATAGAACAGGAAAAATGGCATATAAAGGCTGGAATCATAATAGGGATAATATATTTTTCACTGATAATACTGAACTTTTTTACAGGCTGTATTTTTGACTTTAAAGGAAAGCAATACAACCACGGATCACTTTATATGTCGATATATATAATTCCATATTTTTACTTCGTGACAGGATCGATAGGGCTTCTGAAGGTAGGATATCATAGAGGAAAGAAGGTACTGTTATCTATATTTGCATATATGAGCGTGATGATCGCAGGAGCACTCATTCAGATTTTTGTAGCTCCATATACACTTCTGAATATATTTGCAGGCTCAGTAGGTATAACGATCCTCTTATTTTCACTTGAGACACCAGAGTATGAGAAACTAAATGAAACAATGGAACAGCTTAGACGGGCAAAAGAGGCTGCACAGGATGCAAATGAGGCAAAGAGCCGGTTTCTTGCAAATATGTCACATGAGATAAGGACTCCGATAAATGCGATAATGGGTATGAATGAGCTGATATTGCGGGAGTCAAAGGAAGCATCTACGATTGAATATGCACAAAATATTGCATCGGCAAGTGAATCTTTGCTTGGAATAATAAATGATATATTAGATCTGTCAAAAATAGAATCAGGGAAAATGGAAGTGGTTCCTGCAAATTACAGCCTCAGGACATTGATCACTGATTGCTGTAAGATGATAGAAGGAAGGGCATCAGCAAAAAAACTTGAGCTTATAATAGATGCAGACAAGACTACGCCATGTAACCTTTACGGAGATGATGTAAGGCTCCATCAGATCATAACAAATATACTGACGAATGCTGTAAAATATACACATGAAGGCTCGGTTACTTTGCGGATCAGGTGGAAATCTGCAGGAGATGGGAAAAAAATACTTCTTATAGTATCTGTGGAGGATACAGGTATAGGAATCTCTGATGAAAATAAAGAAAAACTGTTTGGTTCATTTGAGCGGTTCGATAACGAAAAGAATAAGGGAATAGAAGGAACCGGACTTGGACTGGCAATAACAAAGCAGCTGGTAGAACTTATGGATGGAAATATCGGTGTCTACAGCACAATAGGAAAGGGGTCTCTTTTCTATGTTGAGATACCACAGGAGATAGCAGCTTTGGGGGAACTGGGAGACATAAATATAAACAAACGTACCCAAAACACCGTATACAAAGAAAAATTAGTTGTACCCGATAAAAGAATACTTGTCGTAGATGATGTCAAGGTAAATCTTAAAGTAATAGAAGGCCTGTTAAAGAAGACACAGATCCAGATAGAAACTGCGGATGGAGGTGCAAAATGTATAGAAAAGGCTTATAATAAAAAATATGATGTCATATTATTAGATCATATGATGCCGGAAATAGATGGCGAGGATGCATTAAAGGAAATAAAAAAAGAAGGATGCATAAACCATGACACACCGGTCATTGTGCTTACGGCATATGTGATGGCGGGAGCAAGGGAAAAATATATCGAAAAAGGTTTTGATGACTACCTGTCGAAGCCGGTATCAGGTGAAGATCTTGAGGATATGCTTATAAAATATATCAAAAAGGAGAAAAATGATGAGTAAAATAGGAATTTTTATGGCAGACGGATGCGAAGAAATAGAAGGACTTACTGTTGTAGATATAGTCAGAAGGGCTGGGCTTGATATCGAAACTATTTCAATTAATGGAAAGAAAAATGTGACAAGTTCACATAAAGTGACCTTTGAGACAGATACAACAAAAGAAGAGGCTGACTATGATTCTTATGATGCGATAGTGCTTCCGGGAGGTATGCCGGGAACATTAAATCTCGGTGCAGATACGACTGTTACAAAGACGATAAGGGAATTTGCAGCCAAAGGAAAACTTGTTGCGGCAATATGTGCTGCTCCAAGCGTTTTAGGCGAAAATCATATACTCGAAGGAAAAAAGGCGACATGTCATCCGGGCTTTGAGGAAAAGCTCTTAGGCGCTGAATGGTCAGAGCAGCCGGTTGTTGTGGATGGGAATGTCATAACAAGCCGTGGGATGGGAACAGCCATAGCGTTTGGACTTGAAATCGTAAGATATTTTACGGATGATGCAAAAGTAGATCATATCCGGCAGGGACTTGTGTATTAAATTGCGCTTTTTTATGCTTTTATGCACTGAATAGCTATTAATTTACAAAATTGGAACTTTTGTCCTAAAAAATTACATAATCTCCTTGATATCTATATGTTGAAATGTTATAATTAATTCGTCTAGATGATAATTTAATTAGACAAGATATACAAAAACCGATAGAGGTATGTTAGGAGGTTATGCTATGAAAAATCTAAAGGTTAGCGTAAAACTTGGACTGATTATTGTTTCAGTAGTAATTATGGTTATAGTTGCAAGCTTAATGTCTGTAAATGATATGAATCAGGTGCAGGATAAGGCATTAGAAACTATGGAAAGCAGTTCAAGGCAGAGTTATGATGATCTGATAAAGCAGCAGGTTGGTGTGGCTATATCACTTTTATCAGATATCAACGATGAGTATAAGGCAGGAAAATATACTCTCGAAGAGGCAAAGAACTTAGCAGCTGACGAGATAAGACAGCTGAGATATGGGGATGCAGGATATTTCTGGATCGATCAGTCTGATGGAACAAACGTAGTATTACTTGGAAGTGATACAGAAGGAACAAACCGTATGGAGACAAAGGATGCTGACGGCTATCAGATGGTAAAAGAGATAATACGTGTAGCTGTTGAGGATGGTGGAGGATATACAGATTATGTTTTCCCAAAAGAGGGAGAGACAGAAGCTTCACCTAAACGTTCATACAGTGAGTATTTTGAACCATTTGACTGGGTTGTTGGTACAGGAAATTATACAGACTACATTGATGATGATATCGCAGCACATGACAAAGAATTCTCATCTTTTGTAAAAAAAGAGGCAGCATCGTTTATTGGTTTTTCAGTAGTTATAGTAATTCTGCTTTCAGTACTTATATCATTTATTTCATTTGATATAGTAAAGGCTTTAGGCAATATTTCAGTTGAAATCAATAATATAGCCAGTGGGGATTTTTCGAAAAAAATGCCACATAAGCTGCTGGACAGAAGAGACGATTTCGGAAGTCTTGCCGGTGTTATTGAAGACATGCGGCAATCCGTAGGAGGACTTCTGGCTAAAGTTAAGAACGAAGCTAAAAACATAGATATCGTTGTTGAAAACATAGATACAAATGTATCATCACTCAATGGTGAGATAGAGGACGTTTCAGCTACTACGCAGCAGCTTGCGGCAAGCACAGAAGAGACAGCGGCATCTGTAGAACAGATAAATGGAATGACGCAGCAGATAGAAGAAGCTGCAAAGGAAATAGCCAGCAGGGCACAGGATGGTGCACTTGAGGCAGAAGATATACACAAGAGAGCTGAGAATACAAAGAATACTACTGTAGAAAACAGACAGAAGATCCGGGAAATGCTGGCTGAGATCAGGGAAAGCCTTGAGAAGGCACTTGATGATGCCAAGGTTGTTGAACAGATCGGAGTGCTGGCAGATTCTATCCTTACTATTACTGCACAGACAAACCTGCTTGCATTGAATGCTTCAATAGAAGCAGCCAGAGCAGGAGAGGCAGGAAAAGGATTTGCCGTGGTTGCAGAAGAAATAAGAATGCTTGCAGAACAGTCAAAAGATGCAGTGGCAAATATACAGAGTGTAACAGAAAACGTAAACGTAGCAGTCGGAAACCTTACAGGAGATTCAAATAAGCTTCTTGATTTCGTTGATACTGACATAGTACAAAGCTTTGATGAATTTGAAAAGATGGCAGATGATTATAATCTTGATGCAACAAAAGTTAACGATCTTGTATCTGATTTCAGTGCCACATCAGAGGAGCTTGTCGCATCAATAAGTAATATAACAGAGGCAATCGATGGTATTTCATCTGCCTCAAATGACAGTGCAGCAGGAACTACAAACATTGCACAAAAGACAGTGACGATAGCAAATGGTTCATCTGAGGTTATGAAGAGTGCGCAGGATGCAGAAAATTCAGCAGCAGAACTCAGAAAGAATGTAAATAACTTTAAGATTGATGAGCAGGCTGAATAAAACAACTAAATAAAAGCAGCTAAATAAAAAGTATCTAAATAAAATGAGCAGTACGCTTTATACACGTACTGCTCATTTGTTATGCGCATAAATGCGCATATTTTTGTAGCATAAGAAGCTACTTCATCTGCTGTTCCTGTCTCATGATCATCTGTTTGACCATCTCTCCACCGATAGAGCCCGCCTGTTTAGAAGTGAGATCTCCATTGTATCCTTCTTTTAAAGGTACACCAAGTTCGGAAGCAACCTCTTCCTTAAAACGGTTCATAGCCTCTTTTGCCTCTGGTACAGAAGTTTTTTTACTATTAGTAGCCATAATACATACCTCCTTTTATCTGTCGGCAGCTATAAGATGTGCCGACAGAATTTTTGCCGGAACATATTGTGTTATAGCTGCATACACATGTTGTATGTGTATGAAAATATTATGGCTTATAAATCCAAAAATATTATATAAATGGGTTGACAATATATGGTAACTATGGTTAACTAAAAAAGTCAGATGTAATCAATATTAAAGAAAGCGAGGTAAGATTTTATGTTTAGATTTGATGACAAAAAGCATATCAATTTTGAAAACAAAACAAGACAGCACAGACTTGCCTCTATTTATGAACTGTAATCATATATCGCATGATTTTTTGTTGATTATTATATTTATGAATTATTAGTGAGCCTGGATCGTCAGGCTTCTTTTTATATACTGCCATTTGAGGGATTGGACAGTATATCGTTAAAGAAGCCGGATCATGGGCTTTTTATTATATTTGAGAGTTTTTATCTTAATTGTATAATAAAATTTGCAGATTTTTTGTATTCTTTAACTACCTGTGTCAGCAAAGCAGAAAATCAGAAAGCTAAATTTCATAATATTCTGGCGAGAGCGTAAGTCTTAGGCTGTTATGTATAAGCAAATGATAATATGAAGAAAAGAGGGATGAGATTGAAAAAAATAACTTCATACATACGTGATTACTGGTATTACTATGTATTTATCCTGGTGTGTATGTTTATTGCAATAGGACTGGATATGCTATATCCACAGATAACGAAAATAATAGTTAATGATATCTTTGTAGGGCAGGATTTTGCAAGACTACCGATGCTGCTTGTGGCTATAGTATTGATCGGAGCGGGCAGGAGTATATTTGGATATCTGAAAGAATTTACGGCAGATAAGACCGGTGCAAGAATCGGAGCCGAGATGAGAAAGGAACTGTTTACTCACATTCAGGGACTTTCGATGGACTATTTCGGTGAAACAAACACCGGAGAACTTATGGCGAGGGTAAAGGATGATATAGACCATGTGTGGCTTGCAATCGGATTTATCGGAACATTTACGATTGAAGTTGCAGTCCATGTTGTGAGCGTGCTTTATTGTATGTTTAATCTGAACTGGAAGCTTACGTTTCTGCCGCTGATATGCATGACTATATGTGGTATTGTTGCAATCGTGCTTGAGAAAAAGCTTGATAAGGTTTATGAAGCGATAAGCGAAGAAAATGCTGAACTTACAACGATAGCCGAGGAAAATCTTGCCGGTGTGAGAACTGTAAAAGCATTTGCAAGGGAAAAATTTGAAATATCAAAGTTTCTTTCACATAACAAAAGGTACTATGACCTTAATATGTCAGAAGCCAAAACGATGGTAAAATATGATCCTGTATTTAATTTCATGGGAGTTCTTCTTCCGATAATGTGTACTGTACTTGGTGGGATTTCTGTAATGAAAGGGCAGATGGATATAGGATCACTTGCAGCATATGTCGAGTACAGCAGAAACTGCACATGGCCGGTTGAAGCACTTGGCTGGCTTGTAAACAGTATTTCATCTGCAGTTGCATCACGAAAAAAGATAAGAAAGATCTTTGAACAGAAATCGTCAATTGTGGAAAAAGCAGAGCCTGTTGTTCTTGACTGTGTAAAAGGAAATATAGAATTTTCAAATGTGTCATTTGATATCGGAACAACAAACATATTAAGCGATATAAATTTTTCTGTGGAGCAGGGGAAAACACTAGGGATAATGGGCGCTACTGGTTCGGGAAAATCTTCGGTGATAAATCTGCTTGAAAGATTTTATGATACTACAGAAGGAACTGTAAAAATTGATGGTGTGGATGTAAGGGATCTTTCACTTTCACAGATAAGGGAAAATATTTCGGTAGTAATGCAGGATGTATTTTTGTTCTCCGATTCCATAAAAGAAAACATCAAGATGGGAAAGCGTGATGTACTTGAATTTGAAGGGGTAAAAGAAGCTGCAAAGAAAGCAAAGGCAAGCGGTTTTATCGAAGATATGGAAATGGAATATGACACTGTTATAGGTGAAAGAGGTGTAGGTCTATCCGGTGGACAGAAGCAGAGAATAAGCATAGCAAGGGCATTGTCAAAGAAATCTCCTATACTTGTGCTTGATGATTCGACATCGGCACTCGACATGGAAACAGAGCATGAGATACAGATCATGCTCAACGAACTGAAAGATACAACTAAGATAATAATTGCACATAGAATATCTGCGGTAAGGCATGCAGACGAGATAATTTACATCGAAAACGGCAGGATTGTCGAGAGAGGAACACATGAAAAACTGCTTGCACAAAAAGGAGCATACTACAATACTTATCGTGCGCAGTATGGTGCAGTGCTTGATGCAAAAAATGAAATTGCATAATTTTTGATATACAAATTGGAGGTGAAAAAATGGCAGTCAACTCATTCAGGGAAGACGAACAGATGAAAAACACCCAGAAGAAACAGATAATCCTGAGGTTATTTTCATATATGAATAAATATAAGCTTGCAGTATTTGGTGTATTGTGCTGCATGGGTGTGACAGTGGCGATAAAGCTTATAAATCCACTTCTTATAGAAACAGCAATAGATGATCATGTGGCAGAAAATGATATGAACGGACTTATGCTCATCGGACTTATTGCTGTTATCATAAATGTACTTTACTTTATACTTATAAAGGTACGGATGTATACGATGTCAGTTATTTCAAACAAAATACTGCTCGATATACGTCAGGAGCTCTACGAGCACATACAAAAGCTGTCATTTAAGTTTTTCGACAGCAGACCTACAGGTAAGATACTTGCAAGGATAATAGGAGATGTAAATTCGTTGAAGGAAGTTCTTACCAATGCGGTCACAACACTCATTCCTGATTTTATAACAGTTGTTGGCGTTGTGATCATCATGGCAGTAAAGGACTGGAAGCTTACGATAGCGGCTCTGTGCTCACTGCCGTTTATGGTGGCAGGTGTATTTTTTATCCAGTCTACAGGCCATAAAAGATGGCAGATACACAGAAAAAAGACATCAAACCTGAATGCATATGTGCATGAGGAAATAGCAGGAATGTCAGTAGTTCAGAGCTTTTCCGCAGAGGATGAGACATATGATGTGCTGTGTGATCTTACGGATCAGAACAGGGATTCGTTCATAAACGCATGTGCCCGCTCTGATATGTTTGGACCGACAGTCGATTTTTGCTGGGGGATCGGTACGATGATGCTTTATCTCGTAGGAGTTAAATTTATCGGAGCCCCAAAGGTTTCTGTAGGACTTCTTATGGCATTTGGAACATATATAAATATGTTCTGGAATCCGATCATGAATCTCAGTAATTTTTATAATCAGGTAGTCACAAATTTATCTGCGGCAGAACGTATTTTTGACATTATGGATACTAAGCCAGATATTGCAAGTGAAAATGATGCTGTGGAACTTCCGCCTATAAAAGGAGAGGTAAAATTCGAGGATGTTTCATTTATATATGATAAGGGAACACCGGCAGAGACGAGAGTGCTTGAAAATGTAAGCTTTACGATCAAACCGGGAGAGACGATCGCATTAGTCGGACCTACTGGAGCCGGAAAGACGACTATAGTAAATCTTATAAGCCGTTTTTATGATATTGATTCTGGAAAAATATTTATAGACGGATACGATCTGACTGAAGTATCCCTTGAAAGTCTCCGCAGACAGATGGGAATCATGACACAGGATAATTTTATATTCCATGGTACAGTCCGTGATAATATAATGTACGGAAAACTTGATGCATCGGAAGAGGAAATGATCGCTGCGGCAAAGGCTGTCAATGCGCATGACTTTATAATGAAGCTTGAAAACGGATATGACACCGTGTTAAAGGAAAAAGGTGCTGGTCTTTCAATCGGACAAAGGCAGCTTATAGCCTTTGCAAGAACAATGATCTCAGATCCTAAAATCCTTATACTTGATGAGGCTACATCTAGTATTGACACCCACACAGAAATACTTGTGCAAAAAGGCATAGAGGCACTTCTTAAGGGAAGGACAAGCTTTGTCATAGCACACAGGCTTTCCACAATACAAAATGCAGACAGGATTTTTGTGATAAACGGCGGAGGCATTATGGAACAGGGAACTCCAAAACAGCTGCTTGAAAAGAAAGGGGCATATTATGACCTTTATATGGCAGCATTTGCAGAACTGTAAAATATAGAAAAAATAAATTCTTTGAAGAAAAGCTGTATTTTCAGTAAAAAGTACTGGAAATACTGGATTTGTTGTGATATAATCATCCAATGACTGGGTTTAGAAAGTTGGAAATGCCCGGAAATGACTATGATGTACATACCATTCATATATATTTTTAAGGAGGATAACGATTGACATGAGTGTACAGGTTGAGAATTTAGAACATAACATGGCGAAACTTACAATTAACGTTTCAGCTGAAGAATTAGAGAAAGCATTGGATTCTGCATACAAAAAGCAGAAGGGACAGATCAGTGTACCTGGATTCCGTAAAGGAAAAGTGCCAAGAGCTATGATCGAAAAAATGTATGGAGCTGGTGTATTCTACGAGGACGCAGCAAACATCCTTATGCAGCAGACATATCCTGCAGCAATTGATGAGAGCGGTGTAGACATCGTTTCACGTCCTACAGTAGATGTAGTACAGATTGAAAAAGGAAAAGAATTTATTTATACAGCAGAAGTTGCTGTAAGACCGGAAGTAACACTTGGAAAATACATGGGTGTTACTGTTACAAAGATCGACACAACAGTTACAGACGAAGAAGTTGACGCTGAACTTGAGAACCAGAGAAACAAAAACGCAAGAACAGTTACAGTTACAGATCGTCCTGTTGCAGAGGGAGATACAGCAGTTATCGACTTCGAGGGATTTGTTGATGGCGTAGCATTCGAAGGTGGAAAAGGTGAGAACCATCCATTAGAGATTGGATCACATACATTCATCGATACATTCGAGGATCAGTTAGTAGGAAAGAACACAGGGGATGAAGTAGAAGTAAACGTTACATTCCCAGAGAAATATCAGGCAGAAGACCTTGCAGGAAAGCCAGCTACATTCAAGGTTAAGATCAACGAGATCAAAACAAAAGAGCTTCCTGAGCTTGATGATGAGTTCGCACAGGATGCAGCTGGTGTTGACACATTAGCTGAGTACAAAGAGGAGCTTAAGAAAAACCTCACAGAGAAAAAAGAAACAGAAGCTAAGAAGACTAAAGAAGATGAGGCAATCAAAAAGATCATCGACAAGTCTAAGATGGACATTCCAGAGGCTATGATCAATACACAGTGTGAGACAATGGTTGAGGAATTTGCACAGAGAATCGCACAGAGTGGTCTTACAATGGAGCAGTACTTACAGTTCTCAGGAATGACTGTAGATCAGTTAAAAGAGCAGGTTCGTCCTGAAGCTTTAACACGTATCCAGAGCAGTCTTGTACTTGAGCAGATCGCTAAGGATGAGAACATCGAAGTGACAGATGCAGATGTAGATGCAGAAGTTGAGAAGATGGCTAAGGCTTACGGAATGGAGCCGGATAAACTTAAAGAATACATGGGTGATGCAGAGAAAGAGTCAATGAAGAAAGACATCGCTATCACTAAAGCAGTTGATCTTATCATGGACAACATCAAAGAGCGCGCTAAAGCTAAGAGAAAAACTGATGCCGCTAAAGAAGAGTCTACTGAAGAATAAGATTCCTGCACACAATGGAATTAGATGGACTGGCTCAGAAGCAATTTCTGGGCCGGTCTTTTAAACTTTTATAAAGGAGGATATTATTTATGAGTTTAGTACCTTACGTCATTGAACAGACAAGCAGAGGAGAACGTAATTACGATATATATTCGAGACTTTTAAAAGATCGTATTATATTTTTAGGAGAGGAAGTAAATGAGACAACAGCAAGCCTTGTTGTCGCACAGCTTTTATTCCTTGAGTCGGAGGATCCAAATAAGGATATTCATTTATACATCAACTCTCCGGGAGGAATGGTTACAGCAGGTCTTGCAATCTATGATACAATGCAGTACATCAAATGTGATGTATCAACGATCTGTATCGGACTTGCAGCAAGTATGGGAGCTTTCCTTCTTTCAGGTGGAGCTAAGGGAAAAAGATATGCTCTTCCTAACGCTGAGATCATGATCCACCAGCCATCAGGCGGAGCCAAAGGTCAGGCAACAGAGATCCAGATTGCAGCAGAGAATATATTAAAGACAAAGAAGAGATTAAATGAAATCCTTGCAGCAAACACAGGAAAGCCTTATGAAACAATTGCAGCAGATACAGAAAGAGATAACTACATGTCAGCACAGGAAGCCGCTGAATACGGACTTATAGACAGTGTTATCACACACAGATAAATTTTAATTTATTATAGAGGGTACCCCATTTGGGATGCCCTCAAGCCGCATAGAAGGAGATTAAATAATGGCAGGTAAAAATGATGGAAAAATACGCTGCTCTTTTTGTGGAAAGACACAGGAGCAGGTTGCCCGCTTGATTTCGGGACCCAACGGAGCATTCATCTGTGATGAGTGCATAGATATATGTGCAGAAATTCTTGAGGAAGAAGCGGTCGAGAATGGCGGCGGAAAAGCAGAAGCAAAGGAGGATATCAACCTCTTAAAACCTGAAGAATTAAAATCATTTCTGGATGATTATGTTATCGGACAGGATCAGGCAAAAAAGGTGCTGTCTGTTGCTGTATATAATCACTATAAGAGAGTTCTTGCCGGAGCAGATCTGGATGTGGAGCTTCAGAAGAGCAATATCCTTATGCTTGGACCTACAGGTTCAGGTAAAACACTCCTTGCACAGACACTGGCAAGGATATTAAATGTACCATTTGCCATAGCCGATGCCACGACACTTACAGAAGCTGGATATGTCGGAGAGGATGTAGAAAATATCCTCCTTAAACTTATACAGGCAGCTGATTATGATGTTGCAAGGGCAGAACATGGTATTGTTTATATAGACGAAATCGACAAGATCACAAAGAAATCAGAAAATGTTTCAATAACAAGAGATGTTTCAGGCGAAGGTGTACAGCAGGCGCTCCTTAAGATATTAGAGGGAACTGTAGCTTCGGTTCCACCACAGGGAGGACGTAAACATCCGCAGCAGGAGCTGATACCTATCGATACAACAAATATCCTTTTCATTTGTGGAGGAGCTTTTGATGGTCTTGAAAAGATCGTAGAGAGCAGAATGGATACTTCGTCAATAGGATTCAACTCAGATGTAAAATCAAAATCAGAGGTAAACGTAGGAGAGGCGTTTAAACATGCTCTTCCTCAGGATTTCGTGAAATTCGGACTTATTCCTGAGTTTATAGGACGAGTGCCGATCACAGTCTCACTTGAATCACTTGACAGAAAAGCTTTGATCCGTATATTACGGGAACCAAAAAATTCTCTTGTAAAACAGTATACAAAGCTTTTAGAACTTGATGGAGTAGGACTTGAATTTACAGATGATGCTGTAAATGCGATAGCTGACAAAGCACTTGAGAGAAAGACCGGCGCAAGAGGTCTTCGTGCGATAATGGAAGCTGTGATGCTTGACATAATGTATAAAGTCCCATCAGATGAATCTATAAGCAGATATGTTATAGATAAAGACATTGTAGAAAAAAACTTAGCCCTTGATGGAGAAGAGGAATCACATGAATACATTGAGGAGCAGGCTTCATAGGAGATACGCGTGGAAGATATAACGATAGTAATGCCGGCTATTGCCCTCCGTGGGATGTCAATAATGCCGGGAATGATCGCTCATTTTGACATAAGCAGGGATCGTTCACTAAAAGCTGTAGAAGAGTCCATGCAGGCAGACCAGAAGATTTTTCTTGTCACACAACGTGATGTGGATGTAGAAGAACCGATGCAGTCTGATCTGTATGAGATGGGAATAGTTGCAGAGATAAAACAGGTTGTAAAATTACAAAACGATGTGGTGCGCATACTTATAGATGGAAAAAGCAGGGCAAAGCTTGTAGGATTTACCAGATGTGAGGACTTCCTTGAGGCAGAAATCTGCACATATAATACAGATCTTGAGGGCGTTCCTTCTGACGTCAGGGAAGCTATGCTTGTGGGAGTCAGGGAATCTTTTGAAAAGTATGCGGCCGTTGTCGGCAAAGTGAATAAAGAATTGTTCAGGCAGATTGAAAAATATGATGACATAGAAAAGCTAATAGATTTTGTTACAAATAATCTTCCTGTTTCATATGCACAAAAACAAAAAGTGCTGGGAACAGAGGATATATGTGACAGATACGAGGTGATCGTCGCAATTCTTTTAAAGCAGATCAATGTTACACAGATAAAGAATGATTTTCAGCAAAAAGTAAAGAAAAAGGTTGATAAACATCAAAGAGAATATCTTCTTCGTGAACAGATGAGTGTCATAAGGGAGGAACTCGGGGAAAATGCAGATTCGGAAGCAGATGACTTCCTTAAAAAGACAGAAAGCTTAAATGCTCCGGAAGAAGTAAGGCAGAAGCTTAAAAAAGAAATCGAAAGATACAGAAATTTAAGCGGAAGTTCTTCTGAAAGTGTTGTAGCAAGAGGATACATTGAGACACTTTTAGAACTGCCATGGAATGATATGTCGACAGACAATACAGATCTTGACCGTGCAGAAAAAATTTTAAATGATGATCATTACGGACTATCTGATGTAAAAGAAAGAGTTCTGGAATTCTTATCAGTAAGAAATCTGACAAATAAGGGTGAGAGCCCTATAATATGTCTTGTGGGACCACCCGGAACAGGAAAAACAAGTATTGCACGTTCCATAGCGGCAGCACTTGAAAAGAAATATGTCCGTATATGCCTTGGTGGTGTAAGGGATGAGGCCGAGATAAGAGGACACAGAAAGACTTATGTCGGAGCGATGCCGGGACGTATCATAAATGCATTAAAGACAGCAGGAACAGCTAATCCGCTTATTCTGCTCGATGAGATAGATAAGGTAAGCAGCGACTACAAAGGAGATACTTCGGCAGCACTTCTTGAAGTGCTTGATAGTGAACAGAACAGCCGTTTCAGGGATCACTATGTGGAACTGCCGGTTGATCTTTCGGAAGTTTTATTTATTGCCACAGCAAACTCAGTATCTGATATTCCAAAGCCTCTGCTTGACCGTATGGAGCTTATAGAGGTATCAAGCTATACTGAAAATGAAAAGTTCCATATAGCAAAGGAACACCTTGTCGAGAAACAAAAAGAGAAAAACGGACTGAAAAAAGACCAGCTTACAATAACGGACAGTGCGCTGCGTGACGTGATACGATATTATACGAGAGAGGCCGGAGTCAGAGGCTTAGAGCGCACTATAGGTAAGATTTGCCGTAAAGCGGCAAGACAGATATATCAGAAAAATGAAGAGAGCATAAAGATAAAGAAAAACAATATAAAAGACTATCTTGGAAATGTAAAATATATGCCTGAAAAGAGAAGTGATAAGGCAGATATCGGAATTGTAAGAGGTCTTGCATGGACCAGTGTAGGTGGTGTTACCTTAGAGGTTGAGGTAAATGTGCTTCCGGGCAAGGGAGAACTTGCACTTACAGGGAAAATGGGCGATGTCATGAAAGAATCTGCCCAGGCAGGTCTTAGCTATATCAGATCGATAAGTGATAAATATGATATTAAGCCGGAATTTTACAAAGAACATGATATACACATACATATACCGGAGGGGGCAGTTCCGAAGGATGGACCATCAGCCGGTATCACAATGGCGACAGCGATGCTTTCAGCCATAACAAAGAAACCTGTGAGGGCAGATATAGCTATGACAGGTGAGATCACTCTTCGTGGAAGAGTTCTTCCAATCGGAGGATTGAAGGAAAAGCTGCTTGCAGCAAAAAATATCGGAATAAAAACTGTCTGTATCCCAAAAGACAACGAAAAAGATCTTGAGGAAATCTCAAATGAGATAACGGACGGAATGGAAATTATACCTGTAGATAGGTTTGAGCAGGTTGAAAAACAGGCATTTGCCGTTTAATGGCAGAAAGGGATGAAAAATGGTAATCAAAAGTGTAAATCTGGAAACTGTATGTGGAATCACAAGCACGATTCCTGACAATGTGTATAATGAGGTCGCTTTTGCCGGAAAATCAAATGTCGGTAAATCATCTCTCATAAATGCGCTTATGAACAGAAAATCACTTGCCAGAATTTCTTCCCAGCCCGGCAAGACACAGACCATAAATTTTTACAATGTAAACGATGCTATGTATCTGGTAGATCTGCCGGGTTATGGCTATGCCAATGCGAACATAGAAATAAAGGCAAAGTGGGGGCAGATGATCGAAAACTATCTTCACACATCAAAAAAGCTTCAGGCAGTATTTTTACTGATAGACATAAGGCATGACCCGTCTGAAAATGACATAATGATGTATGACTGGATGGTAGATCAGGGATTTGCGCCGATAATTATAGCTACAAAATCAGATAAATTGAAAAAAACACAGATAGACGCCCATATAAAAGCGATCAGAGAGGTTTTAAATGTCAAGCCGGATACGATCATAATACCCTTCTCATCAATGTCAAAAGAGGGCAGGGAGGAAATCTGGGATTTAATAGATTCACTTGTCTTTGACGAGGAAACCCTTTTAGCAATAAAGCAGGAGGAAGAAGCAAAACGTCTGGCAAAAAAAGAAGCAAAGATCAATGCCTCAGACAAGGCTGCTGGAAATAAAAAGGAGCGCTGGAAAAAAACAGGAAAACCTGTTGCAAAGAAAACTCTTGAGCGCAGACAGAAAGCTAAGGGCAAAAATAAGGGCAAAGATAAAGGTAAAAAGAAGTAATTACTACAACAAGTCACAGAAAGGCGAAATTATAAAGAATGAAAAAAAAGTGTAGATTTGTAGGTATAATGTTTTTATGTATCATAATAGTATGTACGATGCTCGTCATGCTATATGAACGCAGCTCCTACAGCAGCACGAAAGAAAAAGGAAGGTTTACAATCGTAACATCTTTTTATCCGATGTACATTGCAACGTTAAATATTGTTGATGGAGCAGATGGCGTAACGCTTGAAAATCTAAGTGAACCGCAGACAGGATGCCTGCACGATTTCCAGCTGACACCGGAAGATATGAAGTTATTATCTACAGCAGATATGTTTGTGATAAATGGCGGTGGAATAGAATCATTCATGTCTGATGTTGCAAAGGCATATCCGGATCTTACAGTTACAGAGGCCTGCAGGGATGTGCAGCTTATTGCTGAGGATGATGAAGATATTGATGTACATGGGGATGGAACAGATACAAACGATCATAGCCATGAAGAAGAACAGGATATAGACAGTGAAGGGACCCATGATCATGACGGGGAAGATCCAGATGATCACGATGGGGCAGGTCACGATCACGGAGATGAAAACGCACATGCATGGATGAGCGTTTCAAGATACAGAACTATGGTATCTACAATTGCAGACGCTTTATCAGAGGCTGATCCATCAAATGCATCTATATATAATTCAAATGCAAAGGAATATGACCAGAAACTTGCAGAATTAGAGCAGGAGGAAAGTCAGATAAAGGAAAAGACAAATGGAAAAGATATAATAATTTTCCATGAAGCATATGAATATGTTGCTGACGACTTTGGGATGAATGTGCGTTATCTTATGGATCTTGACGAGGAACGCTCAGTCAGTGCAGGGGAAGTAAGCGATGTAATAGCTGCTGTAAAAAATGATGGTGTATCGGTCATATTAGCAGAAGAATTATATGGAAAAGATTTAGGTGACACTGTATCACGCGAGACGGATGTAAAAATGGTATATATTGATCCGCTAAATCGTGGAGATTATGATAAAGATAGTTATATAGATGGGATGAAGAAAAACTTTAAGCTTATAGAAGGTGCATTTTAAACATGAAAAAAATAATCGAACCTTGCGGATTTCATTGTATAAAAATTAATAATTTAGGTGTACGGTTTTCTGACCAGATAGTTCTTCATGATATAAATCTGCACATCCACTGTGGATCTTTTAACGTCATAATAGGAAAAAACGGAGCCGGAAAATCTACACTTATAAAGGCGATACTTGATGATATACCGCATACGGGAACTATCGAATTCAAGGATACAAAAGACGGACATATGGCAAAGCTTAAAATCGGCTATGTGCCACAGTCGATCAATATCGAGAAAAATACACCGGTGAGTGTATATGATCTCATAGCAAGTTACCAGAGTAACTATCCTGTTTTTCTGCCGAAAAGCAAAAAGATCGAGGCAAAGATAAAAGAAAATCTCGCAATTTTTGAGGCGGAGGATCTTATAGATAAGCAGGTATGTAATCTTTCCGGTGGACAGCTTCAGAGAGTGCTGCTATCAATGGCGATAATGGATGAGCCTAATCTGCTTTTACTTGATGAGCCGGTATCCGGGATAGATCAGAATGGTATGGAACTGTTTTACAAAACAATGGAATATCTGAAGAAAAATTATGATCTGGCGATCATACTTATATCACATGACCTTGATTATGTGGCAAAGTATGCAGATCATGTGGTCCTTCTCGATAAAACAATAGTAAAACAGGGAACCGTAAAGGAAGTATATGAAAGTCCTGAATTTGAGCAGATTTTTTCAACAGGAGAAGATTCCTGGATAAGAGAGGAGGAAGAAAAATGAATATAGCCTCCTGGTTAAGTTTTGACTTTATGAGAAATGCCCTGATCGCAGTGCTCATTATTACCCCTTTATTTGGAATAATGGGAACTATGATAGTCAATAAAAAGATGGCATATTTTTCGGACGCACTTGGGCACTCCGCATTGACAGGAATAGCTGTAGGAGTTGTATTTGGTGTGGGGGATACATCTTTATCTATGGTTATTTTTGCAATCATTTTTGCGCTGCTCCTCAATAAGATAGGAAGCATGAATATGGCATCGACGGATACGATAATTTCAGTATTTTCGTCATGCTCTGTGGCAATTGGTCTTGCTATATTATCAAAAGGCGGAAATTTCAGCAAATATTCAAGCATACTTGTCGGTGATGTCCTTAGCATAACAAAAAAAGAAATATTATATCTTGTTATAATTTTTGTTGTAACAATTATATTCTGGCTGGTTGGATTTAATAAATTAAATGCGATTTGTATTCACAGGACTGTGGCAAAGAGCAAGAGGATCCATGTAAGGCTTATGGACAACCTTTTTGCGGTGCTTGTGGCGCTTATAGTAATGCTCTCCATAAAGTGGATAGGAATACTTATAATAAATGCATTGCTTATCCTTCCGGCAGCATCATCAAGAAATATATCTTCGAATATGCGTGAATATCATCTGTTTTCGGTACTGTTTTCAGTATTTTCCGGAATAGTGGGTCTTGCAGTTTCATATTATACAAATGTTGCAACAGGACCGATGATAGTAATAATCGCGTCTGTCATATACTTTACGACATTTATATACGGCAGGAAATCATCGTAGGAAATTAACTTCAAATTGTATTTTTAGGGATAATCCGCTATACTGATATTAAGTGTAGCGGTTTATTATATTGGAGGCTTAGATGGATAATAAATTAAAATTACCTGTCGGAATCGAAAATTTTGAGGAGATAAGAAAATCAGGCTTTTACTATATTGATAAGACAAGACTTATAGAGCAGCTTTTGCAAAACTGGGGAAAGGTAAATTTGTTCACACGTCCGAGACGTTTTGGAAAAACTCTTAACATGAGTATGTTAAAAAGCTTTTTTGAAATTGGAACAGATAGTTCATTGTTTGAGGGGTTATATATTTCAAATAATACAGAGTTGTGTAATGAATATATGGGAAAATATCCTGTTATTTTTCTATCGCTTAAAGGTGTAGATGGATTGACATTTTCCAAATCAAAGGAAATGCTGTCTGAAATAATTAAAGAAGAGGCGGACAGGCATTACTATCTGAAAAATAGCGAAAAACTGACACAGGAAGACAGAATAAGCTTTCAAAGTATTCTGACTGGAACAGATGAGAATATAGAAAACAGTCTGAAGACATTATCCAGATTTTTGTATAAACATTATGACAGGAAAACAATAATTATAATTGATGAGTATGATGTGCCGCTGGATAAAGCGTTTCAGAATGGTTATTATAAAGAGATGGTCGCGTTGATCAAAGGAATATTCGGACAGGCATTAAAAACAAATGATTTTTTACAGTTTGCTATTTTGACCGGATGTCTTCGCATTTCGAAAGAGAGTATTTTTACAGGACTTAATAACTTTGAGGTTTTATCGATTTTAAATGTCCAGTATGATGAGTGTTTTGGGTTTACGGATGCAGAAGTTAGAAAAATACTCAAAGATTATGGACTGTCGGCTCATTATGCAGATATGAAAGAATGGTATGATGGTTATAGATTTGGAAATACGGATATCTATTGTCCATGGGATGTAATACGATATAGCAAAAGTCTGTGCATGGATGAAGAGGCAAAACCGGAGGATTTCTGGTCTAATTCAAGTGGCAATGCCATTGTCCGCAGATTTATAGACAAGGCAGATGCAAGCACGAAAAACGAAATTGAACGTCTGATAGCCGGAGAATATATAGAAAAAGAAATTTCACAGGAACTGACTTACGAAGAACTTGATGATAAGATTGAAAATCTTTGGAGTGTACTTTTTACAACCGGTTATCTGACACAGCAGGGACGAACTGATGATGATAGATATCGTCTTGCAATTCCAAATAAAGAGATACGAAATCTTTTTATAAAGAAAGTCAGAGAGTGGTTTCGTGATGCATCAAAAAATGACGGAAAGGCGCTTGAGGAATTTTGCAATGCATTTATTCAAAAGAATTCACAGAAGATTGAACAGCTTTTTGGCGATTATCTGTGGAATACTATAAGCATACGTGATACCGCAGTCGCAAAGGAAAAGAAGGAGAACTTTTATCATGGTATTTTATTGGGACTACTTGTCTATAAGTCAAATTGGATCATAAAATCGAATGCTGAGTCCGGAACGGGGTATAGTGATATATTGATAGAAGCACCAGATAACAGAACAGGGATAGTTATCGAACTAAAATATGCTGAAAATGGAAATATGGATAAAGCATGCCTGGATGCAATAAAACAGATTGAAGAAAAAGATTATGTTGGAAGGCTTAAACAGGATGGCATGCGAAATTTTATCAGCTATGGAATAGCATGTTATAAAAAAGATTGCAAGGTTATGCTGAAATAGAGACAATAAAGAAGGGTATTCAAAGTGTTGAATACCCTTTAATTATGCTATGCGGCTATATTAGCTTTCGGTAGAATTTGTTGATGCACCATCTTTCCATTTCTGGAATTTTTCTACGACAGCATCGTATGTATCCTTACACAATGACGGAAGCTCGGCTCCCCAATCGCCTGTTGCCTGTTTGTAACCTTTTTTGAATGCTTCTAAGAGCATATCTGCCTTATCTGGATCATCACCTGAAAGAGCTTTGGCGAAATCCAAGATTCTGTCGGATGTCTGATCGACACCCCAGTAACCATCCTCTGCGATATCTTTTTTAGCCTGTGCAATGGTGTCAGCATCTACAGTCAGATTTTCAAAGAGACTCTTAAGTCCCTGAGACTTGTTCCATGTAGAAGCCTGACCGGACATAGACTTGCGTACAATATCGATAAGGTTTTGTTTCTGCTTTTCGGCATCATCCTTTAAGGCTTTGACTATGGCTGAACGGTCAGCTGTGCTTGTCTTTTTTGCTGAAGTGTTGTCAGAAGCCTTCTTTGAGTCAGAACTGCTTGAAGACTTTTCATATACAGCGGCAGTTTCATCGAAAGTGCTGGTTAATTTGCTGGCAGCTGCCGAATCCTTTTTGGCAGTAGTGGTGCTATTTGCTGCTACAACAGTAGAAGCTACATTTGAAATAGATGTTAAACTCATTATTTAATCCCTCCTTGGTATAAATGTGCTGGAATCCCTTCCTTGTATATTATATTTATCGGAAGAAGTACAGGATAAATTAATATGGAATAAAAATTTGAGTGTGTAAAGTTACTATTGAAAATCTATACCTGATGGTACAGAGTGAAGATGAAGAGAAAAAGATGGATTTTGCAGTGTTACTTGGTAATATGTATATAGTATGTATTTTAAATTAAGAATATAAGGAGATACTTGAGTCAACATATGATGGAAGTGCGCAGACTATATCATTTGAGACAGACAGATTTTCTACATATGCTATCACATATACAGACACATAGGAAAAATCTGACATAACAGAGAATCCATCAAATGACAACGCAGCACCTGACTCTGACAACACAAATAGCAGTACAAACAGCGTCCAGACACCAAAAGCAGCAGCCGCAAGAAGGGTTAATGTAAAAACTACACCGACAGGCAGAAAATACGCATCTCCTATAACAGGAGATAACACACCGAATGCATGGGGCTATATGGCTGCAATGGTAATTGCCGTTGGTGTGATACTTGCTTCAAGAAAGAAAAAAAGTAAATAAAGGTTGATTTAAATACCATTTTTGGTTACCATATTATTAAACGATAATCTGCATAGGAAAGAGGTAATAAGATGGTCACTATCAAAGAAATAGCAAAGTACTGCGGTGTTTCGATTGCTACGGTTTCCAACATCATAAACGGAAAGCCGAATGCAAGTGAATCGACAAAGCAAAAAGTACTAAAGGCGATAGACGAACTTAATTACACTCCAAACTATGTTGCAAAAAACCTTAGAACCCAGAAAAGCAAAACGATCGGTGTAATAGTAGAAGACATAACAGTCTTCTGCGCACCGGAAATAATTGACGGAATCACGCAGTGCAGTGAGGAAAGAGGATATAATATCCTCTTTACCAATCTGCGTCTGTACCAGAAACTTGGCGACACATATTATGATGATGAAAATCTGCCGGATTTAATCCAGAGCCAGACAAAGGATTTTAAGTCAAAGCAGGTTGATGGAATAGTATATGTCGCCACACATGAGAGAACCCTTAAATGTTTTAAGGGAAGGCTGGATGTTCCGGCTGCAATGGCATATGGCATGACAGATTCAAAAGAACACTCATCGGTGATCGTGGATGATCTGTATGGTGCGCATAAACTGATCGACTATGTCATTGCAATGGGGCACAGGAGAATAGGTGTCATTACCGGTAAATACTCAAGTATCCATACGAATGACCGACTGGAAGGCTACAAAAAGGCTTTGGCGGAACATGGCATAGAGTTTGATCCGCGATTTGTCGTGAAAGGCGACTGGACGAGAAAGAGCGGATATGACAACACAGACAGCCTTCTGGATTTAGGTGTCACAGCTATTTTCTGCATGAACGATATCATGGCAGGAGGCGTGTATGACCGTCTTGAGGCAGAGGGACTTGTTCCAGGAGATGACATCTCGGTTGTGGGATTTGACAACCGTGAACTGGCCACATTCTGTGAGCCTGCGCTTACTACGATATCGCTTCCTCTTTTTGATATAGGATACGAAGCATGCCGGCGGGTGATAGAGGACATCGAGAAAGAAGATGATCTGCCTCTTTGTGCACAGATAATACCGGTTAAAGGAAAAATGTACATAAGAGATTCAGTTAAAGATATAAACTGATACTTATGACACATGAAAAGTTGACAAAGTAAAACGTTTAAATTTGTTATCTTCTCACAAAAGTAAAACGTTTTAAGTAAAACGATTGACAAGAGAATTTAATATATGTTAAAAAGGAAAGGAAAGTTGATCTGGCAGCTTTCCTTTTTTTATGATACATGTTAAACGATTTAATTAAACGTTTTGCATAATATTTATGAGGTTTTGTTTACAGCATTTTGGAGAGAATTTTAAGAGGACAGGAGGCAGCATGGAAAAGGCAGCAAATTCAAGTATTTCACTTAAAAATATAAAAATTACAGATAAATTCTGGAACCAATATATACATCTCGTTAAGGATGTGATCATCCCATATCAGTGGGATATATTAAATGACAGGATAGATGATGTGGAGACAAGCCACTGCATAGAGAATTTCAAGATCGCTGCAGGTGAGAGCGAGGGCAGCTACTATGGCGCAGTATTTCAGGATACGGATGTGGCGAAATGGCTTGAGGCAGTAGGGTTTGTATTAAATTACTGTAAGGACGACAAACTGGAAAGTCTTGCAGATGAGACGATAGAACTTATCGGAAGGGCACAGCAGCCGGATGGATATTTAAATACATATTTTACGATAAAGGAGCCGGATGGCCGCTGGAGCAATATCACAGAGGGGCACGAACTTTACACAGCAGGTCATATGATAGAGGCGGCTGTAGCATATTTCGAGTCGACAGGAAAGAGAAGATTTCTCGATATAGTATCTAAATTCGCAGATCTTATATGTGATACATTCGGCAGTGGTAAAGGTCAGATACATGCATATCCGGGACATCAGGAAATAGAACTTGCACTCGTAAAGCTATACCGGGTCACAGGCAATAAAAGATATTTAGATCAGGCGAAATATTTTATAGATGCAAGAGGCAAAGGCGAGAACTGGTTCCTTAAGGAACAAAAATTAAAACATAAATTAATTTTTCCGGAGTTTGCAGATTATGATCCTAAGTATTCACAGTCAGATGTACCTGTAAGACAGCAGAAATATGCCGAAGGGCATGCTGTAAGAGCCAATTACATGTACTCAGCTATGGCAGATGTGGCATACGAGTACAGTGACGACGGACTCATGGATGCGTGCGGGAGACTGTGGGATGACATGGTTCACAGACAGATGTATATAACAGGAAGTGTAGGTTCATCCGGTATACTCGAAAGATTTACAACAGATTATGATCTTCCAAATGACTGCAATTACTCAGAAACATGTGCGACGATAGCACTTGCGATGTTTGGAAAGAGAATGGCGGACATAAAAAAAGATGCATCATATATGGATGTCGTGGAAAGAGCATTGTACAATACTTTACTTTCTGGAATAGCGATGGACGGAAAAAGTTTCTTCTATGTAAATCCGCTTGAAGTATGGCCGGCAAACTGCATACCGCGCACATCAAAAGAACATGTAAAACCTGTAAGACAGAAATGGTTCGGGGTTGCCTGCTGCCCACCGAATATCACGAGGACGCTCGCTTCACTTGGACAATATATATACTTTAAGGATGAGGAAAAAATATATGTAAATCTTTATGTCGCAAATGAGACAAAGACGACTATAGGCGGCAATGAATTTACGATGAAACTCGACGGGGATTTCCCATGGAATGAAAATATCAGTTTTAAGCTGAGCGGGGAAAAAGCTTCAAAGGGAACAATCGCATTCAGAATACCTGAATATGCACAGGGGTTTGAGATATCACATAACGGGGAAATGATATACAAAGCCGGCGGAGAAATTTATAAACAGGATGGTATAAAGATAGAAAACGGTTACATCGAGATAACAGGAGAATTTAAAGAAGAGATATTTGACATAAAGGTTGATTCAAAACCTGTGTTTGTACACGCAAATCCATTAGTCAGGGCAGACTCAGGAAAAACCGCGATAATGAAAGGTCCGCTTGTTTATTGTATAGAGGAGACAGATAACGGAGATAATCTTGCATCTGTTTTTGTTGACACAGACCAGAAACTTGAAGAAATCTATAATGACAAGCTGCTCGGGGGATGCAGTGAGATTCATTTAAGGGGTAAAAAGATTTCTGACGAAGGCTGGAATGATAAAAAATTATATCAGCCTATAAGAAATAAATATACGGACGTTACGCTTCGCGCAGTTCCGTATTGTTACTGGGGTAACCGCCAGACCGGTGAAATGCTCGTCTGGATAAAGGAAACAATATAATTATATTTTAGGGGAAGGAAAAGCTATGGGGAAAAATGTAAAGACCAGGCAAAGGGTGACGGCATGTGCCATGTCGGCAGTTATGCTGTCATCATTGGTTGGAATTTTACCGCAGAGTACGGTAAGTGCCCAGCCACAGTCAGACTCCATCTCAAATGGAAGTCTAAAAGCGCAGATTGGGGATCTCGGTCAGATTTCCAGCCTGCAGATCAAAAACAACCGCACAAACAATAACGGCGGAGATGTAAACTTTGTATTACCAAATGATACTGCGGCACAGAACAATGAAGCGCACCAGTGGATGGGAGAAATGATCTTCTCCTACAGGACAAGCAAGGATGGAAACTTTGCCGGTGATAATTCAGGGTTTGTGGAAGTTGACACAAATAAAACGCTCGCAGCAGGCGGTTCGACAACATATTCAAATGCCTCAGAGAATCTGAAGGATAATCCATATATAGAAAAAACAGCAACTGACGATAAGGTTACAGTTAAATTTAAAGGTCAGGATGAAGATTCAACGGATGAACGTACAATGAAAGGCTTTGACGTTACATCAGAATATGACATGGGCACAGATGATGGTTCAATGCAATGGAATATAACATTGGAAAACACCAGTGGAAACTACATAGAATTCGGTGATGTAGGACTTCCGATGCCATGGAACAGTGCTTACAGCACGATCGATGATACATACAATAACAGAGTTACTGTACATACATATGCAGGAGCAGACAGCGGTTATGCATATGCTATAAGGTGCAGCGGTGAGGGAAACTATATGCTTTTTACACCGGTCACATCAACAGGTGCAAAGATAGAGTATATAGACAACTGGATAGGTTCTGTAAATGGTGTAGAAGGTACACGTTCAGGTAATCTTTATAAGGGATGGACAAGTGATTCGGGTAATTTTTATCCGGGACTTCAGGTTTATTATATCCATTCCAGGGATATCCAGAAAACAGGAAAAGGATATTTTACGGACGCATCAAGTCTTGTATTAAAACCGGGCGAGAAAAAGACTTACAGCTTTAAATTCTCAGCTGTAAGAGCCGGAGATAATTCACCGCAGACAAGTGCAGATGACCCGAATAATTCATCCGACTCGGTGGAAGAGAGAGAAAATAATATGCGTTCTATCCTATACAGGGAAGGACTTATAGATGCCGTTGCGGTTCCGGGATTCCAGACAGCGATAAATATGTCTACAAAGCTTGATCTTCATTATGATGAAAGCCAGGTGTCGGATGTGAGCGTGGATGTGCAGTGTATACACGAAAATGATCCGTGGGATGAGAAACATATACCACAGCAGACTGTAACAGATGATGGAATTAATCTTGTAAACAATAGCAGATCAGTAGAGCATGGTGGTGATGCCACAGCTGAACTGGTTGAGACAAAGACGGTAAACGGTGAGACACATCACATTTATAACATTGATTTTAAATGTATAGGAAATAACAGTGTACGCATCAATTACAAATCAAATGGGAAGCAGAAATTTACACAGTTTGAATTTAATGTTTTAGACGAATTAAATAAGACAATAAATGCCCACTCAGATTTTGCCGCAGCACAGTCACAGGACAATGATGAAAACAGCGAAACATATGGTATATACAGTGACTGGTATTTTGCAAGCGGACGGGACAGCCAACAGCAGGATCACTGGGGAGATGACTGGAGTCATGATAATATAAATTTCATGGCGATGAAAAACTACCTTGATCCAAAGGCTGATGAGATAGAATCAATTGAGAAATATCTTATTGATTTCATGTGGGACAATTACATGAAAAATACACAGGACAGCTATACAGTCGCAAACTATCTCAGAAACTCAGGAATATACAGCGATGCCTCTGTTCCATACACCAGAACATATTCAGAGGTAATGGAGGCTACAGGATTCTTTAATATGTACCGTATAGAAAAGGCATATCCTGATCTTATCGAGTACAGAAAACCGGCAGAGTGGTATCTGGAAAAAGCATATGGAATTTATATTAACCGCGTAAATGCATATGAGATCGGATACTATGGCGAGCAGCAGATCCCACAGATGATAGAAGCTCTGTATGATGAGGGAATGGACGAGGAAGCCGAAAAGCTGCAGAACCTTTTTGCAAAAGAAAAAGGAACAAACATGACAAGAGCCGCTTATCCATATGGTTCAGAGTTTGAGTATGATAATACCGGTGAGGAGGGTGCATATTCAGCAGCCAAAGCACTGCGAAAATATTATCCTGGCAGCTCAGATACAGATAAGGCATTGAGCCAGATGGAAAAGGCAGAGTGGAAGACGCGTGCAATGCGTGGATTACAGCCGACATGGTATCAGTATGCAGATCCTGTGTTCAGGGGCGGTGAGACATGGTGGAATTTCCAGTACACAGCTTCACTTGCAGGATACATAATGGATGACTGGCTCAGATACGAGGATACAACAGCCGATGCAGATGAAACAGCATGGTCACAGCGGATGAACTATGCAGCAAAATTATCAAACTTCAACGCAATAAACATGGGACAGATATCTTCAGAATATATCGGAAACACAAGCTGGAGATATACAATGTCAAAAGGCGGAGTCGGAGCACAGGATGTAAATGACCGTGGAACACGCGTTATGAATAACGGCTGGAATGATTTTTCAGGAGAGAGTGACGAGGGAATATACGGCTCACTTCTTTCTATAAGCTCTGATGTTGTTACAGATCCAATTTTCGGGCTCACAGGATATGGCTGCAATGTGTCTAAGAGTGGAGATGTATATACAGTGACTCCACTTGACGGAATAGGCAAACGTATAAACATAATTGACGGAAAAGTCTATGTAGAGCTTGAACAGGATTCATGCACACAGGCTGTTATAAATAAAAATGGCGCAGTCATGAATCTTACTGTAAATAACACTACAGGAAAAGAGCATCTTTTAAAGATCAGCTTAAGCGGAGCCGGAGTAGGTGACGGATATTATGACATCACAGCAGAATGTGGTGACAGCTCAAACCAGAACCAGTGTTATGTAAAGGATAATGAAGGAACTGCATATGTTGTAGTACCAGAAGGCGAATCCGCACAGATAAGCATCACAAAGAAGGATGGTGGAGAAAATGAAGAACCAAAGATATATGATATAAAAACAGATGAGAACCCACAGGCGCTCACAGCATTTAACGTAAAAGCAAGTGCATATGATGACGGTGCACCATCCGGAAGACTTACATACAAATGGGAAAACGTAGAGAAACCGGAAGGAGCAGAAGTTTCATTTACATCTGAGTCACAGACATTTACAGATATAACTGCCTCATTAGATGGGGAATATAAATTTAAGCTTACAGTAAATGATGGAAAGCTTTCCACAGAAAAGACTATAACAGTAAATGTCGGAAGACCTGACGAAAAGAAGGCTCCTGTTATAGATAAGGCGGAAGCTGTTCAGGATAACATAAACACTACAACAGCAAAGCTTAATTCATCTGCAACAGCAGACACTACATATGAAAATACACTCACATATCAATGGAAAGTGGCAGATCAGCCGGAAGGAACAAAAGCAGTTATTGCAGATGCAGACAAAGCAGATGCGGTAATGAAAGCATACACTCCGGGAGAATACACATTAGAGCTTACTGTCATAGACAAAAAAACAGGTGTATTTGATGAGGATACAGTTACAACAAAGCAGGTAACAGTGGACATGACAGGCGATGTCGATGGAATTGACAGGACAGACACTATAATAACAGGAAAAGGTGAAAAGCCATCGCTTCCTGATACAATGGAGATAGTACATCCTGACGGAACACTGGCTGCAGATCAGATAGTATGGGATGAAATCCCAGAAGATTCATACAACAATGAAGGAACATTCAGTGTCAGTGGTACAGTAAAAGGAACAGAACTCAAGGCTATAGCAAACGTTATGGTTGTTTCTGGGAAAAAAGTAAATGCAGCACTTAGCGCAACAGCGAGCGCAATAGTAAACACACCGGAAGACCTGGGTGGTGTGGCTGGACTTAATGATGGCTATGAGCCGGCTGGTTCACGCGATACATCACATGGTGTATGGCATAACTGGCTTGGCGGAAACCAGAGTGGTGATGCATGGGTAGAGTACGACTGGGACAAGGAAATCGTTATCTGCCAGTCAGATGCATATTACTTTACAGATGGAAACTTTGCACCTAAGAGCGTAAGCTACCAGTACAAGGATTCAAACGGAAACTGGCAGGATGTAAAGAATGCCAAGGGATTAGGCGTAGAGCTTGATAAGTATAATACGACAACATTTACACCGGTAAAAACAACTGCAATAAGGATGATCATGTCACCAAAGACTTTAGGATGCGGTGTTATAGAGTGGAAAGTGTGGGGATATTCCGACAACACAGTTGATAAGCAGCAGCTTCGTCAGGTGATCGACCACGCAAATGCGCTTGACCTTGATCTGTTTGCTCTTACAGATGATGAAAAAGAAGCATTTAAGGCACAGATAAAAGAAGCACAGCAGGTAAGCGATGACAAAGAAGCCGATCAGACAGCAGTGGATATAGCATCAGAAAAACTTGCAAAAGCTATCACCAGACTGTCATCAGAGGATGGAAATCTTGCATACTCTGCAACGGCATCCACAAGCTATGTATCAGGCTGGGAATCGCTTGCAGCAGTGAAAGATGGAAAAACGGCTGAAAAATCATACAATACGAACTGGGAAATCCCTAAATATGGTTCATGGGGAAATGTCAGCAGTTCTGAGTCGATAACATATACATGGGACAGTGCAGTAGAACTGCAGAAGGCAGATATCTATTTCTGGTATGACGGAGAAGAAGGCAGCTACACAAGTGGAGGAATAAAGGTACCGGCAGACTATGTATATGAGTACCTCGACGGAAACGGAAACTGGCAGAAAGTTTCCACAGAGTCATCATATGAAAAAGCTATGGATCAATTCAATACAGTAGAATTTACTCCTGTAAAGACGACTGTGATAAGAGTTACAATGCAAAAGCAGGCAAAAGATAATAATGGAGTCGGAGTTATTGAATGGAAAGTCTATGGTGCTTCCGTAAAAGCTGACAAAACAGAGCTTGCAGCTGCAATAGAGGCTGCAAAGGCAGTAGATGGCACTAAATATACAAAAGAAAGCTATGATGTGCTTATAAGCGCACTTGAAGAAGCGCAGAAAGTAATGGACGATGACAGTGCATCGGATACACAGATAAAAAATGCGGCAGAATCATTAAATGCAGCAAAGGATGCACTTGAAAAGGCAAAGGACAAAGAAAATCTTGCACTTGATGCCAAAGCAGAAGGAATATGTGATTATACAAATGACCTTGGTGGTGTCGCTGCGTTAAATAACGGAGTTGAACCATCATCATCAAATGATAAATCTGCGTTAGTATGGCATAACTGGAATGACAGATATGAAGCAGGAACTACCACTGTACAGAATGCGTGGTTAAGCTACAGCTGGGATGAAGAAGTTGTTTTAGACAGCACAGATGTATATTATTTCACAGATTTTGGCGGAATAATGATGCCTAAAGAAGTTAAATTCGAGTACAAGGATGCAGATGGAGACTGGAACGAGATCAAAGACGCAAAGGGACTTGGCTGTGAGGTTGATAAGTACAATACGACAGAGCTTGGACAGATAAAGACCACAGCTCTGCGTATGGTCATGGTTCCACAGGAGATGAGTGAGGCTGATCCTGTTCACGGAGTCGGTGTCATCGAGTGGAAAGTAAAAGGAAAATATGTTAAAGACATAGACAATACTGATCCACAGATCGAGGGCGCAGAGGACGGAAAGACATACTGTAATCCTGTAAAGATCAAGGTTACAGATGAAAATCTCGACACGGTTACAGTAAAAGTAAATGGTGAAAATGAGACAGCTATAACATTAGATGAGGACGGATGTTATGAGGTAGGCGCAGCAGAAGGCACGCAGACGATCACAGCAAAAGACAGATCAGGAAATACAAAGACACTTACTATAAGAGTAAATGACGGACACACAGGCAAAATAGCAGACTGCCACACTAAGGCAATATGTGAAGTATGTGGTGAGGAATACGGAGAATTTAATCCGGATGTCCACACAGGCGGTACAGAAGTAAAGAATGCGAAAGCTGCAACCGTAAAAGAGGAAGGCTACACAGGAGATACATATTGCAGGGGCTGCGGAGAAATTATTTCAAAAGGAGAGGCTATCGAAAAAATAAAAGATGACACAGCTAAAGACGATAAGGATGATATTGCAAAGGGTGATATATCATATACAACGGTTGTTGATGAAAAGGCACCTGCCACAAAGATAGATGTGGATGAAGAAAAGCTTATCGGAAAACTAGTCAGCGACAAGACGATTTTCTCTGATGAAGAAAGGGCTGTGATCGCTGCCGGAGGAAAAGTAAACTTAAAACTTACAGTAAGCGATATAACTGAAAGTGTAAGCAAAGAAGATAAAGAAAAAGTAAGCGTTAAGCTTTCTGACGGCAAAATAGGAATGTATTTAGACATAAACCTTTTTGCAGAGATATATAAGGCAGACGGAAGTGCTTACAAGGCAGACAAAAAGATAGCAGAACCTGGAGAAAGCTTTAGCATTTCTGTTACAATACCGGTCGGATTACTTGATGTTGAGGATGGTTTTACAAGAACATTCCATGTGATAAGAGTACATGACGGAGTGGCAGAGATACTAGACACAGCATATAACGAAAAGAGCAGAGAGCTTACATTTAAGACTGACAGATTCTCAACATATGCCATTGCCTACACTGACAAAGCAGATGATTCAGAAAATGATGTCAAAGACGATAGTAAAAAAGATGACAGTAAAAAAGATGATAGCAGAAATGACATTAATACCGGATCAGAGGCAGGAAAAACGGATAATACCGACAGAAACAACACAGACAAAAACAGTACAGACCAAAACAACACAGATAAAAATAATGCAGACGAAAACAGCACAGACCAGAACAATGCAGGCAGCATAAATAATGGAGAAAATGCTGGAAACAACATCACAGATACAGATGAACAGACAAATGTTTCCGGAAGTACTTCAGACAATGCAATAAATAAAAAGAGTAATGCAAAACCAAGTGCAAACAGCAAGAATAATATCAAAAATGCCCGTTCAGTAAAAGGCGGAGATGACAATATGTCTGCAGCATGGATCCTTCTTGTAATGTTTGGAGCAGCAATCGTGATGCAGGGAATGAGGATTAAGAAAAGATCGTAAGTGGATTTTAGCATTTTTGTGTTGCAAGTAAGGAAACATAATAGTAGAATGAATAAAAAGCTTACACAATAGGTTAACGTATTAGTGTAATAACGCAGTTAAAGGAGAGAATTATGTACACACTTGACGACATCAAAAATGTAGATCCAGAAATCGCATCAGCCATCACAGATGAGTTTGACAGACAAAACAGCCATATCGAGCTTATTGCATCGGAAAACTGGGTAAGTCCTGCTGTTATGTCAGCAATGGGAAGCATCCTTACAAACAAATACGCAGAGGGATATCCGGGAAAGAGATATTACGGTGGATGTGAATGTGTAGATGTAGTTGAAGACCTTGCAAGAGAAAGGGCAAAAGAACTTTTCGGATGTGAATATGTAAACGTACAGCCACATTCAGGCGCACAGGCCAACATGGCTGTACAGTTTGCGATCCTTAAACCGGGTGATACGGTGATGGGAATGAACTTAGACCACGGCGGACATCTTACACATGGTTCTCCAGTCAATTTTTCGGGTACATATTTTAACATAGTTCCTTACGGAGTAAATGATGAAGGCTTCATCGACTATGATAAGGTAAGGGAAATCGCACTTGAGTGCAGACCAAAGATGATAATTGCCGGAGCGTCAGCTTACGCAAGAACTATCGATTTTAAGAAATTCCGTGAGATTGCAGACGAGGTGGATGCTGTACTTATGGTTGATATGGCACATATTGCGGGACTCGTTGCAGCAGGACTTCATCCAAGCCCGATCCCATATGCACATGTCACAACAACAACAACACATAAAACTCTCCGTGGACCACGTGGTGGAATGATCCTCTGCAGTCAGGAAATGCAGGATAAATACAACTTCAACAAAGCTATTTTCCCAGGAACACAGGGCGGACCTCTTATGCATGTTATCGCAGCAAAAGCTGTATGCTTTAAGGAGGCACTCCAGCCTGAGTTTAAAGAGTACCAGAAGCAGATCGTAAAAAATGCCCAGGCTCTCTGCAAGGGATTACAGGAAAGAGGAATCAAGATCGTCTCAGATGGTACTGATAACCACCTTATGCTTGTTGACCTTACACCATTCGGACTCACAGGAAAGGCAATAGAGAAGCTTCTCGATCAGGCACATATCACAGCAAATAAAAACACGATCCCTAATGATCCTCAGAAGCCATTTGTAACAAGTGGTATAAGACTTGGAACACCGGCAGCTACATCAAGAGGATTAAAAGAGGATGATTTTGACAAGGTTGCAGAGGCAATCGCTATGATAATAAAAGATGGCGAGGCAGCAGTAGAGCCTGCAAAAGCGATCATAAAGGAACTTACAGACAAATATCCACTTAAGGATTTCCGTTAAGATTTAAATCTTAATTACATGAGAAAATATTAGTATGAGTAAAATTGAACGAATAATAATGTTCGAAGGTGGAGTCGAGACATTAGATTATTTTTCAAGACAAATGGGCCAGGCGTTTGAAGCGCATGGCCTTTTGGTCTTTTATTTCAATCTTGAAGATGCCGCCTCGGATGTTAAAAAAGTAAAAAAATTCATCCTGTCAGGAAAAACGGCGATCGTTACATTTAATTTCGAGGGCTTCGAGCGGGAGGAATATATATACGACCACGTAAGAGGCTATATATGGCAGCATTTTGACATAGAGATATATAATATAGCCGTAGACCATCCATATTTTTACGATAACAGATTTGAGCATCTGCTTGAGGATGACAAAATCCTGCCTGGACTCATAAAAAAGTATCATCATCTGTCAATAGACAGGGAGCATCAGAAATATATGCGCACATTCTATCCGCAGTTTGACGAAGCCGGATTTCTTCCACTTGCCGGAACCAGACTGGATGGAAAAAGTGCCGACACTGTCATATGTGATAAGATAGCTAAAGAAACAAAAGCAAAAGACAAATCAAGAGATATAATTTTCACAGGAAATTACACGGACTTAGCCTTTTTTGACCAATATATTTATGGAATAAACGATGAATATGCACAGTTTTATATGGGAATGATAGATGATCTCATCGCAAACCCGGACAAGACGGTTGAAAATGTAATAATATCACACTGCAATGAGGAGATGGGACCACAAAGACTTAGTGATCTTCGTGTGCCGATACATAAGACTATATTTGTAGATATGTTTGTAAGGAGCTATTTCAGAGGTAAAATGATACAGACGCTCGCAAATGCAGGATTTGAGATTGCGGTTGTCGGTGCAGGCTGGGAAACACTGCCATTAAAGAAACCAAACCGGTTTACGATAATTCCGCAGACTAACTCAAGGAGGTGTCTTGAACTCATAAAGGATAGCCGCATATCAGTAAATATTATGCCATGGTTCAAAAACGGAGTGCATGACCGTGTGTTTAATTCCATAATAAATGACACAGTATGTTTTACGGATGGAAGCGGTTATTTAAACGAGGTGCTTAGCGATGGGGAAGGCCTTAGATACTATGATCTTAATGATCTAAGCGCAAAAAGTGACGGCAGCCATATAGTTGACGGTATGGAAAAGCTTTTATCAGATTATGATAAGCTTGATTCAATGGCTGAGGCAGGAAAAAAGATCGTATCTGCAGATCACACATGGAAAAACCGTGCAAAAAAACTTATGGAATTGTTTTCGTGATGAAATGCTTTATGTTATGAAATACTTGCAATTTAAGGCTTTTCAGAGTAAAATATGAAAAGATTGTAGCTTTATAAGAGAAATAAGTTACAAAAGATTATAAAACAATTTGGAGGAATTATGATAGACTTAAAGTTTTTAAGAGAGAATCCAGAACTCGTTAAAGAAAACATAAAAAAGAAATTCCAGGATCACAAGCTTCCATTAGTTGACGAAGTGATCGAATTAGATAAGAAGGCCAGAGAGGCTAAGCAGGAAGCTGATGATCTTCGTTCAAAAAAGAATCAGATTTCAAAGCAGATCGGTGCGCTTATGGCACAGGGCAAAAAAGAAGAGGCAGAGGCTGTAAAGGCAGAGGTTGCAGAGATCTCAAAACGTCTTACAGGGCTTGAGCCACTTGAGAAAGAATATCAGGATAAAGTATTAGAGGATATGATGAAAATCCCAAACATCATCGATCCATCAGTACCTATCGGAAAAGACGATACATTCAATGTAGAAAATGAAAAATTCGGGGAGCCTGTAGTTCCTGATTTTGAGATACCATATCACACAGATATCATGGAGAGATTTGACGGAATAGATCTTGATGCAGCAGGAAAAGTTGCAGGAAATGGATTTTATTACCTCATGGGAGATATCGCACGTCTTCACTCTGCTATGACATCATATGCAAGGGATTTCATGATCGGTAAGGGATTCACATACTGCATCCCACCATTTATGATCCGTTCAAATGTCGTAACAGGTGTTATGAGCTTTGAGGAAATGGATGCCATGATGTACAAGATCGAGGGAGAAGATCTTTACCTTATCGGAACATCAGAGCACTCAATGATCGGTAAATTCATTGATACAATAAATGACGAAGCTAAGCTTCCTTACACTCTCACAAGCTACTCACCATGCTTCCGTAAGGAGAAAGGTGCTCACGGAATTGAGGAGAGAGGTGTTTACCGTATCCATCAGTTCGAGAAGCAGGAGATGATCGTTGTATGTAAGCCTGAGGAGTCAAAAGAATGGTACGAGAAGATGTGGAAATACACAGTAGAGCTTTTCAGAAGCCTTGATGTACCGGTACGTACACTTGAGTGCTGTTCAGGAGATCTTGCAGACCTTAAGGTTAAATCATGTGATGTAGAGGCATGGTCACCAAGACAGAAGAAATACTTCGAGGTAGGAAGCTGCTCAAACCTTGGCGATGCACAGGCAAGACGTCTCAAGATCCGTGTAAAGGGTGAGGATGGAAAGAAATATTTTGCCCATACATTAAACAATACAGTAGTTGCTCCACCACGTATGCTCATCGCATTCCTTGAGAACAACTTAAATGCAGATGGATCTGTAAACATCCCTAAGGCACTTCAGCCATACATGGGTGGAACAGAAAAGCTTATCCCAAAGCACTAATTTTTGAAATAAATTAGTTCATGTAAATAAAACAGCCGTAGCTGCGATTGAAAAAGAGAATCGCGGTTACGGCTGTTTTCAATTATCTATTTAAATTCTACAATATCATTTGGAGTGCAATCGATGATATTGCATAATTTTTCTACGGTTAGCAAAGTTATGTTTTTGTTTTTCTTTA
>CAJLRL010000012.1 GCA_905209075.1 uncultured Lachnospiraceae bacterium | reverse complement strand
TGTGTGGAGCTGACTGTTACTAATAGGTCGAGGGCTTAATCAGGTTAATAACGGAGAAAAACGAGATGTGTTTTTCGAAGAATAGGTTTTTCGGAAAGTATGAAGTAATCATTTGTGTGAAGTTTTGAAGGCACATACCTTTAAATGATCCTCGATAGCTCAATGGTAGAGCACTCGGCTGTTAACCGAGTTGTTGTAGGTTCGAGCCCTACTCGGGGAGTTTTTTAATATTATATGGTGACATAGCCAAGTGGTAAGGCCCCGGTCTGCAACACCGTCATCGCCGGTTCAAATCCGGCTGTCACCTCTAAAAAAGATGGTTTTATGAAACCATCTTTTTTTTATTCTTCTTCAGGATATTTCATTCCCCAGTCAGTTCTTATATCTGACATAATTTTCATAACATCATATGTATATTGACAATGCATAAGATCTTCAATCTCTTTTGGATCAGATGAATTTACAGCTTTTTCCATATCGGTTATTTCATAAAACAATGCATCATTAGTATCGCCGGCATCTATAATCTCTTTGTGTCCGTCGTCAGTATAGATAATGGCAGCCTGCATGCCTCTTGGATATTCAAAAATTTCAATATAAGCTTTGTCAAATGATATTGTTGCGCGTTTAGGCTGTTTAGAATGAAGCGATAAAGTAACAGTGGCCATTTCAGAGGATGAATTCATAAGAAGTATTCCTACCTGTTCATCAACTCCGGTTGGAGCATATTTTACCTGGGATAATATCTGATCGGCGGATTCTGTGAAAAACCAGCGGATTAATGAGAGAGAATATACGCCTATATCAAGTAGTGCACCTCCTGCAAGATTTCTATTAAAAAATCGGTTTGACATATCGTAATCTTTATAACTTCCAAAATTTACCTGTATCAGATTGAGCTTACCCAGCTTACCATCTGAGATAATTTTATTAAGCTCTTTATATATAGGCATATGATATATTGTCATAGCTTCAGCAAGTATAACATTATTTTTTTGTGAGATTAAAATTGCTTCATCAAGCTCATTAATATTCAGAGTTATAGATTTTTCACAAAGTACATGTTTTCCGTTTGCTAAAGCCTTTTTTAAGTATCTGATATGTGTATTATGTGGAGTAGAAATATATATAATATCCACATCTGGATCGGTAAAAACATCATCTATACACTCATAAACTTTACTTATACCATATTTTTGTGCAAAAGATACAGCTTTTTCATGAGTTCTGTTAGCAACAGAATAAAGAGTCCTACCCTGTTTAGAAAGTGCATTAGCTAATTCGTTTGCAATGACTCCACAGCCAAGTGTTGCCCAGTTATATTGTTTCATATGTGCCTCCTTTGAATAATTATTGTATGAATACATTATATAAAAATTGTTATATGAGTCAATAAAAGTATAAAATGATTTTAAAATGACTCTATTATATAAAACGGTCAAAATCAGTCAAAAATTTTTAAAACTATGTCTTATAATCTTTTTTATTTTTTATAGATAAGTAATTTATTTGTTAAATTGCATATAATTTGCATTAGTTTTTTGAACAAAAAGTATAAATAATGTGGAGCGTATATGCATTTTTACCAAATTTTACTATAAATTTTTGTGAACAGAGATGACTGATAATGATTGACTTTGAACGATTTAGAAAATATAATTATGTTGTAAACAAAAAACTGTTATTTAGGAGAAAGAATGTTAGCTGAAGAAAGATTTTCCAGAATATTGAACATAATAGATTCTATGGGTAGTGCTACAGTCCAACAGCTTATGGATGAACTTGATGCATCTGAGTCAACTATAAGGCGTGATTTAGTGGCTATGGATAAAAAGGGTTATTTAACAAAAGTACATGGGGGTGCAATATCAAATAACTCAAATATCCATACACAGGATGAAAATTTTACAAGCAGGCAGATGGTAAATCATGATGAGAAAGAGGCAATAGCAAAATATGCAGCTTCACTTATAAAAAATCATGATTTCGTGTATATAGATGCGGGTACAACAACTGAGCTTATGATAAATTATATCGAGGCACAGGATGCTGTTTTTGTCACAAATTCTCTTACCAATGCAAAGAAGCTTTCAGAAAAGGGATACACGGTTTATATTCTTGGGGGAGAATTTAAATCTATAACAGAAGCTATTGTAGGTGATGAGGCAGTTTTTGCATTAGACAAATATAATTTTACTAAAGGTTTCTGGGGAGCAAATGGCATAAACGTTAAAAATGGTTTCACAACTCCGGAAATAAAGGAAGCCATGGTAAAGAAAAAGTCAATGGAAAACAGTAAAGAAAAATATATTCTCGCAGATGAGAGTAAGTTTTCACAGATATCCAGCATTAAATTCGGAGAATTTAAAGATGCAGTTATTATTACAAACAAAATCAGTAATGAAAACTATAAAAAATACAAGAATATTAAGGAGGTCTCAGAATGATTTATACAGTAACATTTAATCCATCACTTGATTATATTGTAGATGTAAGTGAATTTAAGACCGGAGTTGTAAACAGAACAACCGGTGAAAAGATATTCCCTGGTGGAAAAGGAATTAACGTTTCAATGGTACTTAAAAATCTTGGAAGCCAAAGTACAGCCCTTGGTTTTACAGCAGGTTTCACAGGAAATGAAATAGAAAGACTGCTTGAGGAAAAAGGAGTAGATACAGATTTTATTTCTGTTTCTGATGGAGTATCAAGAATTAATGTAAAACTACGTTCAGATGAAGAAACGGAGATAAATGGTCAGGGACCGGGAATAAGTGAGGATAACATCAACGAATTATACAGTAAGCTTGATAAATTGGACGAAAATGATGTACTTGTTTTAGCGGGAAGCATACCGGATGTCATGCCATCGTCAATGTATATGGATATCATGAAATATCTGAGTGGAAAAAATATAAAAATCGTTGTTGATGCCACAAAAAATCTTTTAACAAATGTACTTCCATATGGACCATTTCTTATAAAACCAAATAATCATGAACTGGGAGAGATATTTGGTGTAGAGATAAAAGATAAAGATGATGTTATAAAATATGCTAAAAAACTTCAGGAGCAGGGTGCAAGAAATGTTCTTGTATCAATGGCTGGAGATGGAGCCGTGCTTGTGACAGAGGATGCACAAGAGTTTAAAGCTGAGGCACCAAAAGGAGAGCTTAAAAACTCGGTTGGAGCAGGAGATTCAATGGTTGCAGGGTTTGTATATGGATATTTGAAGACAAACGATTATAAACAGGCATTTATGTATGGTGTCTGTACAGGAAGTGCGAGTGCATTTTCAGAAGAATTAGCTACTAAGGCGGAAGTTGACGCTTTATTAGATAAAAGCAAAGAAATATTTTAAATTAGGAGGAATGATGTATGAAGATCAGGGATTTACTGGCAGTAGAAAGCATTGATCTAAATGGAAAAGCTACCGGAAAAACTGACGTTCTGAATCAATGTGTTGATTTGATGGCAAAAAGTGGAAAAATTGCCGATGTCGAAAAATATCGTAAAGGTGTATTTGCGAGAGAGGATGAGGGAACTACAGGTATAGGAATGGGAATTGCTATTCCACATTGCAAATCAGATGCAGTAAAGAAGGCAGGATTAGCAGCAATGGTTGTCAAAAATGGGGTTGACTTTGAATCATTAGATGGAACACCTGCAAAAATAATTTTCCTTATTGCAGCTCCAAATACTGAGGATAATGTACATCTTCAGGTACTTAGCAAATTATCTGTGATGCTTATGGATGAGCATTTTACAGATTCTCTTATTAATGCAAATTCGGTTGATGAGTTTTTGAGTATTATTGATGATGCAGAGGCAGTAAAAGATGCAAACAATGAACCTAAAAAAGAAGAAAAAGTAAGTTCGGGTGCATTTATAGTTGCTGTTACAGCATGTCCTACAGGTATTGCGCATACTTACATGGCAGCAGAAGCTCTTGAAAAAAAGGCAAAAGAATTAGGATACCAGATCAAGGTTGAAACCCGTGGTTCAGGCGGAGCAAAAAATGTACTTACGGAGGATGAAATTGCAAAAGCAGCCGGAGTTATAGTGGCATGTGATACAAAAGTTCCAACAGACAGGTTTGATGGAAAGAAAGTTATTGAATGCCAGGTATCTGATGGAATAAATAAGGCAGAAGAACTTGTTAAAAGAGCAGCTGCAGGAGATGCACCGGTGTTTAAAGCATCAGGAAAAGCATCAGATACACAGCAGAGTACAGGTGGAAAAGAGAGTGTAGCACATCAGATTTATAAACACCTGATGAATGGTGTTTCACATATGCTTCCATTTGTAGTTGGTGGAGGTATATTAATAGCTATAGCTTTTCTTATTGATGGCTTCTGCGTAGATATTAATTCATTACCGGCTGATCAGAGATCAAATTTTGGTACGATCACAGAAGCAGCAGCTTTATTTAAGGGCATTGGCGGAATAGCATTTGGATTTATGCTGCCAATTTTATCAGGTTTTATAGCAATGAGTATAGCTGATAGACCTGGATTAGCAGTTGGTTTTGTAGGCGGTGCTATAGCTGCCAACGGAACATCTGGTTTCCTTGGAGCATTGGTTGCAGGTTTCCTTGCAGGATATACAGTTCTTTTACTTAAAAAGATATTGGATAAATTACCGGAGAGCCTTGATGGAATGAAGCCGGTACTGCTTTATCCATTGTTAGGTATTTTTATAGTCGGTGTTATTATGCAGTTTGTCGTTGAACCGCCTATTGGAGCTTTAAATGTTGCTATAAATGAAGGTCTTAAAGGTCTTAATGGATCAAGTGCTGTATTACTTGGAGCGCTTCTCGGAGGAATGATGTCAGTTGATATGGGTGGTCCTGTAAATAAAGCTGCCTATGTATTTGGTACAGCTTCAATTGCTGCCGGAAACTACAATATTATGGCTGCAGTTATGATCGGTGGTATGGTTCCACCAATCGCAATTGCATTAGCTACTCTCTTCTTTAAGGATAAGTTTACAGCTGAGCAGAGAAAAGCCGGACCTACAAACTTTATCATGGGATTATCATTTATCACAGAGGGAGCCATCCCTTTTGCAGCATCAGATCCGCTTCGTGTAATTCCAGCATGTGTAGTTGGTTCAGCAGTTGCAGGAGCACTTTCAATGGCATTTGGATGTACACTTATGGCACCTCATGGAGGAATTTTTGTAGTACCTACAATTGGAAATCCGGTTATGTACCTTATAGCATTACTCATTGGCTCTGTTATTTCTTGTGTATTACTCGGATTACTCAAGAAAAAGGTAAATTAATATAGAAATTATCATAAACCTCTAATCTATAAACTATAAAAAAGGAGCATTGCTTAGGTGATGCTTCTTTTTATTATGAAATCATACAAAAAAAGTTAAAAGTATAAACATTCTCTGAAATAAACTTCATATGCCTTGACGGAAGATTTCTCTAGGAATAAAGTTAATATCATAAGATTCAGCATAAGAAAAATTATTTTATTGTCATTGATAGGAGATTTTCATGGGCAAGGTAATAGGAATAGATTTAGGAACAACGAACAGCTGCGTTGCAGTTTTAGAAAATGATCAGCCGGTAGTTATTACAAACAGTGAAGGTCAGCGGACAACTCCATCAGTTGTAGCATTTACCAAAAATGGAGAGAGGCTTGTTGGAGAACCAGCAAAAAGGCAGGCTGCTGTTAATGTAGAAAGGACTTTCTTTTCTGTTAAAAGACAGATGGGATCAGGATATAGGGCGAAGGTTGATGGAAAAATGTATTCGGCACCGGAAATTTCATCAATGATTCTTAGAAAATTGAAAAAAAATGCAGAAGAATATCTCGGAGAGGCTGTAACAGATGCAGTTATCACAGTTCCAGCTTATTTTTCAGATGCGCAGAGACAGGCAACAAAGGATGCTGGGCGAATAGCAGGACTTAATGTGCTCAGAATAATCAATGAACCTACATCAGCAGCATTAGCATATGGACTTGATCATGGACAGCCACAGAAAATATTAGTGTATGATCTCGGTGGAGGTACATTTGATGTATCAATTATAGAGATCGGAGATAATCTTATAGAAGTTCTTGCTACTGCGGGAGATAATAATCTTGGTGGAGACGATTTTGATGAACGGATAACTGCATATCTTGTAAGTGAATTCAATAAGGCTGAACACATAGATCTGACAAAGGATCTGACTGCTATGCAGAGAGTTCGGGAAGAAGCCGAAAAAGCAAAAAAGGTTTTATCATCTTCTTCATCAGTTATAATAAATCTTCCGTTTATAACCACTGTAAAAGGTGAGCCAAGACACATGGAGATGAATCTCACAAGAGCCAAGTTCAATGAGCTTACAAGAGATCTTGTAAAAAGAACGGCAGTGCCTGTAAAACTGGCATTAAAGGATGCCGGCATATCAGCTGAAGATCTTGGAATGGTACTGCTTGTCGGTGGTTCAACACGTGTACCGGCTGTTGTTGATGAGGTAAGGGTGCTTACAGGAAAAGAACCATCACATAACTTAAATCCAGATGAATGTGTTGCACTTGGTGCGGCAATACAGGGTGGAAAAATCGGGGGAGAACTCGTTGCTGGAAGCTCGGCGGCAGAGATAATTCTTATGGATGTCACACCTCTTTCTCTTGGAATAGAGACTCTTGGAGGTGTGTTTACAAAAATAATAGATAGAAATACCACTATTCCGGCCAGATACAGCCAGATATTTACTACAGCAGGAAGTTTTCAGACTTCTGTTGATATAAAAGTACTTCAGGGTGAACGACAATTTTCAAAGGATAATAAACTGATAGGAAACTTCAGACTCCGGGGAATAAAACCGGCACCGGCAGGTGTTCCACAAATAGAAGTTGCATTTGATATAGATGCAAACGGAATAGTCCAGGTTTCAGCGAAAGATCTTGGAACTGGCAAACATCAGGAGATAACTATTACAGCAAGTTCAAATTTATCAGATGCTGAAATAGAAAGGGCTATACGGGAGGCTGCAGAATATGAAGCTACTGATGGCGAAAGAAAAGCGTATATCGATGCAAGAGGCGAAGCAGATACGCTTATACGTCAGGTAGAGAATGCTCTTTCAGACAAACAGAAAAAAAAGTCACTTGAAGGTCATCAAAAAAAGCAGATCAAATCAGCACTTTCATATACTAAAAAACTCGTAGCCAGAACTAAACCGGGAAATGTGAGTAAAGATCAGGCACTTGAAATCCAAAGAGCAGCCAGTGATTTAAGAAATGCTGCTTCTGTGATTTTATAATAGTACAAATTTATTAATATGGGTTATTTACGAGAAATAGGTTTTCGTATACAATATGATTTAGAAATTCGCAGCCTGAATGTGAGATATTCTGGTCATGAAAATTCAAGTGTACGAGGAAAATAAAATGAGCGCAAACGATAAGACAGAAAAAGTATTAAGAGAGCTTCACATTTTATTATCGAAAAGTGAACCCTACAAAAAAGAACCAACTAAAGTTATAGTTGATAAACAAAAGATGCTGGATCTTCTTTCAGATCTTAATAAATGTATATATGAAATACAGGATGAGTATGAACTTACAGAACAAAGCAGAGCCCACGCAGAAAGAGAATTCCGTAAAAAAGGTGATCAGATAGTATGGGATGCGAGCAGGAAAGCGGAAGATGTATATGCGGCATCAGTTATGTATACAGATGATGCGTTAAACAGGGTACTTGAGATAATACATGCAACAAATGAATCAATGTTTTCTCTGTATGATCAGATGAACGAAAAGATAAAGGAACAGGAGCATCTTGTAAAGAGCAATCAGTTAGAGCTTAAAAGCCAGCTTCAGGATTTATCTGATACAGAAAAGTATCTAAAAATAATCGAAGACAGAAACAGGGAGATACAGCGCCAGAAAGATGCTGGAAAACCTAAGAAAACATTAGATAACGAAGCTTCAATATATGCGAACAGAAGAACTGAAATAAAGGTAAATAAAGACTATATAAGAAAGCTTGGATTGGATCCGGATGAAGTATCTGTAGATGAGACTGATACACAGGTAAAATATGAGAAACCTGTTATAAATGTCAATCCTGTTGTTAATACAGATCAAAAGGAGCAGGAAGAAAAAGAAGCAGAACTCAAAGCTGATCTTGATGCAGAATATTTTAATTGGAAAGAAGAAGCAGCCGGGGAAACAAAACCGGGAATAAAGGAAAGCAATGATCTGGCAGAAGGAATACAAAAGATGTGGAAAAGTATAACCGGAAGCAGAAAATAGTTAATAGCAGCAATCGGAAAATGCCGGATGCTGCTATTTTAAAAATAACTTAAGATAATATATGGATATGTAATGATATAATTAAAAAAAGGAGGTTTAAAATGACTATACTGGTATGTGATGATGACAAAGAAATCGTAGAAGCAATTGAAATATATCTGATGCAGGAAGGCTACAATGTAGAAAAAGCTTATGATGGACAAGAAGCTTTAAAAATTGTAAAAGATAAAAAGATCGATCTTATGATAATAGATGTGATGATGCCAAAACTTGATGGAATCAGAGCTACGCTTCAGATAAGAAAAGAAAGTAAAATACCTATTATTATTTTATCCGCAAAAACAGAAGATGCAGATAAGATTCTGGGATTAAATGTCGGAGCTGATGACTATGTGACAAAGCCTTTTAATCCGCTCGAGCTTGTAGCAAGGGTAAAGTCACAGCTTAGAAGATACACCACATTATCAAGTTATGGTGATGAGGAAGGAAATGTGTATGAAGCCGGCGGTCTGCTTATAAATGACGATTTAAAAAAAGTTATCGTGGATGGTGAGGAGGTAAAACTTACACCGATAGAATATAATATTTTACTTTTACTATTAAAAAACAAGGGAAAAGTCTATTCTATTAACCAAATATATGAAAATATATGGAACGAGGAGGCTATAGGTGCAGATAATACAGTGGCAGTACATATTCGCCATATAAGGGAAAAAATAGAGATTAATCCAAAAGAGCCGCGTTACTTAAAAGTAGTATGGGGTGTGGGGTATAAAATAGAGGAAAACTTATGAAAAAATACAGTGCAGGGAAAAAACTGTCAATAGTGGCAATACATCAGATGTTTATGATTTTTCTTACAACGGGAATTTATGCATCTGGATATTGTATGAAGCATGATATAAAAAATGGTCTTGGAGTATATACATTTTTAGCTATTGTTGGGATGGTTGGCAGCTTTGTGACGCTTTCATACATGGCAAATACATCAGGCAGAAGGTCAGAAGATGACTATACGATATATTATAGAAAAATTGATAAAATCTATTCTGATATTTTTCTTTTGATGTTTATGCTGTTTATTATTGGAATTGTAAAAGTTATATCAGGTGTAAAAAGCCAGAATTTTGAATTTGCTTCACTGTTAATAACGATTGGAACACTTACATATATATTAGATCTTGGATTTATAGTGTTTTATACCAGTATAGTCCGCAGGATAAAAGGAAATATATTATTTACGCATTCACTTATTTATAAAATATGGGAGATTCTGCTGCAGTTTGTGTGTGGAAACCGTTTTCATACGCAAAAGACCAGGGAAATAATGAAAATCCAGCAGGCATTAGAATTGATTTCAACAGGTGCGCTTGATACTAAACTCGATGTATCTGAATTCCATGGACAGGAAAAAGAGGTTGCGGAGGCTGTAAACCATATAAGGGATGGTCTTATGGAATCTGTAAATGAGAGCCTTAAAAATGAAAAGCTCAAAGCAGATCTTATAACAAATGTTTCGCATGATATAAAAACGCCACTTACATCGATCGTTAATTATGTAGATCTGCTAAAAAGAGAAAATCTTGGTAATGAAAATGCCAGAAATTACATACGGATACTGGATGAAAAATCACAAAGACTAAAGCAGCTGACGGAGGATCTTGTAGAAACCTCGAAGATCACATCAGGAAATGTTAAACTTGATATGCAAAAAATAGATATGGTTGAATTGTTATATCAGACCGGTGGAGAATTTAATGAAAGATTCGAAGCAAGAAATCTAACCATTGTCACGAAGATACCAAATAAATCAATGTATATATATGCAGATGGAAGGCAGTTATACAGGTCACTGGAAAATCTGTATACAAATGCTGCAAAATATGCACTTGAAAACACAAGGGTTTATGTAGAGCTTAGCAATAATGATAATAAAGTTGTTTTTACAATAAAAAATGTATCAAAGAATGAACTGGATATAGTAAGTGATGGAAAAGTGGATTTAACAGAAAGGTTTGTTCGTGGAGAAAAAAGCAGAACTACAGAAGGCAGTGGTCTTGGACTGTCAATCGCAAAAAATCTGACAACCCTTATGGGTGGAAAATTCGAAATAAATGTGGATGGAGATTTATTTATTGCCACTATAGAGTATGAAATGATATAATGGAAATAAAAATAGCTTACGGAGGTAAAAGAAGTGAAATTACATGAAAATGGTGCTTATCTTATTCAAGGCAAAAACGTTGTAATAGATAGTTCTGAGGCATTGAAGGAAGTAAAAGGGAAAACAGGGAAGGATATTGCTAAGAATGAAGCAAAACAGAATACAATTGCTTACAATATCCTGAAAAACCATAATACATCTGGAAATATGGAAAAACTTCAGATCAAGTTTGATAAACTTACATCACATGATATTACTTTCGTTGGTATTATCCAGACTGCACGTGCGTCCGGGTTGGAAAAATTTCCAATTCCATATGTACTTACAAACTGTCACAACAGTCTTTGTGCAGTGGGAGGTACTATAAACGAAGATGATCATATGTTTGGTCTTACATGCGCCAAAAAATATGGCGGAATATATGTTCCACCTCATCAGGCAGTTATACATCAGTTTGCACGTGAGATGCTTGCAGGTGGCGGAAAAATGATCCTTGGATCTGATTCACATACACGATATGGTGCACTTGGAACCATGGCAGTAGGTGAAGGTGGACCAGAACTTGTAAAGCAGCTTCTTGAGCAGACATACGATATAGATATGCCTGAGATAGTTGGTATTTATCTTACAGGAGAGCCAATAAAAGGTGTAGGACCACAGGATGTGGCACTGGCTATTATCGGTGAAGTTTTCGGAAACGGATTCGTAAAGAACAGAGTTATGGAATTTGTAGGACCTGGTGTTTCTAATTTAAGTGTGGATTTCAGAATTGGTGTTGATGTAATGACAACGGAGACTACATGTCTTTCATCAATCTGGAAAACAGATGATAAGGTTAAGGAATTCTTTGAAATTCATGGAAGACCGGATGATTACGAGGAATTAAATCCTGGTGAAGTTACATACTATGATAGATTTATTGAGATAGACTTAAGCAAGATCAGACCTATGATAGCTATGCCATTCCATCCAAGCAACACATATACAATAGATGAGTTAAATGCAAACCTTATGGATATTCTCGATGATTGTGAAAAGAGAGCAGAAGTAAGTTTTGATGGAAAGGTAAAGCTTGACTTAAAGAGTAAGGTTCATAATGGAAAACTGTATGTTGACCAGGGAATAATTGCAGGCTGTGCCGGAGGTGGATTTGAGAATATATGTGACGCAGCAGATATTTTAAATGGTACATCGATCGGAGCAGATGAGTTTACACTTAGTGTATATCCGGCATCTACACCAATTTACATGGAACTTGTTAAAAATGGAGCGGTTGCAAAGCTTCTTGAAACAGGTGCGATCGTAAAAACTGCATTCTGCGGACCATGTTTTGGAGCAGGAGATACACCTGCGAATAACGCATTTTCTATCCGCCATTCTACGAGAAACTTCCCTAACAGAGAAGGCTCAAAGGTACAGAATGGACAGATCAGTTCGGTTGCACTTATGGATGCACGTTCTATTGCAGCTACAGCAGCAAATAAAGGATACCTTACAGCAGCAACAGAGATAGATGTAAACTATACAAAACCTAAATATTTCTTTGATAAAACTATATATGAGAATCGTGTATTTGATAGTCATGGTGTTGCAGATCCTTCAGTTGAGATCCAGCTCGGACCAAATATCAAGGACTGGCCACAGATGAGCGCACTTCCTGAAAATATGCTTCTTAAAGTTGTTTCAGAGATTCATGATCCTGTTACGACAACAGATGAGCTTATCCCTTCAGGAGAAACATCATCATATCGTTCTAACCCTCTTGGACTTGCAGAATTTGCACTTTCAAGAAAAGACCCTGAGTATGTAGGAAGAGCAAAGGAAATCCAGAAAGCACAGAAGGCTATTGAGAATGGTGAGTGTGCAGGAAAAGCTGTTCCTGAGGTTGGTGAAGTTATGGGAGTTGTAAAGAAAACATTCCCTGATGTAGGACATGATAATATGGGATTCGGAAGTACGATTTTTGCTGTAAAACCTGGTGATGGATCCGCAAGAGAGCAGGCTGCAAGCTGTCAGAAAGTGCTTGGTGGATGGGCAAATATCGCAAATGAGTATGCAACAAAGCGTTATCGTTCAAATCTTATAAACTGGGGAATGCTTCCATTTATCATTGATGAGGGTGAGCTTCCATTTAAGAATCTTGATTACATATTCCTTCCTGAAATAAGAAAAGCTATAGAGGAAGGAAAACATGAATTTGAGGCATACGTTGTAAAAGATGGAAATTTAAATCCATTTACACTTAAAATGGGTGAACTTACCGATGATGAAAGAGAAATTATATTAAAAGGATGTCTCATAAATTATAATCGTAAACAGTAAGGTGCTAAGGAGATTTAATGAGCGAATCGGGAAATAAAGAAATAAAACATATCAACAAACCGGCAGGCAGAGAGGAATGGCCTCATCTTATACGAATAGGTGTAATGATATTTGTAACATTTGCAGTAAGTATACTATTTTTCTTTGCTATATTCAGATATGAAGGGTTTGCCGGAATGTGGGGAAAGGTGTTATCGGCGGCAATGCCTATAATTATTGGGCTTGCCCTCGCATACCTTATGAACCCTGTAATGTTGTGGCTTGAAAGATTGTGCAGAAAATTTTTGGATAAAAAGATAAATGATGCGCATAAGGCAAAAAAAGTGTCGAGAGGCATTGCAATCACAGGGTCGGTAATAATACTCATAGCTGTTATTGCGTTACTTATTGCAGCAATAGTGCCATCTGTAATATCAAGTGTAACAGGCTTGGTAAAAGTGTTGCCGGAAAGTGTTTCGTCGGTTATAAATACTATACAGCATGGAAATTTCGGAGATAGCAAGGCCGCCGAACTGGCAAGTGATGTTTTACAGAAAGGAACGGATTATATAGAAACTTTTGCTACGGAAAAAATGATTCCCCAGGCACAAAAATATGTAGCACAGATTACAACAGGTGTAATATCATTTATCCGTGCAGTTCTTAACTTTCTGATAGGCATTATTGTTATGGTATATGTTATGTCTATTCAGGAAACATTGATAGGACAGGGCAAAAAGATAATTTATGCAGTATTCAAACCGAAGATCGGAAATATTATTGTTGAGACAGTAGCAAAAACAAATACAATATTTGGTGGTTTTATTACCGGTAAAATACTAGATTCGCTTATTATTGGAGTTATAGCATATTTTGGATGTCTGATACTTCATATTCCTTCTACAGTACTCGTAGCAGTTATAATCGGTATTACAAATGTTATCCCGGTATTCGGACCATTCATAGGAGCAATACCGTCGCTTCTGATCGTAGTGATACAAAGTCCATGGCATGCATTGTATCTGCTTATATTTATAATTGTATTGCAGCAGGTTGACGGAAATATTATAGGACCAAAGATTTTAGGATCATCAACAGGACTTTCTACTTTCTGGGTTATGTTTTCAATTCTGATAGCTGGAGGAATGTTTGGATTCCTGGGAATGCTTTTGGGAGTTCCTGTTTTTGCAGTTATTTACTATATTATTAAGAGACTTGTAAATCATTCTTTGAGAAAGAAAAAATTACCGCAATCCACTTTGGAATATACCAAAATGACCGGAGTTGATACAGGGAAAAACACATTAAAGTATGAAGAAAAACAGTAGTATATAAAATAATGCCAGATATCGGAAAATTGTCCGGTATTTGGCATTTTTTTTGACAAGTAATATTGGCTATGATAGACTAAAACTAGTAAACCAGCTTTAAATACAGACTAAATATTGAGGTGACAATCATTGGATAAGTACGAATACAATCTCAAATTAGACCAGATAAAAAGTCTTAGTTCAGAGGAAAATTATGTTGGAGCAGCTGAAATTGCTGATACAATAAATTGGAATAAAATAAAAAATATAAATACCCTTGTAAAGGCAGGGGAAATCTACGAAAAAGCAGAACGATATGATGATGCAAGAGATATACTTCTTATGGCATATGACAGATCTCCAATTGGAAGAATGATAATCTACAGGCTTGCTGAAGTTGCAATAAAAATGGGTGATTATGACGCTGCAACAGAGTATTATGATGAATTTGTGGAGATAGCACCTCATGATGACTTAAGATATGTTCTTAAATATTCTATTAAAAAGGGCCAGGGTGCCTCATATGATGAGCTTATAGAAATACTTGAGGAATTCAAAGAGCAGGAATACACAGAGGAATGGGCATATGAGTTAGCATATCTTTATCATAAGGCGGGAAAAACTGAAAAATGTATAGAGGCATGTGATGAACTTATTTTATGGTTTGGTGACGGACCATATGTTGAAAGGGCACTTGAACTTAAGATGTTATATCAGCCTCTTACAAAAGATCAGGAAGAAAAATATCGTAAATTCAGATTTGAACATGAAGGAAAAACCCAAATAGATGCTGCAGAGATGACAAAAGCCGGAGAACTGGCACATGATACAGTAACTATACCACAGGTTGAAGTTAATCAGGAAAAATTTAATACAGTAAACCTTCAAAAAGAAATCGCTAAAGGAATGCAGCAGATAATAGATGCTAAGGAAAAAGGCGAAGTAGCAGATACTATGGATAACATCAAAAAGATAGTTGATGAAATACCATATCTTAAGCTTCCAAAAGAAGAGGAAGAAAAGTCAAGTCTGCAGGATACCCAGCATATAGCAACGGATGAAGAAATAGATGGATCGCTTAAGCACAATTTTCAGGAAATGCTTGGTGAAGACTCTGATGGTCAGATATCTATGGTCATGAAAGAAAAAACACAGCTGGAGCATCAGATAACAGGTCAGATGTCTATTCAGGACGTATTAGATGATTGGGAAAAGACAAGAAGAGCGGCTGAGGCTGCATTATATGAGGCTGATCAACAGAAACTTGAATCTGCAAAGGCGCGAGCATTACAGGAAGCCGGGGATATCATGGAACGTCTCAATGATGTTATACCAAAGCTTGATGCGGGAGTGACACCGAAGGAACTGCTCGAGGAACAGTATCTGCAGTCACAGTCTACAACAGAGCTTCCTAAAATTGACTTTAAGCCGATCATACAAAATAGTAATGTTGTGGATGCTGTTAAAGAAGAAGAATTTGATAACGAAATAGACGAGATAGAGCCTGAAATTGAGCCGGAAGAGTTCGATATCACTGACGAAGAATTTGAAGAAGTATCCGAAATGGATGAAGACACAAAAAATATATCCGATGATATACCGGATATATCAGATGAAGAATATCAGGATGGATCAGATGAAGAGTATCAGGATGGATCAGTCGAAGAGTATCAGGATGGATCAGACGAAGAATATCAGGATGGATCAGTCGAGGAGCATCAGGATGGATCAGACGAAGAGCATCAGGATGGATCAGTCGAAGAATATCAGGATGGATCAGTCGAAGAGTATCAGGATGGATCAGTCGAAGAATATCAGGATGATCAAGAGAAAGAAGCAGAAACAATGGAAGAAGAAAATGACAGCGTAGAGGACACAGAAGAGTATGAACAAAAAGATACTATAGATTCCGATGATAATGTTATCTCAAGAGTGCAGGATGCAATAAAAAAACAGGTTGATGAGAAATTTAACCATGTAAATGATTTTATTGGTGAGGAGGTTTCAAAGCTTACAGCTGATAACCCCGAGATAGAACGCAAAATTGAAATGGCAAAAACAAGAAAAATTCCTGAGATTCAGATACCAGAAGATCTTGGAATTGATGAGGAAGCCATAGTTGAGTCTAAAAAGCTTGAACAGCTTACAGACGAGCAGAAATCTATTTTTTCATATTTTATACCTGTAAAGGGAATGGAGGATCAGCTTTGCAGGGCTTATAATGGTGTTATGGAACACTTTGCAAAAAAAGAAACTGCCAAAACAGGAAATCTGATAATCCAGGGAGCTCCGGGATGTGGAAAAACAGTACTGGCTACAAGCTTTATCAAGGTCCTTCAAAAGGGAGGCGAACAGCCAGCCGGTAAAATCGGTAAAATTGATGCCTCAGCACTTAATAAAAAGGATGTGCAGCAGCTTGTAAGAAAGGTTGCCGGGGGATGTCTCATTATAGAAAGAGCCGGAGATATAAATAAGAGTACGGCACAATCACTTTCATATATAATGGAGCATGATATAACAGGAACTTTATATATTCTTGAAGATACTTCAAAAGGTATAAAAAAGGCACTTGCCGCAGATGCGGAATTTGCAGAAAAATTCACAGAAAGAATTTCAGTTCCGATTTTTACAAATGATGAACTTGTATCATTTGCTTTGTCATATTCGTCTGAGTTGGGGTATAAAATAGATGAGATGGCAATTTTAGCGCTTCATAACAGGATAAGTAATATTGAGAGACTGGATCAGGCTACAACACTTACAGAGGTTAAAGAGATTGTAGATGAAGCAATAGACAGGGAAGCGCATGGTGGATTAAAGAAAGCTATAAGTATCCTTACTGCAAAAAGATATACAGAAGATGACAAGATAGTTTTGACAGAGAATTATTTTGAGCAAAAATAAAAATATTGGAGGGGTATATATGAGCAATTTTACAGCAATGGATTGTTACCTGTTTGGACAGGCAACACACTATGACATTTATAAAAAAATGGGAGCTCATTTAGCAGAGAGAAAAGGTAAGAAGGGCGTCTGCTTTGATGTTTGGGCACCGAATGCTAAAAAAGTATATGTGTTTGGTGAGTTCAACAACTGGAATGAAGAAAAGCATGAGATGCAAAGAGTAGAGCCAGAAGAAATGGGTGTGTTTGAGCTTTTCGTGCCGGGCGCAAAAAAAGGTCAGATGTACAAATTTATCATAGAAACAAAGGAAGGCTATAAGCTTTACAAAGCAGATCCATATGCAAATTATGCAGAACTGCGTCCGGGAACTGCATCTATAATCACGGATATAGATCATTTTAAATGGACGGATGAGCAGTGGATGAAAAATCGTTCGGCAAAAAGCCCTAAGGATGTTGAACAATCACCGATGACTATATATGAAGTTCATCCGGGATCATGGATGAGGCATCCGGGATGTGAAGATGAAGGATTTTACACATATAGGGAATTAGCTAAGACTCTTGTTGCATACGTCAAAAAAATGGGATATACCCATATAGAACTTATGGGTATTTCTGAATATCCGTATGATGGTTCATGGGGATATCAGGTAACCGGTTATTATGCTCCTACATCACGATACGGAAAGCCAGAAGATTTTGCATATCTGGTAGACCAGTGCCATAAAAACAATATCGGAGTAATTCTGGACTGGGTTCCGGCACATTTTCCAAAGGATTCACATGGGCTGGCAGATTTTGATGGAACACCTACATATGAGTATGCAGACCCAAGAAAAGGTGAACATCCTGAGTGGGGAACAAAGATATTTGATTATGGGAAAAATGAAGTAAAAAATTTCCTTATCGGAAGTGCATTAATGTGGATTGAAAATTATCATATAGATGGATTAAGAGTGGATGCTGTGGCATCTATGTTATATCTTGATTATGGTAAGAGTGACGGACAATGGGTGCCTAATAAGTTTGGTGGAAATAAAAATCTTGAAGCTGTTGAATTCTTTAAGCATATAAATACGTTAATACTTGGAAGAAATCATGGTACGGTCATGATTGCAGAGGAATCTACAGCATGGCCGAAGATAACGGGAAAAGTTGAAGATGATGGTTTGAATTTCAGCTTTAAATGGAATATGGGATGGATGCACGATTTTCTCGATTATATGAAGCTTGATCCGCTTTTCCGCAAAAATAATCACTATAAGATGACTTTTGCTATGAGTTATAATGAAAGCGAAAAATACATATTAGTTCTTTCTCATGATGAGGTTGTTCATCTAAAATGTTCTATGCTCAATAAAATGCCAGGACTTGAGGAAGATAAGTTTAAAAATCTTATGGCTGGATATGCTTTTATGATGGGGCATTGTGGAAAGAAGCTTTTGTTTATGGGACAGGAATTCGGACAGAAACAAGAGTGGAGTGAGGAAAGAGAGCTTGACTGGTATCTTCTCGATAATCCGCTGCATAAAAAAATACAGGATTGGGTGAAGGAGCTGCTTCATTTATACAAGAAAAATCGTTGTCTGTATGAACTGGATTCAGACTGGAGCGGTTTTGAATGGATAAATGCAGATGATGCAGACCGGAGTATTTTTAGTTTCATAAGAAAGAGTAAGGATGGAAAAAATAATATGCTCTTTGTTATAAACTTTACACCTGTAGCAAGAGAAGACTATAGAGTCGGGGTACCAAAGAAAAAGCCATATAAACTTGTTTTAAACAGTGAAGATCCTAAATTTGGAGGAAATGATACTGATAGACAAGTTACCTACAAAGCTGTAGAATCAGAATGTGATGGCAGACCATATTCGTTTGCATATCCGCTGCCGGCTTATGGAGTAGCAATATTTAAATATTAATAGCATAAAAATAAGGCCGCATTATTGCGGTCTTATTTTATGCACATTTCTGACCGATATATATTACAAGCGAAAATGTATAAAAATCTGTAATATCCATATTTTATAAATAATATTGTGTGAGGAAATAATATGATCATTGATAATATAGTTAATAAAGATATAAATGGCAATGCTGCAAACGTGAATGAAAAAAGCATTTATAATCATCTTACTGCCACAAAAAGCAGCAGTAAGGAGGCTGTAAAAGTAAGTTCATCTAACTCAGTAGATATGTCTGATACCGTTTATTCAAAGCCGTCAAATTCCAATGAGACTGTAGCTGACGAATTGATGCAGGATGGAGCAACAGATAGAGAAAATAAACGAAACCAGATGATCGTTATTTCAAATACAACATCGGCTGAGGATTATAAGCGTATATCAGAGGATGGTTTTTCTTATGATGAAATGACAGGAAATACCATAGTTACGGAGACTGATAAAATAAAGGCAGTGCTTGCAAAAGCGGGGGTAGATGTTTCTATATATGGAGACGATTTAAGCCAGGAGCAGATAGAAGAGATAACAGGAAATCCGGCCGTTGCAGCAGAAATAATAAAGCAGATGCAGTCATATGATATTCCGGTTACAGATGAGAATTTAAAGGAGTCTGTAACAGCTGTTGAAAATGGAGTACAGATAAATGAAATAGATGATAATACAGCTGCATATATGGTTAAAAATAATCTGGATCCTACTGTAGAAAATATATATAAAGCATTATACAGCAGCTCGGGTATAGCAAAAGAAGATACAATTTCTGATGAAGAGTTTGACAGCATGAGTTCACAGATCAAAGACATAATGAAAAATGCTAAAATTGATGTGAATGATGAAAACTTAATGGATGTCAGGATGCTTATGGAAAAAGGTATTTCAATTACAGCAGATAATATCAGATATTTTGAAGCCTTAAAGAATTTTTCTGGAAAAGATACTGAATATATAGCTGATTCTGCAGCAGAAGCGGTAGCAGAAGGCAAAAGACCTATGGATGCAATGCTTATAGATGGATTTTCACTAGCTGATCAGGCTAAAGAGGCTGAAAATATTATACAAAGTGCAATACCGGAGGATATAGTTGATTTAATTAATAAAAATGTGCCGGTAACGTTAAAAAACCTTAAAGATGTCCAGAATAGCAGAACAGATGATAGTAAAATATTTATACATAAAACAGATAATGCGCCAATAAATATTGTTAGTGCCCAAAGAAAGCTTGAAGAGGCAAGACTTGCAATGAGTGCAGAGGCAAATCTGTCTCTTTTGAAAAAGGGAATATCTATAGACACAAAACCTATAGAAGAATTGGTCGACATATTAAAACAACATGAAAAAGACTATTATAGTAATTTAATGGCTCAAAATGGTGTAGAACCTACAGTTGAAAATATAGATACTTTCAAAAGTACAATGGATGTATTTGAGGAAATGAAGACATTTCCTGCATATGTGATAAACACAGAAACAGGCAATGAGGACGTATCAACAGTATATACAAGAGGTGCGTCACTTAAGACATCTATGGAAAATGCAAATGAAAGTTATGAAACGCTTATGACTGCACCGAGATCCGACATGGGAGATGATATAAAAAAGGCATTCAGAAATGTAGATAATATTTTAGATGATCTCGGATATGAAAGAATACCTCAAAACCAAAGAGCGGTAAGAATATTAGGATATAACGGAATAGAAATAACACCGGAAAATATAGATAAGATAAAGGCTGCTGATGAAAATGTACAAAGAGCATTTAAAAACATGACACCTGCGGTTACATTAGAGATGATCCGAAAGGGGATATCACCTCTTGATATGTCAATATCACAGTTGAATGAAGCAGCAACGGAGATAAGATCACAGATAAGTACAAGGGATGATTCAAAATTCAGTGAGTTTTTGTGGAAACTTGAAAAAAATAATGAGATAACGGAGGATGAGAGGACTACATATATAGGTATATACAGGCTGATCGCACAGGTTGAAAAGAGCGATGGAGCGGTTATAGGTTCTCTGGTTAATCAGGGGGCTGATATAACAATGAAAAATCTGCTTTCAGCAGTAAGAACATCAAACAAGAAAAACGTTGATTACAAAGTCGATGATGATTTTAGTGGAGTTGATGCAAAATCCAATGGAGTAAAAATTGACGATCAGATAAATGCTGCATACAATAAAAATTGTATACAGGATGTCATGGAAGATATTTCACCGGAAAAACTTATGGATGTGCTTAAACAGAATTGGGAAGATATGACACCTGAACAGTTCAAAGAGGCATTAAACAGGGCAGAAGAAAACAAAGAACTTTCAGAACAATATGCACAAAATCAGTTGGATGAGTTTAAAAATGCAGTCAGGACCGAAGAAAGTGTTTATCAGATGTTAGACAGATATGATGTAAAAACAAATATGGTAAATCTTATGGCTGCATCGAGAATATTAAAAAATCCAGGTAAGATGGTTTCTGATCTATTTGAAAATGGCGAAATTGAAATGATAAGACAGCTGAAGGAGCAAGTGCTTGAGCAGTTTGGAGAGACTTTAAAAACTCCGGAAGAGATGGCAGAAGCACAGGAACAGCTGGCAGATGTTGCAACACATGCGATGGATTCGATGATAATAGAGTCAGATAATATAACATCTATTAATTTAAAGGAATTAAAAGTGCTAGGAAAACAATTTGAGATTTCAGCAAAGATGGCTAAATCTGAAAGTTATGTGATTCCTATGGAAACATCGGACGGAAGTGTTACAGGCATAAATCTGAAAATAGTGCGTGGAAAAGAAGGAAAAGGATTTGTTGATATATTCTTTAATGATAAAATGTCAGGAAAGGTTGCGGCATCGTTTGAAGTCAGGGACAATGGAGTTTCAGGAGTGATAGCAGTATCTGATGCCCAGACGCAAAAAGCAGTATCTGAGAATATTTCTTTATTTACCGACTCATTAAGTGAAACTGAAAATTCTATAGATATAAAAGTTGTACGTGTTGTAGATATTTCGGCAGAAAAATATTTGAAAACATCATTTCAAAAAGAAGATAAAGTCTCCTCAGAAAATACAAAAGACAGAAATAATGTCCAGACAAAGAGACTTTATCAAGTAGCAGAAGGGTTTATAGATAATATCAGGAAGATTTTTGGTCCAGATAATTTATGATCCCAAGATATATGCTCCGGCATAATTTAAGTTGATAGTGCTCATCTGACAATAATTTTGTTTCAGTTGGATTGCTTAAAAAGCCACACTCGACAATTACTGCCGGGGCAGTAGAATTTTTTAGTATATAATAATCTAAATTTGATTTTATAGTCCGTGGATCTGATATGTCCAGAGAATTATTCATGGAATTCAGGATATGTGAGGCGAGAGCTTTTCCTTCCTTTGATTTCTCATAATAGAATACCTGTGGACCACATGAAGTAGTGTTTTGAAAACTATTCTGGTGAATGCTCACGACAAGGGAAACATCATCCTGTGACATTATGGATACTCTTTTGGCGAGATCATCCACCTTTGTATGCTTTGAATTTTCAGATGAGAGATCATTGTCATCATAGCGCGTCATTATGACATTATAACCACGGTTTTTCAATAATGTTTTTAAAGTAGATGAAATCTGCAGATTTATGTCTTTTTCAAGAATACCGGATGGAGATATTTTACCAGGATCAGGACCGCCATGACCGGGATCTATAACAATAGTAATTGATTTGTCATCAGAGGTATAATGGTCAGCAAAGGCATGGATAGCTCTTGCAGAGAAAAATGAAAATGTAAGAAGTAATAAAATAAGAAAGTTACGAAAGAAATATTGTTTCATGTTTTTAAAATACCCGATGCAAAATGCATCGGGCTTTTTCTTTTATTATATGCTTTTTTGTTCACAGTAATTCTGAATAATTAAGTTTTTTTAATTTATATACTTGATAACTGTATCCCATATAGAAGATGTTTCAAATCCGAGCTTCCAGAATGCGGCACCAGCAAGAGAATTTCCGGTTACAAGTTTCAGCCGCTCTTCCATTGATGACGAATCCTCAAGCCATACTTTATAGATAACATTATCCTTTGTCCATTCTGCATAATTTTGTCCTGAAACTGAATCCCATGAAGCAGTTGCCTGATTATCTAAAACTTCTGCAGCAGCCTGTTCCATTCCATATACAGATGAAGATGTCGTGTAATTAGAACTGTCAGATGTATCTGTCTGTGATACATTGTCAGTATCCTTAGGAGTAAGTGACCATATTCTTGTATAAAATGGCATTCCCAGTATAACCTGATCAGCAGGAACCTCATCTAAAGTATTTGTAACGCCATCATTTACCCAATTAATTGAAGCAACGGAACCGGCATCTGAACCTTTATAATGTTCGTCATATCCCATGATTATAATATAGTCAGCAAAATTCGCCATATCACTGCGGTTGAAAAATTTGTTGTAGCTTGCAGGTACTGTTACATCTACAGACAGACAAATTCCGTTATTATGACATTTAATTGCAAGCTCACGTACAAACTCAATGTATGAGTCACCATATGCATCTTCTGTAAGGTTCTCAAAGTCAAGATTTATTCCGTCAAGTTCATGCTTTATAGCTGCGGCAATTATCTGGTTTACCAATGTAGATCGTGTAGATGTATGTGTAAGGACAGCAGCAGAATCTACATCATTATTTTCAAGATTGCTTACAAGTCCCCATACTTCTATTCCCTGTGAGTGGCAGTAAGATACATAATCAGCACTTGCCAGATCTGCGATAGATCCTTTGTTGTCATTTAAGTAGAACCATGTCGGGGATATTATGTTGACACCCTTGGTTCCTGAGATAATAGATGTTATTTTTGAATTAGAGTCTTTATTTGTAACCTGATGCCATGCGAGACAGATTTTACTGTCTTTTTTTATGTGGTCATAGGTTTCTTCAGTGTAATCATCATTAGTGACAGTGGCTGTAGTTACGGCAGAAATATTTTTTTGTTTAACATATCCGATGATTCCATCGTTTGTAAGAGCCTTCGCCCATGATTCGCCGGATTCAAGGATGGTAAGGGTATCATCTGCCTTCAGCTGTTTTAGAATAGGACTTTTTATTCCACCCTTAATGCGAAGCTGGGTATCTTTTTTTACAGTTGCTGTGTCCATATCGCCCCATTTACTTGTTATCATAATTCTTGAAGGATCTTCAAAAAAATCATATTTTATATTTGAATACTGTTTAACAAAGTCAAGGGCAATAAGTGCTGAATCAGATGTAGCTTTGACGATCGGATAGCCAAAATCATTGGCTGTTTTTGTCACATAATATGAATCACTGTCTGCTGAAACAGAAATAAGATCAGATGATGTGGCATACAAAAGTATATTTTCATTGGCATCCCAATAAAATCTTGAGTTTATATATTTATTGACAAAGTGATAATCGACATAAATTTTACCATCAATTGATGTTGCTTTATACTCAGATACAGTGTCATCGAGTGTTACAGCAATCTGATCATCACTTGTTATGTTAAAATATTTATTGAGATCCTCGGTTTCCTTTGATGGGGTATATTTTTTAATCAGTGCAGAAAGACCTATTATGCCTATGACAATAATTATAAGACAAATAGCAATAAGCGCTGGCATTATTTTCTTTTTTGTCATGTGTAAGAATCCTTTCATATTTTTTTATAAATTATACCATTCACATATTACAGATTCAAACAATATGTAACAATTTAGTAATAAATTTTATTATGTCTAATTTATACATACAAATATAGTATTAAACAGAGGGTCACAATGTGACCCTCTCCAATCAATTTTGATATTTTTATAGTGTTGTTCTTTTTATAAAACGACATCGATCGTCCTAATGTATAAATCCCAAATTAAAAATTTAAATTAAGTGATGTTTAATGTCATATGCTGAAATATTATAAGGATAATAAAACATACATTATAATATCTGCATATAGACAATACCAATAAATTATATATTTTTTGCTATGTTTTTTTTAAAAGCCCCCTTCCCATAAGTTGGTAGAATCAGTGGTAATGATCATAAAGCCTCTGAATTCTGCCGGTGCAAGTTCAATAAACAGCTGATTAAAATTTTTGTCGTTTTGCATGGTATATTTTTTTCCTTTGTAAAATCATTTCAAAAAAATTGAAATAGCCGGAGGTAATATGAAACGGATTTTGAAGATACGGAATACAATAGATTTCTTTAGGCATTTCAGAAATTTCTTTGTTATAAGGTTTACTTTCCACAGGATAACCTAATAGAGTTATGTCTTTTTCTATATTTACATTATTATCAATAAAAAGATTAAGAAATTTCGTCAATGAAGTTGTTTTCCATGGACTAAGAGAACATATGGCAAATTTAATATCACATCTCATGAAATCATTTAAAGTATTTATATTCAGTACACCAAAATCAATGACATAATATTGATGTTTTCCTGATAGTATGTTGTTGTAGGATGAAAGAGTTGAGTTTGGAAAAAAATCAATATGATAATGTGAAAATCGTGTCCTGCAATCTTTGTTTTTAAGAGAGCTGATCTGATCAGACGGATTAAGTTCTATGTAAGCTGTTTTAGCAAGCCTCTTATTACATAGATAATTTGCAAGGGAAAGACACAAATGAGTGGTTCCACTGTTATGTTCATAACCGCATACCCCAATTATTTGCGGTGAATCCATAATAAACTTTTTTTTCGAAAAAATGATTGTAAAGTACCTCCTTTATCAAGCAGTGTGAGAACGAGCTTTTCTTTTTGATTTGTATGGTTAAATACATCCGGATCAAAAGGAAAATGATAAATATGATGACCAAGAATTTTTGCAAGCGCAATTTCATTGTTTTTTGAACAAAGATTACAAATATAATCGACAGGAGAAATCAGATTATTAAGGGAAGTTATTAGGTTTATTGAGTTGTGTATATTCCAGAAATTTCCGCTGCATACAACCAGAACCTGATCCATCATAGATAGATCACTATTTGAAAAATCAGTTCCATAATCGTAGACAAGAATAGAATTTTCAGGAAAATCTACACTAATACCCTGCCGGTATAATGGAGTTCCACAGAAACTTTTAAAATAGAAAAAACCATTTTTGTGAGCTATTTTGTCTGTTAAATCCATAGAATTTTGTAATAAATTTCCGGATACACAATCTACATATATAGATGAATATCCCATTTTGTTAAGCGAACATGAAATCGAAATTGCAATATGTGTGGTACCACATCCGCGGTGGCTCCCGATAACTGCTATTTTTTTACTGAGACGCTGCTGACTTATTCCTTCTTTTATTTTTTTTATTTCCTGACTCAATTGTGCGACCGTTTCATAGCGCATGGCTGGATCAGGAGATGTTGCTTTGTGGATAAGTTGTTTGAATTTATGGGAAAATGATGTGTCCATATATCCGGTCAGGTATTCTATGAGTTTACCAAGACTGTAAATATCGGCTGTTTCATTTATAGTGTTTTCTGTAAAACATTCAGGGGCAGAAAAATCCACATTCCCATAATGATTGAAGTTATTTCCTGTTTTGGAAACATATGATGATACTCCAAAATCAATAAGTTTCAATTGATTCTGGCATACTATAATATGCTCTGGTTTAAGATCCCTGTATATGACAGGAGATGGAGCGAATGTGTGTAGATAGATAAAAATATCACATAATTGCTCACAAAAATTAAAAAATAAACCTTGGGAAATAAACTGTTGATGAAGCAAAAAATAACTAAGAGATTCGCCATCTATATATTCTTCCACTAAATAAAAATTTGATTCATCCTGTTCAATATCAAATATTTTGGGGATAGCTGGATGGTCGAAAGACCTCAAAAGTTTTGCTTCCAGTAGTTCGGATGAGGAAAGACCAGATTCCTTAGGGAGAATCTTTAAAGCACGTTCCTGTTCCAAAGATAAGTGTCTGACCAGATATACCTGACTAAAACTTCCTGTGCCAAGAGATTTAATAACCTCATACCGGTCAAACAAAATTTGATGATTAATATTCATACGCTTATTGGGTCAGCGCATCTCATGCCTAAATTTATAACACAGCAAAAAGATAATTGCAAGTACTTTTTTATAATTTTTTTATAGACAGCTGGCTTTACAACACCAAAACGTTTTATTATAATAGTTTGTAACTATAGAGGAACCCCCCTCTATAGCGGATATTCATTGGTTTACACGGATATTTTCAGAGTAAGGATGTGATCAATATGAAAATTGAAAAAGTAAATGATAATCAGATCCGCTGTACTCTTACAAGAGAGGATCTGGCGGATAGACAGATAAAACTCAGTGAACTTGCATATGGCTCAGAAAAAGCCAGAAATTTATTTAAAGATATGATCCAGCAGGCGAATTATGAATTTGGATTTGAGGCAAATGATATACCACTTATGGTTGAGGCTATACCATTATCATCGGAGTCGGTCATATTAGTTATTACTAAGGTTGAGTATCCGGAAGAACTTGATACTCGTTTTTCGAAGTTTTCTGAGACAGATGAGGAATACACCACAGCAGCAGATGTCTCTGAACAGGCTTCGATAAAAGGTGCTGATGATATTTTAGATCTTTTCGAAAAAATCAGGAAAGAAAAAACAGATGATAATGAAGATGGAAAAGTCCGGGAAGAACCAAAAGATATCACAAAAATATTTGAGTTTACAAGTTTTGATGATATGTGCAGAGTTTCACAGGTTCTGGATGGATATTACAACGGAGAAAATGACCTTTACAAGGATTTACAGAGAAATAAGTATTATCTGTTAATTCATAAAAGTGCGCATTCACCTGTAGAATTTAACAAGATATGTAATATTATATCAGAATATGCATACCAGAAAAATTATACAGATGCTGCCGCTGCTTTTTTCGGGGAGCATGGCAGACTGATAGTTGGAAAAGAAGCAATTCAGACAATAGGCAAGTTATAAGAGTTCTGTTTAATGAAAAAGGGCGACTGCAATGCAGCCGCCCTTTTTGCGAAGTAAATATGCATTTACTTATTAACCAAGGTCAGAATCAAGGAATGTGTTGATTTCAACAACAAGATCATCTGGATCAATACCATGAACCATAGCTGCCTCAGCAATTGTCTCCATCTGTGAAGATGGGCATCCAAGGCAGTGCATGCCGATATTTAAAAGCAATGGTGCTACGTTCTGATCGATCTGCAGAAGATCACCGATCATGGTATCTTTTGTAACTCTTGCCATATTTGTTTCCTCCTATAATGTTCTAGTGTGCCTATTATAATACGATTTTTCTCTAAATGCAAATGGGTATTTAGAGAAATACAATAAGCCATATAAATATCTTTTCTAAAATATTAAGAAATATTCGAAAATGACGATATATTAATCAGATAAATGACAGGGAATGTCGTAGGATTTGCACGGAAGCAAAAGGTATATAAATATTTTGGAGGAAAATAAATGAAGATAAACAGAAATATGAGTGCTGTTATAGCCAATAACCAGCTGCTCCGTACAGAAAATAAGTTAAAGTCAACTATGCTCAGACTTTCCAGTGGATATAAAATAAATTCAGCAGAGGACAATCCGGCAGGAATGGCTATTTCAAACAAGATGAAGGCCCAGATCGATGCATTGGACAAGGCTCAGTCAAATGCGGCAGATGCAAAGAATACCATAGAAATTGCAGATGGAGCATTAAATGAGGTATCTAGCATTTTACAGAGAATAAGGGAGCTTTCAGTTCAGGCTGCCAATGGTACAAATGCAGATAGTGACAAACAGGCAGCACAGGATGAAATAGAAAAGCTTACAGAGGAAGTAGACAGGATCTCAGGTGCGACAGAATATAACACAAAAGTACTTCTTGATGGTTCAAGTGATTCAAGAGTTTATACAAGAGAAGTTGATGCGGCAGGAAATGCAAAATTATCAAATGACAGTATAACAAGAATCAATTTATCAGATCATGTTGATGCCAAAAAATATGATATTACAGTTGAGAGCACAGCGCAAAAGGCTGCAGCCTCTATTAATTCTAATGTTAAGCCTCTTACAGAAGGCTCTATAAGTATAAACGGAGTGAGTGTTAAAGTCACACCGGAAATGTCTCAGGATGAGTATTTGCAGGCGCTTCAGAATGCAGCAAATCTTGCAGGAACACAGATGCAGGAAGATGCAGTAACAGGGGAGATTACATTTGTTTCGGAGTCATATGGTTCATCATATGGCGTAAATATTGAACTTACAGGAAGTATGAGTGCACTTGCAGGAAACAGCTATACTGTTGATGCGGACGGAAATAAAACTCCGCAGGCAGGATACAAAGTTGATGCAAAAGGAAATGCTGTTGCGGATGTGTCTGGAAAAGATGCTGTTGTAAAGGCAGGAAATAATCTGGATGATACACGAATAAGAACTGATGGAAACAGAGTTTATGTAGTCGGGAATGGCGGATTTTCTATGGATTTCCTTCTAAGCGACCAGATAGATACGACAGCAGGATCTAAAGACCTGCAGATGGACGTTACCGAGATCGGAAGTATGACTATTCAGATAGGCTCTAATCAGTATCAGGAGATGGCGGTGAGAATACCTGAAGTTTCATCAGAAACATTATATCTGGATACAGTTGATGTTACAGTAGCAGATGGCGCAGACAGAGCGATCAGCACCCTTGATGATGCCATAGCATATGTGTCATCAGTCCGTTCAAGGATGGGTTCATTCGAAAACAGGCTTGAATATGCAACAAACAGTTTAGGAGAGACAGAAGAAAATATGACAAGCGCTTATTCAAATCTGGTAGATGCTGATATGGCAACAGAAATGACAGAGTATGCATCACAGAATATTCTGGATCAGGCAGGTATTTCGGTTCTTTCACAGGCAAATGATCTGCCACAGCAGGTGCTGTCACTTTTATCAAAATAGCAGAAGGTAGAGCATGGATAATGAGTTAAAACAGGATTTGACAAGGAGACTCAGCCAGTGTAACAGAGGAGGACTGATCCTTGTAATGTATGATATATATTTTGCATATTCAGATGATGCAAAAAAGGCTTTGGAAATGGGTGACGACCAGGCATTTAAGAAGGGTATAGAAAATGCGCAGGCAGGGCTTGATGAGCTGATAGGAGCACTTGATTTTAAGTACCCGATCACAGATCAGCTGTTTTCATTGTATTCATATTGCAAAAAGCAGCTATCAAAAGCTATATATGAGAAAACTGTTGAAAAAATAGCTGAGGCAGATACGATCATGAAGAAGCTTCGTGGAAGTTTTAAGATAGCAGCAGAGCAGGACACATCAGGGCCCATCATGGAAAATACCCAGAAGGTTTATGCGGGAATTACATATGGACGGACCCAGCTTAATGAAAATTGTATAGACGATACTCATAGGGGATTCTTTGCATAAGAATCCTCTAATTTTTTTGCACAGTTAAGCAGGAATTTATAGCGCATAGATACCGCTTTTGCCTGATAAATGTAATAGTCTATAAGATCAGGTTCAACTACATTTTGCAGATTATTGTAAACGATCTGCAGTTCATCGCCAGTTTTTTTTATATCGTCTTGCAGATTTAAATAGTCATAATTATCTTTAGGAATGTGTTTAAATATCTTCATAAATTCCTCCAAATATTCTTTACTAACAAGTATAATCAAAAAAATCTCTTCTATTCACACTTTTTGGAAAAAAGCTTTTGACATGTATAAATACAGTAAAAACAAGGGGTCAGAGCAGGTCAGCGACATACAGGCATGTCAAAATTTGTTGAGAATTCACAAAAAAGGTTTATTTATATAAAAGTACTAGACAGATAAAAATCAGGCTGATATAATTCGATTCACAAGAAAGAGGTGATGGGTATTTGGATGTTATGTATATAGCATCTCACCTGATACTGTATTTGCTACTCATAGCAGCAGTTATTCAGGATTTTGACTGTATGAAGGTCAGTAACCGGCTGATCCTTACAGGCTTAGGGGGTTCATTATCGTTTCGCCTATTGGGGGGTGAATCAGAACAAATAATCTGGTTTTTGCCAGATATCATAATTCCGGTTATCGTTTTATATCTTTTATATCTTGCGGGAATATTGGGGGCCGCAGATATCAAATTATTTTCCGTAGTAAGTGGTTTTACAAATTTAAAGTATTGTATTTACAGCATTGTTTTCGCATTTATATTTGCAGCAATATGGTCATTTGCAAGACTGATCCGACAAGGAAAATTGGGTCTGGGAATAGTAAATGGACTTGTGTATTTTAGAAAATTATTTTGTGGAAATTTTTTAGAATACGATTCTGAATGTGAAAAAATATGCTTTTCACTGGCAGTATATATTGGGGTACTGTCAGTGGATGTATTAAGTATACTTTGAGAAAGGAGAAGAATGAAAAAAGTAAAGCTTGGAATTTATCTGGAGGAAGATGAATATAGACAGAGATTCACATGTTATTTCATGAATCATTACAAAGATCAAATTGAAATCTATATTTACACAGATATGGAACAACTGCTTCAGGCAGCCGGTGGAACAATAGATGTAGCGCTGGCAGAGGAAACAGATTGTTGGAACAGAGAAGATATTCCACTGGTTCAATTAGTGGATGAGACTCCGTTACAGACAGAGGAGGGGGTATTTTATGTGGAGAAATATCAGGAGATAAACAAAATCGTAGATGAAATATTAAAACATGTTGGCAGCGAAGTAAAAAATCTGCACAATGAAGGATCTATTAATGGTTCGACCCGCGTTATAGGAATATATTCGCTGGCTGATAATCAGTATCAGCTTCCATTTGCCATGACACTTGGGTCGATAATGGGAGAGGAGGCAAAGGTCCTTGTCATAGATTTTCAGGAAAATAGCGGATTATCAAAGGTTTTAGAGTCACAGGATGGACATAATCTTGAAGAAATACTAACCATGGCAGAATCAGGGCGTTTTTCTGCAAACCGGATAAATGCATGTATTACGCATTTGGAAAAAGTAGATTATGTTTATCCAATATCAAATACAGAATGTCTATGTGACATAGATACCGTAATATGCAACAATTTAATGCAGATAGTGTGTCAGGAGTTACAGTATGATGTAGTAATAATCAGTATGGGGGCAAGATTTAAAGGTTTTTTCGACATATTGAACAGGTGTGCAGAGATTTTTGTGGTTCAAAGAAAAGGAGGAATTGGACAGTGGAGAGAGTATGAGTTCACAGAAGAACTAATGACAAGAGGATACAAAGAAGTTCTTGAGCGTATCCGCATTATAGAGCCGCCTATAGTTACTTCAACTGTAAATACATGTGAAAGACTTGCCGAACAATGGAAATGGAATGAGTTTGGGGACATAATAAGGAGTCTGGTAAAAGGAGTTTCATGTGCTGGATGAGTTAGGATTACATATAAAGGATCTTGTTTTGTCTGAAATGGATTTTTCAAAAGAATTAGATGATGACGAGATATATGATCTTATAGCCGAAATTGTTTCAAGAGAAGTAAAAGGTAATTCGATCACATTTAAGGAGCGGGCTGGTCTTGAGAAAGCCATATTTTATTCTTTAAGAAAGCTTGATGTTTTACAAGAGCTGGTTGATGATCCGGAAATATCTGAGATAATGGTAAATGGACCGGATAATATTTTTTACGAGAAAAAGGGACGCATACAGAGATTTGAAGGGCATTTTTCGTCAGAAGAAAAAATGGAGGATGTGATCCAGCAGATTGTAGGAAGGCATAACAGGGTAGTTAATCAATCATCGCCAATAGTAGACACAAGACTAAGTGATGGATCAAGAGTTAATATAGTTCTAAAACCAATTTCAATCGGTGGCTCTGCAATATCTATAAGAAAGTTTCCCGAGAGCCCTATGGATATGGATAAACTTATAGGGATTGGTTCATTATCCGTAGAAGCTGCTCAATTTTTAGAAACTTTGGTAAAAGCAAGATATAGTATTTTTATTTCTGGTGGAACCGGATCAGGAAAAACAACATTTCTAAATGCATTATCGCAATATATTTCAAGCGACGAGAGAATAATTACAATTGAAGATTCTGCTGAGTTACAGTTACAGGGTGCGGATAATATTGTGCGGCTGGAAACCAGAAATTCAAATACGCAGGGAGTGGAGCCAATAACAATACGGGATCTTATAAAAACTGCATTGCGTATGAGACCGGACAGAATAATCGTGGGAGAGTGTAGAGGTGCAGAGGCTTTGGATATGCTGTCTGCAATGAATACAGGACACGATGGTAGTTTGTCAACAGGTCATGCAAATTCATGCAGAGATATTCTATCCAGGATAGAAACAATGGTTATCATGGGGCAGGAGCTTCCACTTTTGGCAATAAGGCAGCAAATTGCGTCAGGAATAGATATAATTGTGCAGCTTGGCAGGATGAGGGACAAATCAAGGAAGGTATTGGAAATTGCAGAAATTAATGGAATAAAGGATGGTGAGATTATGCTTAATTCAATATTTAAATTTAAAGAAACAGAAAGTAAGGACGAGTATGTGAAGTCTAATAAGGTAACAGGAGAACTTAAAAAAATAGGAAAATTACACAATACAGACAAGCTGATTGCAGCCGGACTGGTGGGAGAAATGAGGAATGAATTATGATGATTACAAATTGAATCTGTCAGATTGGTTAAAAGTAAGTTTGGAAAGCTTTATTATAACGGGGCTGGTATCATATCTGTTTTTTGACAGTGTATGGTCTATGCTATTTTTCCCAATAGTAATCTGGCTTATATATAGGAGGGAAAAAACAAAAATCATAGTAGAAAGAAAAGAAAAACTTACCATGGAATTTATGGATATGTTGAAAAACATAAGTTCTAATCTTTTGGCAGGATATTCTCTTGAAAACTCATGGATTGAAGCAGAAAAAGAAATTGCTCTCTTGTATGGTGAAAGATCAAATATGTACCTAGAACTAAAGGAAATGAACAGACAGATTTCTATTAATCAGCCAATAGAAAAGACGCTTGAAGAATTTGCACTAAGAACAGGCGTTGATGATATTCAGAATTTTTCAGATATTTTTTCTTTTGCAAAAAGAAGCGGCGGAAAATTTGTTGAAATAATAGAAAATACAACATATAGGATGTGGGATAAATTTGAAACCAAAAGAGAAATCCAGGTAGCCGTATCGGCAAAGAAGCTTGAACAAAAAGCAATGGATGTTATACCTATTTTTATATTGTTCTATTTAAAGCTTGCATCTTATGATTATCTGTCTGCGTTGTATGGAAATATGTTTGGAACAGTATTTATGTCGATATGTCTTGCAATTTATGCTGCGGCAGTTTTCATTGCAGAAAGAATGCTTGATATTAAAATATGACAGGGGGAAAAATGAAAAAGAAAATTGTAGAGATTGCTTTTTTATTTATTTTTCTTCTTGCTATGGCATTTTATATGGATAGCTCTGAGGGAAGTCTGGATGGAAATAACATCAGGAGAAATAAAGTTGGTGAAGGAAGTCAGCAGGTAGATCTTATACTGAATGCAAAGGGACTGAAAAAAGATTATAAGTATAGTATTGATGTAAAAGAGGAACTTCCGACAAAAGAGCAGGCTGATAAATATATAGACGAGGCAAGAGAGGAAATAGATAATACATTTTGCTCAAAAGGAGAGGAAATAGATCATGTAACTCAAAATCTGCATATGAAGGAAAGCTATGTAGAAGGGATTGTTGAGGCAGAATGGACTCTTAGCGATTACAGTATTGTTAATACAGAAGGGGTTATACAGCAAGACCAGGTGAGCGATACGGGAAGCATGATAGAGGCAACAGTACGTTTAACATGCCATGAATACGAAAGAGAATATAGTTTTGACTTTGTGGTTTATAAACAAAATTTAAGCAACAGTGAAAAACTGATACAGGATATCGACAACGAAATAGAAAAAAGTTTAAATACTCAGGGAAAAACTGAACTCGAATTGCCAAAGCAGGTTGATGGTATTGATGTTACATGGAAAGAGAAAAAAACAGGGTATGTTTATAAAATCAGTATTCTGGAAATTGTTATGATCATACTTATATATTTAACGGAAAAGGAGAGAAAAAAGAAAGATATTGAAAAGAGAAAAGTAAGTATGCAGCTGGATTATCCTGAAATTGTCAGTAAAATGGCTATTTTAATTGGCGCGGGGATGACAATCGAGCAGGCATGGAATAAAATTACCGCTAGTTACTCTATGAAGAGGCAGAAAAAGCAGTGCGGAATAAAACCGGCATACGATGAAATGATAATAACGGCAAGAGAAATATCTGATGGGGAAAGTGGAAGAAAAGCATATCAAAGATTTTTGCAAAGAGTTGATCTTGGCTGTTATCAGAGGTTCATAAGGATATTACTTCAAAGTCTTGTAAAAGGAAATAAGGGTATATGTACAATGCTGGAGAAGGAATCAGATGATGCTTTTAAAGAAAGAAAGCTATTGGCAAAAAAGCTGGGTGAGGAAGCAAGCACAAAAATGCTTGTTCCATTAATGCTAATGATGATTGTGGTTATGGCAATAATAATAGCACCGGCAGTACTTAGTTTTAAAGGGTAGAAAGGAGAAATTATGTTTAAATTTAATAATTTTTTAAAGGATGAAAATGCAGCGGGAGTTGTAGAAATGATACTTATAATAGTAGTTTTGATAAGTCTTGTGCTTATTTTTAAAACACAACTGACTACATTAGTAAATAACATATTCAAGACAATACACTCTAAGGCAGGTTCTGTGTGAAAGGGAGTATAACAGTCTTTGCATCTTTGATGATTATGCTCATATCACAATTTGTATTTACACTTCTCGAGGCGGGGAGGAATATAGAAATGGCAAAAATAGCTGAGATGGACTCAGAATCAGGAATAGAGTCCATATTTGCACAATACTGTGTTCCGCTTTGGGATGAATACAGGATTTTAGCATATGATGCTGGAAATCCGGGAGAGTTTAATCTGGATCAGATAGAGGATTATATAAAAGCACAGAATAAAAGCAATTTTGAGATAACAGAAGGTTCGCTGTTGTCAGATAGTACAAGTATGCTCAGACTTAATCTGGATGAGATAAGCATACCGGACTATACGCTTTTGACTGATGCAGATGGTGCAGCATTCCAAAAGCAGATTGTCTCATATATGAAAAACAATATTGCGTATGAGGCGGCGAAAAAATTATATAGTGACTATAGTGCAATGTATAATATAGAAAAAGAAAGCGAATATGAAGAAGAAAGTGTAGATGATGCGATAGACATAATAAAAGATGATACAAGCGCATCAGCAGACAAAAGTGGAACGGAGTATGCCAAAAGTGTTTCTCTCGCCAGGTGTAGTCCGTCAAAGAGTATAAGTGACGAGTCCTCAGATAAAAAGGAGAAATCTATAGAATTGGATGAGGATAATCCTCTTGTATCGGTGTCTGAGACAAAAACAAAAGGAATATTATCACTTGTGCTTGAGGATGAAAAGATATCATCTAATACATTGGATTGTACAAATTGTGTATCTGAAAGAACCAGAAACTGCGGAACATATACAGCCGGTGAAGATGGAAGCTGGTATGACGATATATTGCTGAATCAGTATTTTCTGGCATATATGTCAAGTTATACAGATGTAAAAGACAGCCATTCTATGAAATATGAGCTTGAGTATATGATATGTGGTAAAGATGACGACAGCGAAAATTTAAAAGGAACGATTACAAGAATTCTGCTTATAAGATGTGCGGCTAATTTTGCATATCTGATGACAAGTCCGGCTAAGCAGTCGGAGGCATTAGCAGCGGCAGCCACAATGGCTGGATTTACTGTTAATCCGGCTATTGTAGAAGCCGTAAAATACGGATTGCTTGCGGGATGGGCTTATTGTGAAAGTGTGCTTGATCTAAGAACTTTGATGGATGGTGAAAAAATACCAATAATAAAAAGTGATGAAACATGGACATCCGGACTTGCAGGTATTAGTTCTCTTCTTTCCGGAAGAGCAAAAGCAAAGAGCAGTGATATTGGACTGGATTATAAAGGCTACATAGGAGGGCTCCTTATGTTCCAGTCTAAAAGTCAGGAGCTTTATCGTGCAATGGATTTACAGGAGGCAACAGTAAGAGGAAACTCAGGATATAGTGAGTATAGAATGGATAATTCAATCTGTAGTCTGAATTTAGATATGAAATATTCATATAATACTATATTTTTAAGCTTTGTATCCATGATATACAGTAAACCTGGCAGGTTTGAACTTAATGAGCAGACAGGATATGCATATTATTAATAGAAAGTGGGTGTATGTTGGTGTCTTTTTGTTCAAAAAAATATAATACATTTAAAAAGTATACTCTCCCAAAACATATACTTAGAAAACTTCATATTTTTATCGGATATATTTACAAAAGGATGCCAGCATGCACCCACTTTAAAGGATCATATACACTGGAAGCGGCAGTTATATTTCCTTTATTTGCAGGATTTATGGTCAGTCTGTTATTTTTCTTCCGGGTAATGCAGATTGAGACTGTGGTAAAAGAGGCATTATATTATTCAAGCAGGATGACAGCACTTTCATGCTGCGTAAATGATTCAGACACAGTATCTCTTGCAACAGCAAAAGCATTATTACTCAGTCAGCTAAAAGACTCTGATGTGATAAAGGATTATGTAAGAGGCGGATGCGCAGGAGTGTCAATTCTAGAAACCGAATTATCTGAAGATAGCATAAATATAAGCGCAAGATATAAAATTAAATTGCCAATTAATTTTTGGACAATAGATGGAATTACGGTAGAGCAGCACAGCCTGAGTCATAAATGGACCGGAAAAGTAGTAGATGAAAGTGATCCGGATCCATATGTCTACTATACAGAGTATGGATCTGTATATCATACGTCAAAAAAATGTCCATATCTGGACTTGAGTATAAGATCAGTAAGCAGAACGGGTGTAGGGAGCCTGAGGAATAAGAGTGGGAGAAAATACAGCGCATGTTCTTGTGCTGCGGAAGAAATTTCTTTGAAGAATGTATACATAACAGATTACGGAATAGAGTACCATGCAAGTTTAAAATGTCCGGATTTAAAAAGAATAATACATGTATCCAGATTATCTGACGTTAAAGGAATGAGAAAGTGTGCAAAATGCAAGGGTGAGTAGATGTATAAAATAGTTCATATTTGTTTGATCATCATATTGGGAGTAATATGTGTTTTTGATATAAAAAGAAAAAAAATACCTGTTTATATGCTGATAATACTGGCAGCAGCTGGAATTATTTCTAATTTTACTGTAGGGGAGTTTGATATAGAAAAAAGAATTATAGCTATGCTGCCGGGAATGATTTTGCTTATAGTATCCATGATTACAAAACAGCAGATAGGATATGGAGATGGTATGATCATATTGATAATGGGGCTTTATATAGATATAGATGATATTTTGTCAATAGTATTATCATCGTTTTTGTTGTCATCCATCGCTGCAATAATACTTATGACGGTATTTAAAAAGAAAAAGAATTTTGAAATGGCATTTTCGCCATTTTTATTAATAGGATATGGATTGGTTAAAGGAGTGTATTTTATATGTGGCTGAGAGGCAGCTTTACCATTGAGGGAGCAATAATAATTCCTATTTTTATTTTTATGATGACAATTGTAATGAATATGAGCCTTCTCCTATATGAGGAGATTAAAGACGAGAATGAGCAGAAGGAAGTAACGGGTTGGTGGCTTGTAGATGATTTTTATAAATATCAGGATGTGAAGGAGGTATTAGATGAATTGTAGTGAAATTATATATGAGCGAAAAATGACTGGCAGTTTTATGATATTAAAAGGGGAGAATGTAAAGCAGCTGGATGAGAAAATACTATTGAAAAATAGTATAGACGGCATGCTTAAAATGGAAAAATGTTATATAAACAATGCAGTCCAGTATTGGTATAATATTTCAGGAATGCAGTCGCTTGATAACTTATGTCAATACAATGATATAAAGATTGATTTTTTAGAGAAATTAATAGTGAGTATATGCAGCCGTATTGAAGCCGTGGAAAATAATCTTGTAGATACAAAATGCCTAATGTTTTCACCAGAATTGATTTATATATCAACACAGGAAGAACAGATATATTTTACAGGATATCCGGTCGAAGAAGGAATGACTCATTCCACATTTCAAAATCTTATGGAATATATGTTGACAAAGCTGGATCATAGTGATCCGGAAGCTGTACATATCGCATACGGAATATATGAAAAAACATTAAATGGAAATTACAGCATTGCAGACATAAGAAATGCAATAGTCCAGGCAAGAGCAGAAAAGAAACCAGAAAAACAGATAGAAGATGTGGTTACTTCAATAAATATAGATCAAGTTGATGAAGCAGAAAATACTAGTCAGACTAACGAAATAAAGGCAAAATTACAGGATAAATTATTTTCAATAATAGAGAAAATTGTTGGGAAGGAAATTACATTTAAATTTAATCTGAAAAAGAAGAAAAAGAAAGAAAAATTAGCGGATGAGCCGATTATAATAAAGCCAACAGACAGGGAAGATAGGATTGAGGAGTTTCATCCAACAGTATGTCTTAGTGATTATCGGGAACATCCTCAGGGAATGCTGTTGTATGAAGGAATGGAAAACAGACCTAATATTATAATAAAAGGCGAGTCTATAAAAATAGGGCAGGGAAATGATGCTGATGAAGTGATCAACAAAGATACGATAAGCCACTTTCATGCTATAATAAATAAAGAAAACAAGGAATTTTATCTTGAAGACCTCAATTCCACAAACGGAACATTTGTAAATGATGAAATACTTCCATACAAGCAGAAAAAACAGCTTAAGATAAATGATATTGTAAGATTTGCAGATGTAAAATACAGATTTGTTTAAGTTGCAAAAGCTTCAATAAAAAATTATAATACTCACATAGATAATGTGTGAGGAAATGATTATGTACAAAAAGAAACCGTATATGACAATAGCGCTTATTGTCATAAATACATTAGTCTTCATATTATTAGAATTTATAGGTGATACAGAAGATGCTTCTTTTATGATATCACATGGTGGAATGTATCCGCCTGATATATTAGAGCATATGCAGATCTGGCGTTTTTTTACATCTATGTTTGTACATTTTGGATTTTTACATTTGCTAAATAATATGGTTTTACTTGGAGCAGCAGGTGTGATAGTCGAGGATGCTATGGGACATATTGCATTTACGGTACTTTATCTGTTAAGTGGTATTGCAGGCAGTGTACTTTCATTTGCAGGTATGATAAAAACAGATGATTATGCAGTTGCAGCAGGAGCGTCAGGGGCTATTTTTGGTCTTATAGGTGCTTTAGTGTGGATCGTTATCGCAAATAAAGGCCAGTACAAAGATCTGACAAAAAAAGGCATGATCTTTATGATAATACTTATGCTTGCATATGGATTTTCAACAAATGGCGTTGACAATTTCGGGCATGTAGGCGGATTGGCAGCAGGATTTGTCATTTCAATTGTGTATTACAGAAAAAAGCGATATAATTAAGTCAGCAATATAAATGGGAGAAAATAAGAATGAAGATAAATATATATTATGGAGGGCGAGGCCTTTTAGATGATCCGACTTTATATGTCATTTCGAAAATGGAAGATGTACTAAGAGAACTTCGTGTAAAAGTCGAGAGATATAATATATACGAGCGAAAAAATGAAATAGCAACATTACCACAGACCATAAAAGATGCAGATGGAATAATTCTTGCGACAACAGTAGAATGGCTTGGAATAGGTGGATATATGCAGCAGTTTCTTGATGCCTGCTGGTTGTATGGAGATAAAGAAAAAATAAGTGAAACCTATATGCAGGCAATAGTTATGTCGACTACATATGGTGAGCGGGAGGCAGAGACAACTCTGGCAAACGCATGGGAAATTTTAGGTGGATTGCCGTGTGATGGGCTTTGCGGTTATGTAGAGGATATTGAGAATTTTAAAGAAAATAATGAGTATGGTCTGATAATAGAAAAAAAAGCAGAGAATCTCTATCGTACAATTTCTCAGAAAATTAAAACTCTGCCGACAAGTAATCAGGCTGTAAAACAGAGTGTACTAAGGACTAAACAGATGAATCTTACACCACAGGAAAGCGAACAGCTGTCAAAATATGTATCGGATGATACATATGTTAAAAAACAAAAAGAAGATATAGAAGAACTGGCTACCATGTTCAAAGATATGCTTGGAACACAGTCAGATAATGATGATACACCTTATGTAAAAGAGATGGAATCACATTTTATTCCTGCAGAAGATTTTTCAGCAAGCTACTCATTTATGATAGAGGGGGTAAAGAAGCCACTTTATATAAGAGTTGATCAGGATGACCTCATAATCCATTATGGAAATGAGGAACCGATAGATGTATATGTGAAGTTAAGTCAGGATGTAATGGAATCAGTAATAGATGGAAGAATGACTTTCCAAAGGGCATTTATGACAGGTGAGATGACTGCTAAAGGCAATTTTAAAACTTTAAGGATGTTAGATCAGCTGTTTCCATTTTAAAATAAAACAACGAGGTGGATATAATGAAAGACGAAAATTGTATTTTTTGTAAACTTGCAAACGGAGATATTCCAACAAATTCTATTTATGAGGATGATGATTTTAATGTAATACTTGACGCAAGTCCGGCATCTAAAGGACATGCACTCATTCTGCCAAAACAGCATTATGCAAACGTGTATGAAATAGATGATGAGGTACTGGCTAAGGCAGCAAAGCTTGCTAAAAAGATCATAGTACACGAAAAAGATATGTTAGGATGCGATGGATACAATATTGTTCAAAATAATGGGGAGGTTGCAGGACAGACTGTTTTCCATTTTCATATGCATCTTATACCTAGATATAAATCGGATGATAATGAGAATGTTATTGAGTGGAAGCATAAGGAATTTACAGATGAACAGATGAAACAGATCTGCGGACAGATGAAATATAATGATTAATACGATCCCCTTATAGTATAGTAGTTTATTGAAAAAGATACTAATATACTATAAGGGGCTGTTTAAATTGAAAACAGATCAGTGGATGCAGCTATTTTGACTGTTCTTTTATCAAACTGATAATTGTGGAAATAGAGTCCATCTGTCCGCTTTCTGACATATTTTTAATATATTTATCCTTATTTGAGTAAACTTCTTTTACAGCAGTTAGTAGAGTCTGGTCAGTAAGATTTTCTTCTTCGATCACATATGAAAATCCCTGTTTTTTAAATGAATTAGCATTCAAGACCTGATCACCACGGCTTGCAGCTGCGGATAATGGAATCAGTATATTTGGCTTATGTAAAGCCAGCAGTTCACATATTGAGTTGGCACCGGCTCTTGAAATTGCAATGTCTGCAAGTGCGAACATATCTGTAAGTTCTTCATTTGCATACTCAAACTGAGCATAACCTAAAAGTCCTGTTAATGAATTATCTAAATTTCCTTTTCCACATAGATGTATGACATAAAATTCTTTTAATAACTCAGGCAATATTTTGCGGACTGCTTCGTTTACGATTCTAGAGCCGAGGCTTCCGCCTATTATCAGAAGAACCGGTTTGGAATGATCCGGAAAATTGCATAAATGAAGTGCATTTTGTGGGTTACCTTTGAAAAGCTCCTGTCTTATAGGAGAACCTGTAAGAACGGCTTTTTCCGGAGGCAGATATTTCATGGTTTCAGGAAAATTGCAGCAAACTTTTTTTGCGCCTTTGATAGCTATTTTGTTCGCAAGTCCGGGGGTGATATCTGATTCGTGTATTATAGCAGGAATGTGGCAGTGTCTGGCTGCGAGAACAACCGGAACAGATACAAATCCGCCTTTTGAAAATACAACATCAGGTTTAAGTTTTTTCATTAAGCTTATGGCCTGACCATAACCTTTTAAAACTCTGAATGGGTCTGAAAAATTTTTCCAGTCGAAATACCGGCGGAGTTTACCTGATGATATACCATGGTATGGAATATTTTGTGCTTCTATAAGTCCCTTCTCCATTCCGTTTATGGAACCTATGTATTCGATTTCATAACCGGCTTCTTTGAGGGCTGGCATAAGTGCGATGTTAGGAGTTACGTGGCCGGCGGTACCTCCACCAGTCATAATTATCTTTTTCATAGTAGATATCCTTTCTCGAAACTTAAATTTCTAAATACTATACTCCAATATATTATACTCCAAAAAACAAATGTCAAGACAAATTAAATGTCGAAACTTGCGGTCGAATACATATTCAAAACATATCCTATATGGGTATAATTAATATGAAGGAGGATAAATTATCAAAGATGGAAATAGTACATATTGCACTAATAACAGCATTTGTGCTGACAGAAATAATAATGTCGGGCATAATGATAATACTAATGAGAAGGACAAAGAAAATTTATCTGGAAATCAGGAATATTGAAAAACAGGTGGAAGGATATATAGAGGAAGTTGTGGCAGCTGAAGATGACAAGATGTATCAGGAAAAACAGGAAAAAGACAGTACTTTGATTTCGTCTGTACTGAAAGAAATTTTCCCATAGATGTTACAAATTTGACAAAAGTATTGCATTGTGATAGTATATGACTGTAACAAAATCGTAACAAATGCAACAGAAGTGTAATAAAAATTGCTTTTATGCATATATTACACAGTATGGAGGAATTAAAGATGCTAAACAAAAAAGTGATCGAGAGCATCGCAGTCTGCGGACTTTGTGGTGTTATGGCGATCACCGCGGTTACTAACAGCGGAAGCACTGCAAATGTGTCAGTGGATAAGGTGCTAGCAAACACTAGTTTAGGGTATGATGGATACGCCGGTGTTACAGCAGTTTTACATGGATATGAGAGCAATCTTATAAGAACTGCATCTCTATCCGTAGAAAAAGATGAGGAAGTAATAGTTACTTCATCTTCAGGATCAGATCAGGAACCTTCTGTAAACGATACAGCAAATGATGCAGCACAAGAAAATGCAATTCAGGAAACAGCTGCAGCTGATAGTGTAGAGAATACAGCACAGGAGCCGGTGCAGCAGGAACTTACACCTGAACAGCAGGAATGGCAGAATAAAATCATGCCTAATGTTGAGGAATCATTAAACGTCAGAGCTGATGCAAATGAGGATTCTGAGATAGTTGGAAAATTATATAAGGGCGATGCAGCTGAGATTACAGGTACAAACGGAGAATGGACGCAGATTACGTCCGGAAATGTAAATGGATATGTAAAGACAGCATATTGTGTGACAGGAAATGATGCACTTGCATATGCACAGCAGACATGCGGTTATATGGCATCAGTTAATACTGATGGATTAAGAATCAGAGAAGAACAAAGCGAGGACAGTAAAGTTATAAAAGCTGTCGAAGCCGGAACAAAGCTGCCGGTAGACAGTTCGGCAGAAACTACCGATGGATGGGTTGCAGTAGTATGTGATTCATCTACACGATTTGTAAGTTCTGATTTTGTAACATTATCATTAAATACCGGTGTCGGAATGACAATAGAAGAAGAACAGGCGAAGATTGCAGCAGAAAAGGCTGAGGCGGAAGCCAAGGCTAAAGCGGAAGAAGAAGCAAAGAAAGAGGCAGAAAAATCATCTGCGAAAGCTTCATCCGATGAATCATCTGGTTCGTCCGATGAAAGCTCATCAAGTTCGTCACAGAATGAAGCAGTTGATGCGGATGCTGATGATCTTACACTTCTTGCCGCAATCATAGAATGTGAGGCTGGTGGAGAATCATATGATTGTCAGCTTGCAGTCGGAGCAGTTATAATAAACAGATTAAATAGTGGTTCATACCCGGATTCATTACATGGTGTCATTTACCAGAGAGGACAGTTTGGACCAGCTTCATCAGGAAAACTTGCCAGAAAATTAGCTGGTCATATAAGTTCGACTTCTTATGCAGCAGCACAGGAAGCATTAAACGGATCAGATAATACAGGCGGAGCATTATCATTTAATGATGTAGGATCTGGAAAAACAGGACTTGTAATAGGAAACATGGTTTTCGATTAAAATAATATAGTATAAAAGATACCGATCTTCAAAACAGATAAAATTCTGTGATTGAAGGTCGGTATTTTTATCTATGCATACTTTTTCACAGAATTCTTGCAACAGATATGAAAATGGAGTAAAATTACTTCATTGTATATAAGGAGGAAAGAGCAATGCAGTTAAAGGGACGAAACTTTTTAAAACTTATGGATTATACACCTGATGAGATCACTTATCTTATAGACTTATCTCAGGAGCTTAAAGAAAAAAAGAAAAAGGGAATCAGACACGATGACCTTACAGGAAAAAATATTGCACTTATTTTTGAGAAGACAAGTACCAGAACAAGATGCTCTTTCGAAGTAGCAGCGCATGATCTTGGAATGCATGTTACATATCTTGACCCAAGTGGTTCACAGATTGGTAAGAAAGAGAGCATTGCGGATACAGCAAGAGTTCTTGGAAGGATGTTTGATGGAATCGAGTATCGTGGATATGGACAGGAAATAGTTGAGGAACTTGCAGAATATGCGGGAGTGCCGGTATGGAATGGACTTACAAATGAATTTCATCCGACACAGATGATCGCTGATATGCTTACAATAAGAGAACATCTCGGAAAATTAAAGGGCGTAAAATTTGTATACATGGGTGATGCTCGTTATAATATGGGAAATTCTCTCATGGTTACATGTGCAAAGCTTGGAATGGATTTTGTTGCATGCACAAATAAAAAATATTTTCCAAACGATGAACTGGTGGATTATTGCAGAAAAACAGCACAGGAAACAGGTGCATCAATAACACTTACAGAAGATGTTGCGGAGGCAACAAAAGATGCTGATGTTATATACACTGATGTGTGGGTTTCTATGGGTGAACCGGAAGAAGTATGGGCAGAGAGGATTAACGACTTAAAGCCATATCAGGTTAATGCAAAGGCATTTGAGAATGCAAAGGAAAGCGCTATCTTTATGCATTGTTTACCGGCATTCCATGATCTTAAAACAACAATTGGGAAACAGGTTTATGAGAAATTCGGATTAAGCGAACTTGAAGTTACGGATGAGGTATTTGAAGGATCACGTTCTGTAGTATTTGATGAGGCTGAGAACCGCATGCATTCAATAAAAGCAATTATGAGGGCTACGCTTGCTGACTAAGGGAAACAAGGTGCATAAAGGATGAAAGAAGAAATCTTAAAGATGCTTCGTGAGACTGATGGATACATATCAGGGCAGGAACTTTGTAATAAATTCGGAGTGTCACGTACTGCGATATGGAAGGTCATGAAGCAGTTAAAAGAAGCAGGATATAATATAGAGGCACAACAGAATAAGGGATATCACATTGTATCAGCGCCTGATGTAATGGATGCAGCTGAACTAAAAAGTATCTGGAAACCAAAATGGGTCGGATGTGAAATATTATATTTTGACAGTATTGATTCGACAAATACAAAGGCACAGGAACTGGCTGAAAAGGGATATCCAAGTGGAACACTTGTGGTAGCGGATAAGCAGATTGCAGGTAAAGGACGGAGAGGCAGAAATTGGGAATCTCCGTCAGGCTGTGGGATTTTTATGACGCTTATGCTAAAACCGGACATAAACCCCAATAATGCATCTATGCTTACACTTGTAAGTGCGCTTGCGGTGGCAAAGGCTTTAGCTGATATTACCGGCAAAGATGCCAAAATCAAGTGGCCAAATGATATTGTTATTGATGGCAGAAAAGTGTGCGGAATACTGACAGAGATGAGTGCACAATTTGACTATATAAACAATATTGTTATTGGAATAGGAATAAACGTGAATAATAGCAGTTTTCCGGAGGAGATAAGTGCTACAGCAAGTTCACTCCGTTTATTAAGTGGCGGAAAAAAATACCGCAGGGCAGAAATAATAGAGAAGATAATGGAATATTTTGAGAAATACTATTCAATATTTTTGGAAACAGAAGATCTTTCTGCGCTTGTGAATGAGTATGATGCCATGCTTGTAAATATGAAAAGACAGGTTAAAGTACTTGATCCGAAGGAACCATTTGAGGGAACAGCAATGGGGATTACAAAAACAGGAGAACTTATAGTCGATACATGGGAATCAAGAAAACTGGTATCGAGTGGGGAAGTATCAGTGAGAGGAATATACGGATATGTCTAAAGAAGTAGTACTTTGCGTATCAAACGCATATCAGAAGAAGTTTTATTTGAGCGATAACTTTAAGGGACTTCCACAGTCTATAAAAGATGAACTCAAAATTATGTGTGTTATGTACACGGAGGATGTTGGAGGAATCCTTGAGCTTGTATTTGATGAGGACGGAAGTCTGGATTTCCGTACATCATGTAAAGAAAATGATTTTTTTTACGACGAAATAGGAAGTGTTCTTAAGATAAAACAATACCAGAGCCAGAAGAGAGAACTGCTTGAGGCAATAGAGACATATTACCGAATAGTATTCCTGGGAGAAGGGTTTGAGGAGGAAGAATAAGTAATTGAATATATTGTCAAATGTGATTAAATGTGTTTAAATATACTCAAAGGAGTAAATTATTATGAATACATCAAATATCACAAATTATAAGCCAAAAGATTTTGCGGAATTGTTAGGTGTGTCTGTTAAGACATTGCAACGCTGGGACAGAGAAGGAACTTTAAAGGCAAATCGAACTCCAACTAATAGGCGTTATTATACTTATGACCAGTACCTTCAATTCAAAGGCATAAATATTGAAAATGATAAACGTCAGGTAGTTATTTATGCCAGAGTGTCTACAAGAAATCAAAAGGATGATTTACAGAATCAAGTTGCATTTTTGCGACAGTTTTGTAACGCTAAAGGTATTATTATAGACCAGTGTATTGAGGATTATGGAAGTGGTCTTAATTACAATCGTAAAAAGTGGAATGAATTATTAAATGAAGTAATGGAACAGAAAATAAAAACCATAATAGTAACTCATAAAGACAGATTTATCAGATTTGGTTACGATTGGTTTGAAAAATTCTGTATGAAGTTTAATACAAGTATTGTGGTAGTGAATAACGAAGAACTATCACCACAGGAAGAACTCGTACAGGATATTGTTTCTATACTTCATGTGTTCTCTTGCAGGTTGTATGGACTTCGTAAGTATAAAAAACAAATAGAAAGGGATGAGGAAATTGCTAAAGAGCTTCAAGACGGAAATAAATCCGACGGTCGAGCAAAAAATCAAGATTAACAAGACTATTGGCACTTGTAGGTACGTCTACAACTTCTATCTCGGTCACAACAAAACTTTACACGATAATGGTGAAAAGTTTATGACTGGCAAGAGTTTCAGCGTATGGCTTAATAATGAGTATATTCCTAATAATCCTGATAAAATATGGATTAAAGAAGCATATTCAAAAGCTGTAAAAAAATCTATTGAAGATGGATGTACTGCATTTACAAGATTTTTTAAACATCAAAGTGCTTTTCCTAATTTCAAAAAGAAAGGTAAATCTGATGTAAAAATGTATTTCGTAAAGAACAATACTAAAGACTGTAGATGTGAGAGACATAGATTGAACATACCCACTTTAGGTTGGGTACGCATTAAAGAAAAAGGTTATATACCAACAACTAAAGACGGATGGAAAATCAAAAGCGGTACAATATCCGTCAAAGCAGACAGATACTATGTGTCAGTTCTTATAGAAATTCCCGACGTTAAGATTACTAATAATAGTAATGGTGGTATAGGAATTGACTTGGGTTTAAAAGACTTGGCGATTGTTTCTAATGGTAAAACTTATAAAAATATCAATAAGTCAGCAAGAATTAAAAAATTGGAAAAGAAACTGCGTAGAGAACAAAGATGTCTCTCACGAAAATATGAGAACTTAAAGAAAGGAGAGTCCACTCAAAAGAATATACAAAAGCAAAAGCTCAAAGTACAAAGACTTCATCATAAAATAGATAATATCCGTACTGATTATATCAATAAATCAATAGCCGAGATAGTGAAAACCAAACCATCTTATATAACTATTGAAGATTTGAATGTATCAGGAATGATGAAGAACAGACATCTTTCAAAAGCCGTTGTATCGCAAAAGTTCTATGAATTTAGAACCAAGCTTAAAGCGAAGTGTGATGAAAATGGTATTGAATTAAGAGTCGTAGACAGATTTTATCCGTCATCTAAATTATGTCACTGCTGTGGTGCTATTAAGAAAGATTTGAGACTTTCAGATAGAATATATCGTTGTAATTGTGGCTATGTTAATGATAGGGATTTCAATGCTGCTCTTAATCTAAGAGATGCTTTAACTTACGAAGTTGCATAATAAACGCAAACGTAAGTATGTACTGCGGGCTATCGCAGGAATTTACGACTGTGGAGTGTACACGAACTTGTGAGTAGCGTATTGTTTACAATCGCCAAAGCATACACATCGAAGCAGTAAGAAGTATCCGCAAGGACTTTAATTTCTCGATGTGCTTGAGTATATTTGAACACATTTTGAGTGGCAGGTATCACATGGAAAAATCAATGTTTAGAAAATTTATGATGGTAATGTTTGCGGTACTTAGCTTGTCTGCTATAGTTATGTGCACGGGCATAAGAAAAGCAGCAGCAGATGAGACGCAGAAAAACGGACTGTATCACGAAGAAGATGGATGGAACTATTACAGAAATGGAGAAATAGCATCAGACACTACAACACTTGTTAAATATAACGGAAGCTGGTGGTATGTAGAAAACGGAAAAATTAATTTTACGGCAGCGACATTGTGCAAATATAATGGAAGCTGGTGGTATGTTCACGGTGGAAAAGTAGATTTTGGAGCAACAACACTTGTCAAATATAATGGAAACTGGTGGTATGTTCATGGTGGAAAAGTAGATTTTGGAGCAGCAACACTTGTCAAATATAATGGAAGCTGGTGGTATGTTCACGGTGGAAAAGTAGATTTTGGAGCAGCAACACTTGTCAAGTATAACGGAAACTGGTTTTATGTACATGGCGGAAAGGTAGATTTTTCAGCAAGGACATTAGTTAAATATAATGGAACATGGTGGTTTGTATCAGGCGGAAAAATAGACTGGAATAGCAGCACAGTAGTCAAATATGGCAGCACATGGTATTTTGTCAGCGGTGGAAAAGTAAACTGGAATGCATATGGTCTTTGTGAATATGGCGGTCAATACTGGTATATAGAAAATGGCAGGATAAATTTTTCGGCAACAACACTCTGCAATTATCAGGGAGTATGGTGCTATGTACGTGGTGGAAAAGTAGATTTTGATGCAAGAACGCTGTTTAAATACAATGGAGTATGGTGGTTTATAGAAGAGGGTGGCATAAACTGGGTTGATAGAACTCTGGTTAAATATGGCTCAAACTGGTTTTATGTAAACAGGGGACAGGTGAACTGGAGCTACAATGGTGAGTGTCTGTACAACGGAAGCTTCTTTACAGTCAGAGACGGAATTGTAAGATTTGGAGCTGCACCTACGATCACAGACAGCGAAAAAGAGGCGCAGGCATATAAAATGGCAAAATTTATCGCTGACAATGTAGATGGCGATACAGACCTTGAAAGAATCAGAAATGCGGCAAAGATAGTGGCATATTATAGTGGAAACAGTTACTACACAAATGATGATCCTGATTACAGATCAGCTTATGGAGTACTGTGTAAAGGTGTATATACATGTTCGGGATCAACAAGGGCACTTGGTCTTGTACTTGACTGTATGGGATACAAATGGGAGCATGTGAATCCAAATGCATGGACACATCAATGGTGCAAGGTATATGATGTAGACGGAAAAACAGCATGGGCTGACGGAATGGGAGGAATAGCCGATTACGGTGAAGAAGCACCTTTTGCATCGGGTGGAACATACACAGATGAAAACGGATTTACATATTTTGTACCATGATATTAAGAGAAGTTTTACTAAGTGACCAGTGGCAGATATTGTGGTAATTATAATTTTATGCTTATGGATTTAAATGATATAGTTTATGGCATGTAAGGTCATTCGCTGCTATATATCAAAGTAAGTTTGATATATAGCAGTTTTTTTGTGCTTTTTTGGAAACTTTGCAGTTTTTCATAACTAACAGTAAATGAAAAAATAATTATAAAGACTAAAATATTAAATGGATGTATAAAAATAAAGTTACAAATAGAAAATTTATTATTTATTATTTACACTGATATTTCAGACAATTTCACTTTATTATCATAAAAATATATAAAATTGCGCAAATAGTTTTGAAATAGCATGAAAATATGGTATAATTTCACACAAACCCCGGACTTAAAAAAGGAGGGATTTGTATGAAACACAGTTTAAGGGAGAAAACAAAGGAAAAGGCACATGAAGCGGTCTGGTCGGTGCTGCCGATAATGCTCATTGTGCTGTTGCTTGCATTCACAATTGCCCCTATTCCGACAGGCATACTTGCACAGTTTCTTCTCGGTGGGATTCTGGTCATTGGAGGAATGATATTCTTTACGATGGGAGCAGAACTATCAATGACACCGATGGGTGAGAGAGTAGGAGGAAGTCTGCTTAGAACGAAAAAATTGTGGGTTATTGTAATTGTAGGATTTATCCTCGGAGTAATAATTACGATTTCGGAGCCGGATCTGCAGGTGCTTGCAGAACAGGTATCGTCCGTGCCAAACCTTGTGCTTATAATGTCGGTAGCACTTGGTGTCGGAGTATTTCTAGTGGCGGCACTTCTTAGGATTTTGTTTGGAATTGCACTTGCACCTATATTGTTCATTTTTTATACGATAATAGTTATACTGGCGTTATTTGTGCCGAAAAATTTTCTGGCAGTGGCATTTGATTCTGGAGGAGTTACAACAGGACCGATGACGGTTCCGTTTATAATGGCACTCGGAGTCGGAATATCAGCTATCAGAAACGACAAACACGCCGAAAACGATAGCTTCGGACTGGTGGCACTATGCTCGATAGGACCGATAATCGCAGTTCTCATATTGGGAATGTTATATAGCACAGACAGCAGCTTTGCTGAAGACATAATCTATGAAGTAAGTGATTCTGTAGAACTTGGTAAGGTTTTCTTACAAAGATTTCCCAGATATTTTAAGGAAATAGCATTATCGCTTATGCCTATATTTATATTTTTTGAAATATTCCAGTTAATATCTTTAAAACTAAACAAGAAACTTCATATAAAAATATGTATAGGACTCGTTTATACATATGTTGGATTAGTATTTTTCCTTACAGGAGCAAATGTTGGATTTATACCAGCAGGAAATTATCTGGGAACAGTGCTGGCATCACTTCCGTATAAATGGATAATAATCCCGATAGGAATGATAATAGGATATTTTATAGTAAAAGCAGAACCGGCAGTGTATGTACTTATGAAACAGGTAGAGGAGCTTACGGATGGGGATATTTCCGGAAAGTCAATGCAGATAAGCCTTTCGGTCGGTGTGGCAGTTTCAGTCGGTCTTTCGATGTTAAGAGTTTTATGCCAGATATCTATTTTGTATCTTTTGATACCTGGGTATGTGATAGCACTTATACTGACGAGGTTTGTTCCAAAAATATTCACAGCGATAGCATTTGATTCAGGTGGTGTTGCATCAGGACCTATGACGGCAACATTTCTTCTTCCGCTGGCACAGGGAGCATGCATAGCACTCGGTGGAGACGTGGTGACAGACGCATTCGGAGTGGTTGCGATGGTTGCGATGACACCTCTTATTACAATACAGATACTTGGCGTAATATACACAGTGCGCAATAAAAATGAAAATACGGACAAAACAGAGCCGGAAGTATTTACAGTTGCGGATATTTATGCCGATATTGATGATGATATGATTATAGAGTTATAGGGGAAAATATGAGTGGACTTTATATTATGATGACAATATGCAGTAGAAAAAATATGCCTGAGTTTGTCAGCTATTATAAAAAAAATGAAATCAAGACTGGAAACATCTCGCTTGGAAGGGGAACAGCTTCAAGCAGTGTGCTGGATTATCTGGGACTTGAGGATGATGAAAAAGGAATACATGCAGCAGTTGTCACAACTGAAAGCTGGAATATTATAAAAAACGGACTTCTGAGTGAACTGCAGATTGATATCCCGGGAAAAGGAATCGTGTTCATAATTCCAATGAGCAGCGTCGGTGGTAAAAAAGAGCTTGGATTTATGATCGAAGGGCAGCAATTTGAAAGGGAGGAGGAATCAGTATTGAAAGATACAAAATATGAACTTATAATAGCGATAGCAAATTACGGATACAACACGCAGGTCATGAAAGCGGCGCAGGATGGAGGAGCAGCAGGTGGGACAGTGCTTCATGGAAAGGGTGTTGGAATGAAAAGAGCCGAGCAGTTTCTGGGAGTTTCTCTTGTATCTGAAAAAGAAGTTATACTGATAGTTGCAAGGAGTGAACAAAAAAACAGTATAATGAATTCCATAATGGAAAAGGCCGGTGTTACGAGTAAGGCAGGCACGATCGTTTTCTCCCTTCCGGTCACATCTACAGCAGGGCTCAGATCTATTGAAGATATATAAAATATAGGGTTGAAAATTCTGGAGAATCCTCGTACAATTGTTCTATACAGTTGTGGGAGGATTTTTATATGAACAAAAACTATTTTGCAAAAACACCGCCTATGGGGTGGAACAGTTATGATTACTATGATACTACTGTTACTGAAGCGGATATAAAGGCAAATGCTGACTATATGGCTGAAAATCTCAAAAAATACGGCTATGAATATGTGGTTGTTGATATCGAGTGGTATGCAGAAGGTGCAGGCAGCAGGAGAGATGAATATCAGTATATTCCTTTTGGCAAAGTTGAGATGGATGGTTACTCGAGGCTCATGCCGTGTGTTCACAGATTTCCATCAGCAGCAGATGGCAGGGGATTTAAACCATTAGCCGATTATATACATGGTCTTGGCCTTAAGTTTGGAATACACATTATGAGAGGAATTCCAAGAAATGCAGCCCATATGGGAACAGCAATCAAAGGAACAGACAAAAGTGCATCTGATATAGCAAATGCATATTCAATCTGTCCGTGGAATCCTGATATGTATGGACTTGATGTGAAAAAACCGCAGGCACAGCTTTATTATGATTCTATTATGGAATTATATGCATCATGGGGCGTTGATCTTATCAAATGTGATGATATATGCAGATATGACGCAGATACTGCGGAACAGGAAATCATAATGCTTCAAAATGCGATCCAGAAAACAGGAAGATCGATAGTACTTAGTCTGTCTCCGGGACCGGCTTTGCCTGAAAAAGCATGGATATATGAAAAGTACGCTAATATGTGGCGTATAACAGATGATCTGTGGGATAAATGGGAAGACATTTTAAATATGTTCAACAGGTGTGAAATCTGGCAGGAGCATGTAGGGACGGGCTGTTATCCGGATTGCGACATGATCCCGTTCGGACATCTCGGAAAGGGATTCGGCCATGAATGGACATGTAATCTTACATATGATGAGCAGCGGACACTTATGTCACTCTGGTGCATATTTCGCTCACCTCTTATGCTTGGATGTGAGCTTACACTGCTCGATGACAAGACAAAAGAACTTATCACAAACGAGGATATTTTACATCTGACAGGGCATTCTGATGGTGCAAGACAGATAAAACGTGATTCAGATGAGGTTATATGGGCTTCAAGGGATGAAAGAGCAGGAGTTTACTATATCGCACTTTTTAATCTCAGTGACTGCGAAAGAAAAATAGAAATTCCTGATGAAAAAGTATATGAGATTATCGATATAATAAACGGAAGCACTGGCGAGGGAGTTATAAATAATCCCATATCGGAAATACTGGAATTATGGGATCACAGATCATGCGATAAAGCCGGTGGAAATATTAATGCCCACGGAGCATGTTTGTACAGGATAAAGATCGATTGATCCGGGATGGTCTTTGATTTAAAGTAACAAATAGTCATATTATTAAAAGGAGGCGGGGCATAGAATGTCAGGATCTCAGTCAAACGTATATATTGCCATAGATTTAAAATCGTTCTATGCCTCTGTCGAGTGTCAGGAAAGGAATCTCGATCCGCTTAATACAAATCTTGTTGTGGCAGATGCTTCAAGGACACAAAAAACAATATGTCTTGCAGTATCGCCATCACTAAAGGCCTACGGTATTCCAGGAAGGGCAAGGCTGTTTGAGGTTATGAAGCGTGTAGATGATGTAAACAGATGGCGGCGTTCAAAAGCGAAGAACCGGAAATTTACAGGAGAGTCCGTTTTTGCAGATGAACTGAAATCAAATGACAGCTTAAAGCTTGGATTTATAACGGCGCCTCCGCAAATGGCTTTGTACATGAAATACAGCACAAAGATATATGAGATCTATCTTAAATATGTAGCACCTGAGGATATACATGTATATTCCATTGACGAAGTGTTTATGGATGTCACGCATTATCTTAAAATTTATAAAATGATGCCGGAAGAGCTTGCCTCGAAAATGATATGTGACGTATACGAGCAGACCGGGATAACTGCAACGGCAGGGATAGGCACAAATCTTTACCTTTGCAAGGTTGCAATGGATATAATGGCTAAGCATGCAGCGCCTGATGATCGTGGTGTGCGTATAGCAAAGCTTGATGAATACAGTTACAGAAAATACTTATGGGATCACAGACCACTTACCGATTTCTGGCGTGTGGGAAGAGGATATGCCAAAAAGCTGGAGGCAGCCGGACTATACACAATGGGTGATATAGCCAGATGTTCGCTGGGAAAGCAAAATGATTACTATAATGAAGATTTCCTATACAAAATGTTCGGGATAAATGCTGAGCTTTTAATAGATCATGCGTGGGGATATGAGCCGGTTACAATGGAACATATAAAAGCTTATAAGCCACAAAGCAATAGTATTGGATCAGGTCAGGTACTGCACTGTCCATATGATTTTGAACATGCAAAGCTTGTAGTGCGTGAGATGACAGATCTTCTGGTTTTAGATCTTGTGGATAAGCGCCTTGTTACAGACCAGCTTGTGCTCACCATAGGCTATGATATCGAAAATCTTGACAATAGATCAAGAGAATATAAAGGGGAGATTTCAATAGACCGCTATGGGAGGCGGATTCCAAAGCATGCACATGGAACAGCAAATTTAGAAAAGAAGACATCATCGACTATACTTATAACGGAAGCTGTCATGCAGCTCTATGATAGGATCGTTGATCCCAAACTGCTTATCCGTAGAATTAACATAACGGCAAACAAAGTTATGGATGAGGATAAAGCAAAAGAAAATGAGGGATATGAGCAGATGGAGCTTTTCACAGATTATACTATGGCTGATGAGAAAAAATCTGCTATGGATGAAAAAATAAAAAAAGAGCGGAAGCTTCAGGAGGCAATGCTTTCTGTAAAGAAGCGGTATGGCAAAAATGCCATGTTAAAAGGAATGAATCTCGAAGAAGGGGCAACTGCTATCCAGAGAAATGATCAGATTGGTGGGCACAGGGCATAATATGTTTAAAAAAGATGAGTCATGGAAAAAATATTCAGATATAATAGATCTGCCACATCATGTTTCGACTAAACATCCACATATGTCATCTGAGGACAGGGCAGCACAGTTTTCGCCGTTTGCTGCACTTACCGGGCATGAAGCTGCGATAAAAGAAACAGCTCGTATCACGGATGAATTCGTGGAACCTGATGCAGATAAAAAGCAGGAGCTGGATGAAAAACTACAGCTGATACGTATGGCTTTAGCGGATAATAAAACTGCTAAGGTGCAGATGATTTTTTTTAAACCTGATGGAAAAAAATCGGGTGGTTCATATGAAACAATAACAGGAAACATTAAAAAAATAGATGAATATAATGGGCTTATTGTATTTGATGATAAGACCACAGTAAAAATAGAGAAAGTTATAGATATTCTTGAAGTTTGAACAGATAATTATGATTGGAATATATACAGATGCAGTGGAACGAATTTGAAAATATACTGGGTTTTAAATTAAACGAACAGCAGAAGAAAGCGGTAATGGCGGTGGATGGTCCGACGCTTTTACTTGCTGTACCGGGCTCCGGTAAGACGACAGTGCTTGTCACAAGGCTTGGATATATGATCTTTTGCAAGGGCATAGATCCGTCTAAGATACTGACGGTTACATATACGATTGCCGCAACAAAGGATATGTCGAGATGGTTTACTTCTTATTTTGGGGAAGAAATGGCTGAAAAGCTGGAGTTTCGTACAATAAATGGTATATGTGCAAAGATAATCCAGTACTACGGAAAATGTATAGGAAGAACACCCTTTGAACTCATTAAAGATGAAAAGATGACTACTATCATGCTTTCAGAGATCTACCAGAAAAGTGAGCATGAATATCCGACAGAGAGTGATCTGAAAACAGTCCGTACGCTCATAACATACATCAAAAACATGATGCTTGATGATGGACAGATACAGAAACTCGATGAAGAAAACGATATTAAGATTTCTACCATATTTAAAGAATATACTAACCGGCTTAAGGAACATAAACTTATGGACTATGATGACCAGATGGTTTATGCATATATGCTTCTTAGGAAGGACAAAAACCTTTTACAGCATTTCCGTCAGATGTATCCTTATATATGTGTTGACGAAGCGCAGGACACATCAAAAATCCAGCATGCCATAATAGCGCTGCTTACGGATAAAGCACAGAATATTTTTATGGTCGGGGATGAAGACCAGAGTATATATGGTTTTCGGGCGGCTTATCCAAAGGCATTGCTGTCATTTGAAAAAAATTATCCAGATGCAAAAGTGCTTTTGATGGAGGAAAATTTTAGATCAAATGCAGATATTGTAACGGCAGCAGATCAATTTATCCAAAAGAATACAATGCGTCATGCAAAACATATGACTGCTGGAAACAGTTGTAAAGGAAAAGTAAGGCAGATAGATCTTAATTCAAGAATGGCCCAGTACACATATCTTTTGAAGCTGGCAGAAGAATGCCGGGATCAGACTGCTGTTTTGTATAGAGATAACGAATGCGCACTTCCTCTTATAGATCTGCTTGAGAGAAATAATGTACCATACAGGATGAGAAATGCAGAGCTTACATTTTTTTCACACAGGGTAGTGGTGGACATAACTAATATAATAAATTTTGCTCTTAATCCCAAAGATACTGATATTTTTCTGAAAATATATTACAAACTATCCATGTATATAAAAAAACAGGATGCAATAGAAATTGCCCGGATAAGTGATGACGAGGACATATCCGTGTTTGACGCTGCCCTTAAATACAATGAACTGGGCAGCTATGTCATAGGAAAAATCAAAGCAATAAAGACTCATCTTATGCATATGTTAAGAGAGCCGGCAGATAAGGCGTTAAACAGAATAGTACATTTTATGGGATATGACGATTATCTTCAAAGAAGTGGTATCAGTAACAGTAAAATAGACATACTTAAAGCGATAGGTAAAAGGGAACCATCTGCAGGAAGGCTTCTTGAAAGACTTGACGAATTAAAAGATATAATTAAAAATAAAGAGACTGATTATGACTGTCCATTTATTTTATCAACGATACATGCGAGTAAAGGTCTTGAATATGATAATGTCTATATTATAGATGCCTTTGACGGAATACTTCCTGAAAAGATACCGACAGATCCAAAAAAAGTTTCAAAAGAGGAATTAGAAGAGTATGAGGAAGCGCGCCGCCTGTTTTATGTTGCAGTTACGAGAGCAAAAAATAATCTGTCAGTTTTTACAACAGATGCGCCGTCAGGATTTGTGGATGAGTTCTTTGGAAGAGAAATAAAACCTAAGAAAATAGCAAAAGTACCAGACATTGACAAAAAAATAATGGAAAGAGCAAGACATAAAGTTGACTATGGGAATGCTGTGCCAGGTAGATACAATGCTATAGGCAAAAATTTACAGCAAAAGAATCATGGAGTGACTGTTGATGAAGTGCATAGAAATTTTGAATCAGGCATGAATGTGGTACATAAAAAATTCGGGGCTGGTGTGGTTGATTCATTTGATGAAGGAAAAATAAGAATCAATTTTGATGGTGTGATAAAAGTCTTTATCGCAGATGTACTTATAAACAGTGGGATGTTAGAATAGATCAGGTGGTGGAAAGATTATGTTTTTTATGATGGGCATAACAGATGGAAGGAAAAATTTTGATTTTGTGCAGACTGAAATATGCGATGTCTGTGGCAGATATGGAAGATATGAGGTCTTTATGACGTATATGGTTTTATCGCTATTTTTTATTCCTTGTTTTAAGTGGAACAAGCGTTATTATGTCCGGACAAGCTGCTGTGGCACGTTATATGAGCTTGATCCGGGAATAGGAAGAGCCATAGCACATGGCGGGCAGGTTAAGATATTGCCACAGCATCTTATGAGGGTTAATGAAGGAACATATCACAGCACAAAACATTGTAATAATTGTGGATATGAAACAGATGAAAATTTTGAGTATTGTCCAAAATGTGGGCAGAAATTTTAAAAGGATAGTAACTATTTTACTCCATGATTTTTCCATCAATGCTTATTGTTACAACCTGCCATGGTATGAATTTACCACTATTTTGAAGAGCTTTTTTGGCTGCCATCTCCAGACCGCCGCAGCAAGGGACTTCCATTCGGACAATAGTCACACTTTGAATGTTGTTATTTTGAATAATAGCAGTCAGTTTTTCACTATAATCCACCTGATCTAATTTAGGGCAACCAATCAAAGTTACCTTGTTTCGAATAAAATCCTGATGAAAGCTTGCATAAGCGTAAGCAGTACAATCGGCTGCGATTAAAAGCTTTGAGTCGTTAAAATATGGTGCATTAACAGGAGCCAGTTTGATCTGTACAGGCCAGTTCTGAAGCTTTGATACCGAATCTGCGGTTGAAGAGGCATTTACAGGCTCAGGAGTTTCTGCTCGTCTGATCTGCATGATTTTAGATCCAGGACAGCCGGAGTGAGAGGTCATTGTCTGGTTTTTGGCGACAATTTTCTTCTGTGCTTCTTTCACAGCTTCTTCATCATATGCAGGTGCTTCTCTTTCTTCAAATGTGATGGCTCCGGTAGGACATTCAGGGAGACAATCGCCTAGTCCGTCACAGAAATGTTCTCTCACCAATTCTGCTTTTCCGTTAATGATATCAATGGCACCTTCGTGGCAGGCAGATGCACAGGCACCGCAGCCGTTACATTTTTCTTTATCAATTTTTATGATCTTTCTTATCATTTTTAACCTCCGTCAATAGTATTTAACTTTTGTTTATGCTAGAATTATAGTATTATAAATACAACTTGTATGTTTGATTTCCAACAGGGAGGAACAATTTTGGAAAAATATTTATCTATTTTAAGAAACAGTCCATTTTTTAAAGGCCTTACAGATGATGAAATATTATCAATACTGCATTGTCTGAATGCAACGGTAATTTCTAAAGAACGGGATTCATATATTTTCAGAGCAGGTGATAGTACTGAAGTAATGGGACTTGTGGTATCTGGTTGTGTCCTTATTATTAAAGAAGACATCTGGGGACATCGGAATATTCTCTCAAAATGTCACGCTGGAGATTTTTTTGGTGAGCCGTATGCAGCAAGCCAGAGAGCTGTCTTAAATATCAGTGTGGTAGCAGATGAGGATTGTGAGATTATTTTCTTAAATGTCAAAAGGCTTCTGGTTACTTGTCCAACTGCATGTGAGCATCATCAGAAGCTGATCCGTAATCTGGTCAGTGTCCTGGCAAATAAGATATTGATCCTGAACGATAAGATAACACATGTCGGGAAGCGGACGACAAGAGATAAACTATTATCATATCTGTCGGCAGAATCTATCAGACAATCATCGCTATCCTTTGATATTCCTTTTGATAGGCAGCAGCTAGCAGATTATCTTTGTATTGATCGTGCAGCAATGTCTACAGAGATATCAAAGTTACAAAAAGAAGGCTTTATAAAAACAAATCGAAATCATTTTGAATTAACTGTTTCTGATGATGCGGATTCACCCATTCCAGAACGGAAACGGTCGTGTGGGCAGACTGATTATGTTTAAGGAGTGCCTAAAATACAATATCGTTCCGTTTATCATTGGGGACAATTTGAAAATGTTCTATTATCGTGGATTGAAGGAATGGGACAACGAAAAAGGCTATCTGACAGATACCTGTCTGACAGCACAGGATAAATATAAAGCATATTTGGATTATTTTAGGATTACGTATTAAAAGCAAAATGGGCTGAAACAGAAATTACACTTTGATATACTTGTCGAAAAAAGTAATAGGAGATAAGGGATTTTGAAAGATAAAGATACAGATTCTATTATAAATGGTTATAAAAAATATATGAAAGACAATGAAATATCAGATAAAGATATTGAAACTGCTACATCATATGTAAAGCCATTTGTTCAATTTCTGTTAGAAAAACAGGAACATATTATTGATTATCCGAAAGATGAAAAAGGAAAATCAAAGCGAAATATGACAGAGGAAAAGAAGAAGACTGCACAGAAGAAATCAGAAGAAACAAAGGCCAGGAACGCAAAGAAACAAGTAGAATCACAGGACGATTAAAAAGGGCACTTGATTTCTCAAATGCCCTAGTGTATAATCTACTTAGAAAGTGAATCGGATGTAATATCCGATTTGCCCTCAGTAATATGGTATTTATTAAGAAATAGCATTCACTTTGGTCGGAGGATGCTATTTCTTTTTATTATTATGATCGTCTATGTAAGACAGAGCCGCAAAAATTACTAGCACTAAAGTTAAAACTTCAAGCGTGTTCATAGGGCATCACCCTCCTTTGTAAACTAGAGGGCATCTAATAATCGGAAAATCACATCCTGCTTTCGTTTCAATTACACAATAACAGTATAGCATAAAGGGAACGGATGTTCAAACCCAAAAGAGGTAAATCTACTATATTATATATAGAAGAAAGACCTCTTATTTTTATGGCTGCTGCCTCTGGTGAATATTATCAACAGCCTTTTCAAGTTCGATTGTCTGCCAGCGTTTGCGGATCACATCACTTTTCAGTTGTGCAAGACCGAAAAGGGTGAGAGATATGTTCATATGAAAGAAGATGGTGCAGATTGTTTTCGTAGGATTATACAGAATAGAAAGCATCCAAAGATTGAGCCTATGATAGATGGTTATAGTGGCTTTTTGTTCTTAGATAAGAATGATATGCCTATGGTTGCTTTACATTGGGAAAAGTATTTCCAACATATCCGTGAGAAGTATAACAGTATTTACAAAGTACAAATGCCTAGAATTACACCTCATGTTTGCAGACACACTTTCTGCTCTAATATGGCAAAATCTGGTATGAACCCCAAAATATTACAATATATTATGGGACATTCAGATATAGGAGTTACCCTTAATACATGGGGAATGAATGACGAGACGGCACTTGCTCTTCGTAAACTCAAGGATGCAGATAGTAATTATATCTGGAATCATAATACTGATTCTGGGGCAAAACAAGGAGAAACAAAACAATGATAAAAATACTATTTGTTTGCTACGGCAGAATCCGTACTTTTGTCTGAAGTGGCTTAAAATCAAGGCTTTTGGGGAATGAGAATGGTATTTGTACCCCCATTGTACCCCTATTTTGCGCGAGTGTACCGCGACAACCTAAAAGCAAAGCTTTCGGGTTGGAATTTGTTAACCGGACTGTCCTCGATAAAAATGAATATGATTTGTGGTGAAAGAAGTTACTGCGGGGAGGAGAGAAATGCTGGCAGAGTTTACTCAGCAGATGCAATTGAAACTGAAATGAAAAGAGATTTTGGCATATGATTTTTTATGTGGCATATTCCGCTGAAGCAAGACAGGATTTGAGGGACATTTATGAATATGCGTATGAATTGTTGGTACCTGAAACAGCTGCCGGACAATGGTTGCATTGTTCGGAACGATAGGAAATAGCAATACAAGTTGTAGGCAGGTGGCTACCCAGGGGCAGATGAACCGATTTTGAAAAACTCTGTATCAATTTTCTTTACAGTGTTCATAGATTTATGGTATAATCAGTCTAAACGCTTGAATAAAGGAGATTATCCGGGAAGAAAATGAGAAGGCGCAGACGGAATGATTCTGTAAT
>CAJLRL010000011.1 GCA_905209075.1 uncultured Lachnospiraceae bacterium | reverse complement strand
TTGGAAAAGAAATAGAAAAATTGTACATACGAGTTTAGAAAAACTTTTTAAAAAAGCCCCACAAGCATTATTGATATGCTGTGAGGCTTTTTGTTGTGGTGCGTTAGAGGGTTGCGCAATGAAAGAAATCCATGTAGATTATATGCAGGGATATCTGTATGGCAGACCATGCGAAAAAGGCGCGTTTTTAAACAACTATGGGAATATAAATATATAAGGAATATAATGAATGAAAACAGTCATTAATTTATGGATTTAATATACTTCCTGTTGTAGACCAGATGCAGATACATGGCATCGTGGGCACGGACGGCATCGTGGGCTGCGATTGCATCTGCGATTTCACGATGAGTCTCGATGGTTTCATCACGCATGGGGAATTCGGTAGACTCACAGATCAGAGGAATAGAGCCGTTGATGATGGGAACCAGCTTTGGAACAACTATATTCTTGCTGCTTAGGGCAATAGCAGTATGAAATGCTATATCCTCTGCAACATGATTTTTATTTGCAAGAAGAAGCTTTTCGGCTTTTTTACATGCAGTAAGTATGTTTTTGATATCTGTCTCATCTGCACGGATAGCGGCCATGGCTGCAATGGAGGGTTCAAGTAAAAATCTGATTTCCATAAGATCTTTAATCATCTTTTGTTTATCTTCAACAAAGGTCAGACCGAGGGGGTCATCAATCATACCGGGAGTGGCGGAAACATATGAACCGGAGCCTTGACGTATGGTGATTACATTGCGTGAAGTGAGCGCACGCATGGCTTCACGCAGAGAGCTTCTTCCCACATTTAGCCGTTGGCAAATAATGGTTTCGTTTGGAAGCTTGTCACCAGGCTGCAGCTTTTCATCCAGTATATATTTGATAATTCTATCCGCAACCTTTTGCGAAAGAGTTTTTTCTTTGGAATTTTGCATGTGATCTGCCTCCATTAGGTATATAAACATCTAACGTTATCCATCATAAGGCATTTGAGGCGTAATGTCAAAGTATTGCTAATGATATGTTACTGGTTACTGTTCAAACCTAACAATATACAACATAAAGTCTGGCGTAACCACCATAAATTTAGTATAATTTATATATGAAGAATAAGCGAAGATTTGCAATGGTCTCAGTTGCAGTAATCGTAGTAGCACTGCTTCTTGAGGCGGGGATTTTGAAATATGTAAATGACGCAAATGCATATAGGATATCAAAGGTGCTTCTTGATCGTGTTGTCACTGTGCTCGATAAAAATGACCAGAGTGAGGAGGAGCTTATAGGATCGTTAAAGGACGATTATATAGTCAGGGCAAAAGCAGTGTCATATATCGTAGATGCAAAGCCACAGGTAGAAAATGATGTGGAGGAACTGCAAAAGATAGCAAAGCTGATGTCGGTAGATGAGATACATCTGTTTGATGAAACAGGTTGTATAACCAGCGGCAGCGTGCCAAAATACTTTGGATACAGCTTTGATTCGGGGACTCAGATGTCATATTTTAAACCAATGCTCACCGATAAGAGCCTTACGATGTGTCAGGATGTCACACCGAATACATCAGAGGGCAAGGAGATTATGTATGCCATTACCTGGAATGAGGCTGGCACAATGATGGTACAGGTTGGCTTGAAGCCGCAAAGACTCCTGGACGAATTGAAGCAGAATAAAATTTCTACAGTGGTTTCAGATATGCCTGTGTACAAGGGCATGGAAATATATGTGGCAGATGCAGACACAGGGCGGATCAGCGGAGCCACAGATTGTGACAAAATAGGAAAAGCCTTTAATGATTTAGGCATTCCAACAGATATAAAAGAAAGTGACAAGCCTACAGTAAGGCAGGTTAGTGTAAATGGTTCGAGCTGTGGATGTGTGATCAGGAGATATGATAAATATATAGTGGCTGTCACTATTGAAAGATCCTTTTATATGACCAGCAGCGTAGTGGCGATACTTGTAGTGGGCATATATCTTGTACTCGCATCGTGCTGCATGATGCATTTGTTTTCAAAGGTTATGAAGGAAAAATATGAGAAAGAAAAGCTGCTTTATACATCAAATACTGATGAGCTTACCAGGTGCCTGAACAGACATGCCTATGAGACAGATATCAATAAGCTTGATCTGAAAAAAGAGTGGATATATATATCACTTGATTTAAACGGCCTAAAGCGCATAAACGACACATATGGACATGCTGCGGGGGATGAGATGATCTGCGCAGCCGCAGCATGCATGACGGCAAGCTTTGGTGAGTTTGGCAAAGTATACAGAATAGGCGGAGATGAGTTTGCAGTGATAGTTGCCCAAAAGCCGGATGAGTTTGATTCAATGAAAAATGAGTTCGATAGCAGTGTATCCAAATGGAGAGGAAAAAACGTTGATTCCATGACGATCTCATATGGCTGTGTAGGCAGCCTTGAGGAAGACTGGGAGAACATATATGATATTGCGAAGGAAGCTGACAGGAGAATGTATGAAAGCAAGGCACGCTATTACCGTGACAGCGGCATAGACAGGAGAAAGTAAATTTTATAACAGAATAACTGTCATATATTGAATTTTCAGGGGTATAGCTGAAATTTATGCAAGAAGTTTGAGTTTGTAATGAAAATCCGATTAATTTTCTCTTAAATAATTCAATAAGAATATATTTTATAAACAAGTTGTGTTAGTATTGAATCTGAAATAAGATATAGTATTAAATTAAACGAATATGTAATGATTGAAAAAACTGAAATGGGAGAAAAATATGGATACAAAAACAAAATATCTTAAGATCGCATGTAATCTTGCTACGGCACTTGTTATATTATGGTTTATAATATTTATCCTGCCACGGCTGATGTCCTATTTTATGCCATTTGTAGTTGGACTTATTCTGGCTGTGATAGCAAATCCTATAGTAAAGTTTCTTGAAAAACATATAAAGATAAACAGAAAATGGGGCTCAATGATAACCATTATAGCTGTTATAGGATTTATCGTGCTTATAATATATGGAGCAGCGACATTGCTTGGACAGGGTATTGTGGCATTTATGAATTATATGCCGACAATGACTACAAATGCAGGACATGAATTTTCAAAGGCAATGAACCAGCTACAGACGTTACTGGACCGCCTTCCATTTACAAAGGATGTTGATTTCAGTGAGCTGATCGCCACAGTAGAGAAATATGCGGCAAATGCACTCACAGGTACAGGTTCATCGCCGATAAATGCGATAGGTGGTGTCGCAAAAAGTCTTCCGGACATATTAGTCGGTGTAATAGTAGGTCTTATGGCAACATACTTTTTTGTAGCTGATAAGGACAGGCTGATAACAGGAATAGAAAATCATCTTCCTAAAGCATTCATACAGAAAATAGAACATATATATCAGCAGCTCGTTACAGTAGTCGGTGGATATTTTAAAGCACAGTTTAAAATAATGGGTGTTATTTATGTCATTGTTTTTATAGGACTTTTATTACTCCATGTCAGATTTGCATGGATAATAGCTTTTGGAATAGCATTTCTGGATATGCTTCCGGTATTCGGAACAGGTACGGTGCTTTGCCCATGGGCGGTAATAAAATTGTTTTCAGGCAATTATTATATAGCAGCAGGAATGATCATATTATATATTGTGACACTTGTTGTGCACCAGCTCGTCCAGCCTAAGCTCATTGGAGATTCAGTTGGACTTGATCCGTTTGCAGCACTGTTTTTTATGTTTATAGGTTATAAAGTAAGCAGTGTTGTCGGTATGATACTTGCTATACCGATTGGCATGATATTTATAAATCTGTACAAGGCCGGTGCATTTGACACGGTGGTATGGTGTCTTAAAGAAGCTATATCAGACTTTAACAGCTTCAGAAGAGTTGATGAGAAAAAATAATTACATCTTCAGTTAACACTCAATATATTTCCTGAGTGCATCAATATATGTATAGGCAAGTCGGCTTGACAGTCCACGTTGATGACGTATATAGCCAATGCGCATATCACCTTCATCGGCAAGGGGGACAGCGATGATACCGCTGCCGTTTAGTTCTTTATCAATTACACCACTGCATACGGTGTAGCCATTTAAACCTATGAGCAGGTTGAAAAGAGTTGCTCTGTCGCGTACACGGATATTTTTGCGCCGTTCAGTCGCAGAGAATATTTCTTCTGAGAAATAAAAAGAATTGTGTTCGCCCTGCTCGAAAGACAAATATGGATAGTCTTCAAGCTGCTCATTTGTTATCACGTCATTGTGGGCAAGAGGATGATCAACACTTATAAAAACATGTGGTTTGGCAACAAAAAGCTCCTGAAAGATCAGTTCGTGTGATTTGAGGAGCTTTTTTATTACGGTTTCATTGAAATCATTTAAAAACAGTATGCCGATCTCACTTTTCATGTGCGCAACGTCCTCAATGATTTCATAGGTCTGTGTTTCGCGCAGACTGAAATCATATTCGTCCTGTCCGAATTGCTTTATCAGATCAACAAAAGCATTGACAGCAAATGAATAGTGCTGTGTTGATACACAGAATTGTTTTTTCCCACCTGATGCACCTTTATACCGGTCTTCAAGAATTGAAGCCTGCTCAAGCACCTGTCTGGCATATCCAAGAAAGTCTTCCCCTTCTTTTGAAAGGACGATACCGCGGTTTGTACGGTTAAAAATAGTTATATTCATTTCTTTCTCAAGTTCATGGATAGCATTTGTAAGACTTGGCTGTGATATATAAAGCCTGGTCGCTGCTTCAGTTATTGTTCCGGATTCTGCAACCATTATTGCATACTTTAATTGTTGTAAAGTCATTGTAAACACCTCTAATGAAATAGTTCAACCACAAACACAGCAACACATGAAGCAACAGCGACTGTTGTAAGCCCCTTGCCTTTAATGGCAAATATAACAGCAGCAGCTAGTCCGGCAGCGGCACCAATCCACCAGTTAGTGGCATAGAACACGGCAGGGATGGTCATGGCAGTTAAAACCGCATATGGTATATAATATAGAAAAGACCGTACAAATCTGTTGTTAATCTTTTCTTTTATCGCAACAAAAGGTATGACACGGATCAGGTATGTAGATCCGGCAAGTATAAGTAAATATATAAAAAATACACTGTTTTTCATCTGGTAGAGCCTCCTGACTATGATTATCTAATGTAACGTATGCAGCAATTACTCGTTTGCCTCATCTGCAACCGGGAACAGCAGCGAACCGACAACTGCAGCCACAACAGCAACTATAGTGATAGTGATACCGCTTGAAATCTTTGAGAGCAGCGGGATATAGTAAAACATACAGCTGAGTACGAGTGCCAGCACCACAACAAATACGACAGCCCTGGACTTTTTCATTTCAGGTACAACGATAGCGACAAACATACCATATATTGCAAGACTCAGTGCACTCATAAGTCTGTCCGGGAGGATGCTTCCGAGTATAGCACCAAACAGTGTTCCAAAAGCCCAGCCAATGTAAGGAAGTGTCGATAGTCCGGCAAAGAAACTGCGGCTTACAGCATCCTCCTGGCTTGCCACGGCAAAAATCTCATCGGTCATCATAAAACCGAGTATCCAGCGTGAAATCCCTTTAAAACGTGAATCAGCCTTTTGACCGACTGAGATTGACATAAAAGAATATCGTATATTAATAGTGATCTGAGATATGAGCATTTGAAAATATTGTCCGGGATGCATCATTGTCCCGAGCCCGGCAAATTGCCCTGCTGACGTGACTGTTGTCATTGAAATAAGTAAAGCCTGCCACCATGACAGACCATATGATACTGCCATTATTCCAAAAGTAAATGAGACTGACAGATATCCCAGAGCAATGGGAATTCCTGCTGCCAGTCCTCGTCTGTAATTATCCATTATAAAATCTCCTTAGTATAGTGCTATAGCAACTAATTATTAATTTTAGCACATCTTTTTGGAAAAACATATATTATAATCAGTTCTTTAGAAATTTTACAGATAATATTCCTATGATAATCATTATTGTGCCAAATACACAATAGCTCCATTGCGGACCGACATTTGTAATGAAAGCGGCTCCAAGTAAAAATTTCCTCAGCCAGTTTTTACGGGGCAAATGTTAAAAAACGCATTTTTTGCCGGTGCTTAAAGGAAAAGCTGGTTTTGTGCTTGGAATTTTGACCACTACATAAATGGAACAAAAAAAGTTTCCATTTATGTAGTGGTTTTTGCTTTTGTAAAAGGATACAATAACTAACGTAAAATTTACGAAGGAGATAAAATTAAATGAAAAAGAATAACTTGAAAAACACATTAAAAAAAGTAGTTGCGATGTCATTGATGTTGGGAATGCTTATCAATTTTGGAAAGGTAAGCCATGATCTAAGTTATGCAGCGCCAACTTGTGAGGATTTTATTATTTCAAGTAGACCTTGTTATTAAAATTATAGCAATAAATCAGATTTCTATATCAAAATCAGATTTTAATGTAGAGGCAATGGATAGCGCATTTGAATGTAATTCCAATATGTGCTCTATTGAAACTGCACATTTACCATAGTAAAAAGCTTTTTTATAATCGTTACATTCTCCAAGAGCTTGAACAAAAAACAAAGTGAAAAAACCAAGGCTATCAAGATGTATTTTTAGTATTCGAGCGATAGAAAAAGTATACAGGTTAGATAGTTGCAGATAATATTTCTGGTGATAAAGAGAATGGGCATATTTATATATAAATATTGGATATACTAAACTTTGAAACAAAATATTTACTGATGAAAGATTCATGTATTCTAGGAGTTTTGAAAAGTATAAATTACTCTTTGATGGAGAAATTTCTCTATATTCGTAAGCAATATTTCCAATTATTCCTAATTCAATAAGAGATAATCGGTAATTATTGATGTTTAAAATATCAAAATCAGGTAGAGTAAGGTTTAAAGCATTTTGAAGGGTTGCTATTCTACTTTCTGATTCATCTAAAAAATCATATGATAGAGCATAATAAAATTGTAGAAGTATATTGTTATTTTCAGATAATAATTCTTTAAATTGTTTTAAAAGTGCAAACTGTTCTTTTAAAGATGTGAGTTTTGAATTTAATATCTTTGATTTTAATTCATATAATATTTTATAGTTAGAATTGCCCCAAAATGAGAAAACACGTTCTGAAACTCCTAGTCTCTGGAGCAATGCTTCACTTAAAAATATATCAGGTTGAAGCTGATCATTTTCAATTTTAGATAATTTGGACTTACTGCATAGTCCCTGACATAGAACAGCCTGGGATATATTTTGCTCTTTTCGGAGCACATAAATAAGACGACCTAAAGTGAGGACGTCAGGAGAAAATAAATCATACGTTCCATCTGAAAGAGATAATGAATCAGTTATTTTTTCATATTTAAATGTTTTACAATCAATAGATGGCAAAGATTTAATATAGTCATCTATAATTATAGAAGTATTCTCGGAAACAAATTTTAAGCATATTGTAGCATAACAGCTTTCAATAGCGTGTGCAGAGTAAAAAGTATCATTGAACATTTGATGGGCTTTTTCGATATTACCACAATAGTAATAACTCATGGCTGTCCAAAAATTCAGCTCAAGCAAAGGCGCATTTTCGGAATTGGCCACCATAAGATGACGATATTCGTTAATTGTTTCAAGAGCTTTGTTATAGTCGTGGGTGTAAAGTAAATATTTAGTCCTTGCGATGGCATTCTGGCTGAGTAAACGATCACGTTCGATAAAACTTAGTTCGGCGTTATTAATATAAGATTCTAATTGCGAACATATTATGTAGGATAAATCGCTTTGAGATAAATACAAGAGTTCATTCGATATTTCAATCAGTAGTTCAAGCTCTATGTCTGAAAATAGTTCATTGCTCAAATCAGAAAAATCAATATTGGGTTTAGTAATATTTAGCGCTGATATAAAAATTTCATATATAAGCTGATGTTCACAGCTTCCACTTCTGGATTGAAGGCATCCTTGTAGATATAGCCATTCCTGATAGTGGAACTTATTATTTGAAAAATCAGCATTTTTAACTTTCAAAAGCTCGTCGTATGCTTCCTGCAATTGCCACGATTCAAGATATAGGCGGGCTCTTTTTAATGTATAAAAACAGTCGAAATCTTTTCTGTTTGGAAAAACAGGAAAAATATTTCGTGGAGCGCCGGCACGGGACATAAGTGCCTGAAATAAGGAAGGACTAACACCAGCACTATTATTTTCAATTCTGGAAAGAGTAAGTACAGAACAAATATCCTCTGACATCTGTTCCTGTGTTAATCCAGCTTTTAAGCGGGCTTCACGTATGATTTTTCCAGCATTTCTTACTGCCATAAGAGAACCTCCTAATATTGATGATTAATATAGTATAGTATTTAAAAAAAATAATTTCAAGGTATACATAAATGGAAACAAAAAAGTTTCCATTTACTTATCTTCTATTTACTTTTATAATCACTATAATAAACAATGTATAGAGTTACATTATTGTATTGGAAGATGTCAAATTGGAGCGAATAATAATGAGTGCTTAGGTATTTTAAATGATGGATTGTCAATAGAAGAGAGAGCAAGACTTGATTATTTATTCGACAAAAGAAAATGTCAGGGAGGAACATCATGAGCGAAAATAAAGTTACATATAAGGACATATTTAGACAATTTGAGTATATGAAGATCATAATATCCGCAATCGTGAATAGATTCGGCGATTCGATTGATGCGATCGCATCCACGTGGATCGTTTACGAACTGACTGGAAGTGCTGCATGGTCTGCGATAATATTTGGAATAAACCGTGTGCCTACAATTTTTATCACACCGCTTGCAGGAGCCTGGGTTGAGGGAAGAAATAAAAAGGCTATAATGGTGTCTACAGATTTTATACGAGCTGCCTGTGTGGCATATGTTGCGACCGGATATCTGCTTTCACTTTTGCAGCCATGGATGCTTATAGTTACTACGTTGATCATTTCTACGGCAGAGGCATTCCGTGGACCGGCAAATATGGCGTTGACACCAAAGGTCTTAAAGAAAGAATACTTTGAGTATGGACTTTCACTTGAATCTACATTGTCTAGTGTTGCTGAACTTATCGGAACAGCGGCGGCAGCAGGAATAATAGCTGTCATAGGTACATCAGGAGCAATATATGTAGATATGGCTACGTTTATCATATCGGCGCTTATCATATCAACGATAAACACAAACGAAAAAGGACTTATAAAACAGAAATTTGATAAAAAAGAGTATTTTGAGACTTTAAAGGATGGATTTGGATATGTAAAAAGGGAGAAGATCATTTTATTTTTCCTGATAGTATGTGTATTTTTGAATGTGATCCTTATTCCGTTTAACAGTCTTCAGGCACCGCTCGCAAGTGAAATCTTAGGTGGCGGGGCAGAACTGTTATCATTACTTGGAATTACCGCAACAGTTGGAATGTTACTCGGATCAATTACATATCCAATGGTGCAGCAGATGCTGAAGGGAAAGCTTATACTGTTTATGGGATGTGTAGGTATGGCTGCGTTTTATATCATAATTCCAATAGCAAAACCATTGTATATGAATAGGGCAGTTGTCTACATTTTTACCGGAGTATTGAGTCTTATCATGGGATACACGATAGCACTTATGAGTGCATATATGAATGTATTTGCCATGAAACAGATAAAGGAAGAATATCTTGCACGGATTTCCGGCATAAATACAGCGATCGGAATTGCTGCAGTACCGGTGGCATCGTTTGTGGTCAGCGCTCTTGTAGCATATGTAGACACGGGTGTTATGTTTGTAGTTTCCGGAATATTGGTGTTATTCATAGGTGTTATCCTGCTTAATAATAAGATGACAGACACAGAAACAGAAGAAATCCGGCAATCGGAACTCGCAGGCTAAGAGTGGGCAGATCAGACGCAAGCCTGACACTTGCTGTCAAGCTGTGCGCCAAGCCTTTAAACAGTTGACATCGGCGGACGTATGGAATAATATCCCATCTTTGACCCTTTGTTAAGATAAAAACAGTCGCAACCCTAGTATTTACAAGGCTTGCGGCTGTTTTGTTGTCCGTAGCGATATGTGCTATTTTTAGGTATTTGTGCTATTTTTTGTATTTTTTATTATATTTCGCATTGTAGCTTTCGTTATGAATTCATAGTCGGTATGAAAACCAAAGGTTTCGTGAAGAAAATCGGTCAATTCTGTTCGTTTGTATGATGGTACATATCCGCTGTTTCCAGATAGTAGTGTCATCTGCATTTCACGAATTGTTGATAGTATTTCTTCGCATGTATATTTATTGTCCAGTTTCTTTTCCAATAATCGATAGACCAGCAAACTTATGTAACAGGTCAAAAAATGAGCTTTAATTCTGTCATCTCGTCTGACATAAACGGGTCTTGCTTCAAAATCTGTTTTCATAATTCTGAAGTTTTCTTCTATTTCCCAGCGCTGTTTATTTATCTTTAATATTTCATTCGAATTTCATATTTTTAAAAAGCTTCCTTTGGAGGCTTATTTGTCGTGCAAGAAATAGGCTCTAAAGAGCTTGAACAGCATTTGCTTATTTTGTATTGTTCCTATTTTTGTATTTTTCACTAAATAAGTGTTTCATACAATCCCCATATATACTGGCTAAGTTCTCGCGCCTCGGTACAATTATGAAGAATCACATCTTGAGCAACTGACATTTCAAAATCAGTTGCTCTTTTTCATTGCTCAATCTGTGATACTTCACTTAAGAATTATACCACAACAAGCACAAACAAGCACGTATAAAATTAAAAAATTTGACAAAAAAATAAGCCATAAATGGCTTAAATACAATGGTTGAGGGAAAATATGTTGTTATGAAAGTGACAAAGACCCGAGTTGTTTGAATTTACAGCGACAGCTTCTAAGTATTGTTCCTTTTGTTGAGGTCAATAATTATCGAGAAATTGGAAAAATGATGATGAAAATAGTTGACAATATATATATATAGTATACAATATGATAGAAATTTTGGGAAGGAGGAGTTTATGATGAATAATACTTATACTATGACAACACATAATAAATGGATTTTTATATTAGGAAGAATTGTATCTGTTCTTGGAACACAAATATATAATTTTGTATTTGCATTAGTGATACTATATACAACAGGTTCAGCTATAAATTTTGCAATTACAATTGTACTGGAGACTTTTCCTCGAATTTTGTTTAGTACAATATCTGGAATTGTAGCAGATCGTTATAATAGAAAAAAAATACTAGTATGTACTGATATTTTGTCTGGCACAGTAATGTTTTTAGCTTTTTTTGTAATGTCTGTCATTTCTAATTATTTATGGATAGTATTTATAGTAACCTTTTTATTAAATACAATTAACACCTTTTTTGATGTTACAATGAATGCATCCTTGGAAAGTTTGTTCAAGGATGAAAAACTCGATAAAATGTGTTCGATAAACGAAGGAATATCATCATTGATTGCGTTGCTTGCACCTACAATAGGGGCTGTAATATATTCTGTAACAGATTTTAAAATATTCATGTTAATTAATGGAATAAGTTTTTTGATTTCAGCATTTACTGAAATGTATTTGGAATATCCAAATGGCGGAAATGTGTATGGGCGTAAAAAGTCAGTAAAAGAAGAATTTCATGAGACTGCTTTGTTTTTAAGAAAAAAAAGAGTAGTGTTTGACTTGTATTTCGTAGCTATATTTATCAATATTTTTTATGGGATTGCGGCGAATTTATCATTTCCTATCATACTCACAAAGTATTCGGGAGTGTCAGAAGTAGAATATGGCATGATAGAAACCGTATTATCTTTAGGTGCATTGTTAGGTGCTGCAATATTTAGTTTGGTAAAAGCATCAAAACGTTACAGATTAATTATTGTTTCATTAATGTTTGAAGCTTTTTCTATTATACTGATTGCAGTTCCAAATATTTTAAATATCAAAGTAAATATTTTTGGAATTTATTCGGTTATTGCACTTGCTCTAGGAATATCAGTTTCAAGTGTAAATATTAATGTAAGAGTGCTTATGCAGAAAATGATTCCTGATAATATAAAGGGAAAAGTATTAGGCACGTTGTCATCGATGTGTTTATCAATTGGTCCAATTGTTGTGATATTAGGGTCATTTTATGCTGAAAAGAATAATCCGTGTTATTTGGTGTTGTTTAGTGGTGTTGGATTTGTGATAATGAACGTATTATTGTCGTTAGATAGAGAGTTGAAAAAAGTTTAGTGTAACATTTCTAGGAAACTTATATTAAATAGTTGCTGGCTCTATTATGGCTCTAAAAAATCTGAAAGCCATTATTTTTATATACTATATGGGCGATATGTGCGATAGAATGTGCATAAAATCAATGCGATTTATCACAATCTACGAACCGTAAACTCGTGAAGGTGGACGTACTGTAGGTTCAGGCCGTGTTGCTACAATCATCGAGTAATCCAGTAAAATCAAGGCTTTCGAGCTTTTGAAAATGGAATTTGCAACAAATTTGCAACAAATTTGCGAAGCGTAATGCCAAATAATGCGTGATAATGCGTTTTTGGTAGTGCGATAGTGAATCCAATTTCATATAATTTTGTATCAAATGGACACTTTCCAAGTGAAAACTAGGAGAGTGTCCTTTTTGTGTTATAGTCGAAAAATTATGAATTGGAGGAAATAAACATGAGTAGTACAGCGTTAGGATCAAGAGCCGAAAAAGCTCAAGAACTTATTTTTATCAGCGAAGCACATGAGAAATTCTACTATGAGAAATTGAAAGAGATACGGTATCAGGATGTATACCACAAGGCACTTTGCTATTGTCTTGGCATTAGTGATGATACCAGAAGCACAGGTTGCCAACATCACTGAGGACATCAGAAACGGAAATACTGGGTATCTGAATGACTTTCTCAATGCGATCATTTCTGAAGGCGTCAGAGAGCATTACGGACATTTTCGGACAGGGTGTGGAGATTGAAAACAGCGAAGCGGTTCAGACTGCGAGAAGGGTAAAGGAGCTGCTTGACAAGCTGGCAGAATACAAGCCGCTTGCAAAGATTGAGGAGCTTGAAGAACAGAATTACAACATGATTGATAATGTCCTGAATAACGGAGCGGAGAAAAAGGAACAGGAGCAGACCAAAGGCAGAATTTCTATAAAGGAGAAGCTGGCGGAGAAAAGGGCGGTCATAGAGCAGAGAGATAAGACGGAGCGTACTTCACCGGAAAAGGAAACCGAGAAAAAATCACAGAGGGAGATGTAAGAAGATGAGTAAATTCACAGTAGAAGAAATCAATTTCATGTGTATGTTTGAGACACAGGACAGGAAGGATATGATTGGGCAGATCAGACAGGTAATGCCGCACATAAAGGACAGCGATATGGAGGATCTTGGAGAGCAGGTGTTAGGTAAGCGCCAGAGCATGACCGATGAGGAATTTGCAGAAATTTCTCTGGAAGCAGCAGAATGAATGGGAGTCGGTACTAGCAAAATTCGACTCCACATGTTATAATCCCATCTTTGACACTTTGTTAAGATAAAAACAGTCGCAACCCTAGTATTTACAAGGCTTGCGGCTGTTTTGTTGTCCGTAGCGATATGTGCTATTTTTAGGTATTTGTGCTATTTTTTGTATTTTTTATTATATTTCGCATTGTAGCTTTCGTTATGAATTCATAGTCGGTATGAAAACCAAAGGTTTCGTGAAGAAAATCGGTCAATTCTGTTCGTTTGTATGATGGTACATATCCGCTGTTTCCAGATAGTAGTGTCATCTGCATTTCACGAATTGTTGATAGTATTTCTTCGCATGTATATTTATTGTCCAGTTTCTTTTCCAATAATCGATAGACCAGCAAACTTATGTAACAGGTCAAAAAATGAGCTTTGATTCTGTCATCTCGTCTGACATAAACGGGTCTTGCTTCAAAATCTGTTTTTATAATTCTAAAGTTTTCTTCAATTTCCCAGCGCTGTTTGTTTATCTTTAATATTTCTTCGACATTGTCTTCCAGATTTGTTATGACAGCATAAAAGCCATCATATTTAGCTTCTTCAGAAATTCTGTCTTGGTCTAATTCGAAAGTTTCGTTTTCAGCAATTTCACCTTCGTTTGTGAATTTAGTTTCCTTTACAAATCTTGCAGGATCATTTTGATTTTTGCCTTTTCTTTTCTTGATTTTACCATCTACCATTTTTTGCGCACGGTCTAACTGTTTGCTTCTGATTTTCTGCTGATAATCTTTATATTTTGGAGAGTATGTAACTATTATTGTTTCGTCCATATCTCCTGTAACAAGAGGAATTTCTTTGTAGTAAATTGAATTGAAAACCTCATCATCGGATTCATCTAAAGTACTTATATCAATAAATTTATTTGAGCCAATTTTTTTGAACTGCTTAGGTGATAACGCAATCTCTTTATCTTCATTTTTCATCTTTTTGATAGAGTGAGTGATGACATACGAACGATTACCTAAACTGTTAAATCTACGATTGTTCACGCTTCCAAGTCCTGCGTCAGAACAAAAGATGAATTCGCTGCAATTAAAGTCACGAATAATAGTTGATTCCAGTGGTTTTAAGGTAGTCTGCTCGTTTTGGTTGCCAGGAAAAATATCAAAAGCAAGAGGTATACCGTCAGCATCCATAAATAAGCCCATTGTAACAATAGGGTTTGGTCTATTTTCTTTGCTTTTTCCATAACATTTGTTTCCATCTTCTTCCTCGATTTCGAAGTAGTAATTTGAACAATCGTAATACAGTATTTTTGTATTTTTGGAGTGAACAAAATTTGAATTACGATACAGCTCCTCCTGAATAAAAAAGGATTCTTCTGCCATAACAGAGAGAGCGCGGTAAACATTTTGAAGAGAATACTTTGGTGGCTCTAATAATTTTGGGCAAAAAGTGTAACTGCTTAATTTACTTGATGGAGAAAGAATGCGTGCATATATCAAGTCGGTTAAGATAGCGCTAAAGTCATACTTGAATTTGTGTCTCTCCTTAATTTTTCGGCATATGTTATCAATTCGTAAATCAGTGCATAGTTGCTGTAAGAAGAGATAGCCTACATTGAAACATCTTTCTTCGTCTTTGGTGATAAAAGCTTTCTGAGAAAGCTTAAGCGGAATAGGAACGGCTTTATTGTTATAAGCTTCTGTTTCTTTCCGGGCTTCTTCTTTTGCCCATGCCATTAACTTTTCTTTGTCATTATCAAAACGCTCTAAAAGTTCATTATATTTGCCAAGCTTTTTGAAAATACGAGAAGAGGTTTTACCATTCTCTTTACGATACGATTGATAAATGTATATATCTTTGTTATTTGAACTGCCAGTAATATTTACATACATAAAAAACACCTTTTTATTTTTATTATACCACAACAAGCACAAACAAGCACGTATAAATTTGAAAAATTTGACAAAAAAATAAGCCATAAATGGCTTAAATACAATGGTTGAGGGAAAATATGTTGTTATGAAAGTGTCAAAGACCCGAGTGGGACAGATCAGACGCAAGCCTGACACTTGCTGTCAAGCTGTGCGCCAAGCCTTTAAACAGTTGACATCGGCGGACGTATGGAATAATATTAATTAGTAAAATTATGCGTGGTGCAGGACGTGGTTTTCAGAGTCCTGTATGTCATAGAATACTATTTTAATAAAAGGAGAAAAGCAATGGCTAAGGAGAAAAAATTAGTAGAAGCCATCACTTCCATGGAGGAAGACTTCGCACAATGGTATACAGACGTTGTGAAGAAAGCAGAGCTGATGGATTATTCATCTGTAAAGGGATGCATGATCTTTAAACCCAATGGTTATGCCATCTGGGAAAATATACAGAAAAACCTCGACGCAATGTTCAAAGAGACAGGCGTAGAGAATGTTTACATGCCAATGTTCATTCCGGAGAGCCTTCTTCAGAAAGAAAAGGATCACGTAGAGGGATTTGCACCGGAAGTAGCCTGGGTTACACAGGGAGGTCTTGAGACTCTTCAGGAGAGACTTGCCGTAAGACCTACATCAGAGACACTTTTCTGTGAACTTTACAGCAAAATCGTACAGTCACACAGAGATCTGCCAAAAGTATACAATCAGTGGTGTTCAGTAGTACGCTGGGAGAAGACAACACGTCCATTCCTTCGCTCATCAGAGTTCTTATGGCAGGAAGGACATACAGTTCATGCCACAGCCGAGGAAGCAGAGGCACGTACAGTACAGATGCTCAATCTCTACGCCGATTTCTGTGAGAAATATCTTGCTATCCCTATGGTAAAAGGAAGAAAGACAGACAAGGAGAAATTCGCCGGAGCAGAGGCTACTTATACAATAGAGGCACTCATGCATGACGGAAAAGCTCTCCAGTCAGGTACATCACACAACTTCGGTGATGGCTTTGCAAGAGCATTCGGCATCCAGTATACAGACAAAGAGAACAAATTACAGTACTGCCATGAGACTTCATGGGGTGTTTCAACACGTCTTATCGGAGCAATCATCATGGTACACGGAGATGATTCAGGACTTGTACTTCCACCAAGAATCGCTCCGACACAGGTAATGGTAATTCCAATCCAGCAGCAGAAGGATGGCGTGTTAGACAAAGCTTACGATCTCAAAGATGCCCTTTCAAAGGATTTCCGTGTAAAGATCGATGCATCAGACAAGACACCTGGCTGGAAATTCTCAGCACAGGAGGTTCAGGGAATTCCAGTTCGTATCGAGCTTGGACCAAAGGATATTGAGAAAAACCAGTGTGTTATCGTCCGTCGTGACACAAGAGAGAAGATCGTTGTATCACTTGACGAGGTAAATGAGAAGCTTGCAGAGGTACTTGAGACAATGCAAAATGATATGCTTGAGAGAGCAAAGACATTCCTTGCAGGCCATATAAATGATGCTCATGATTACAATGAGTTTAAAGCTATCGCAGAGACAAAGCCGGGATTTATCCGGGCTATGTGGTGTGGCGATGAAGCATGCGAGAACAAGATCAAAGAGGACACAACAGTTACAAGCCGTTGTATGCCATTTAATGATCAGGAACAGATTTCTGACGTATGTGTATGCTGTGGAAAGCCAGCACACAAGCTTGTATACTGGGGCAAAGCATACTAAACTCTACGTCTGAATTCCCGTACACGAATGTTGCAAGCCTCAGCGTAGTACCACTACGCCTGTGTTTGTAATCATTCGCCTACGGAAATATAGCCAGAATGCTTCGTTTGGAGAAGATTCCGAGAGTACATAAACTGTAATAGGTAAAAATTTAGGAGGAATACATGCACATAGATTTACCGCAGAACGTCAATTTCATAATAGACAGGCTCTACGAGCATGGATTTGAGGCATATGCGGTAGGTGGCTGTGTGCGTGACAGCCTGCTAGGAAGAAAACCACAGGACTGGGATATCACCACTTCAGCAAAACCGGATCAGGTTAAGACGATTTTCAATCACACGATCGATACCGGAATCCAGCATGGAACAGTTACAGTTATGCTTGATCATGTGGGTTATGAGGTTACAACATACAGGATAGATGGAGAATACGAGGATGCGCGCCATCCAAAAGAGGTTACTTTTACGTCAAATTTAAAACTGGATCTTGAGAGACGTGATTTTACGATAAATGCAATGGCATATAATCATAAAAGCGGCATAGTGGACGAGTTTGACGGAATTGGCGATCTAAATAAACATATCATAAAGTGTGTTGGCTGTGCCCATGACAGATTCAGCGAGGATGCTTTAAGGATGTTCCGTGCAGTCCGTTTTGCTGCCCAGCTTGGATTTGAAATAGACAAGGAGACACAGGATGCAATAAAGGAGCTGGCACCGACAATGGCAAAGGTCAGTGCAGAGCGTATTCAGGTCGAACTTGTAAAGCTTCTGACATCAGATCATCCGGAGATGATGCGGAATTTATATGAACTTGGGCTTACAAAGGTATTCATGCCGGAATTTGATGTGATGATGCAGACACCGCAGAATAACAAGCATCATATGTATAGTGTAGGTGAGCATACGATCCGTACACTTATGAATGTGCGTGCAGACAAAGTACTTAGACTTACCATGCTGCTTCATGATGTGGCAAAGCCTGTATGCATTACGACGGATGAAGAAGGACAGGATCATTTCAAGAAACATCCTGCTGTGGGTGCTGATATGGCAAAACAGATTCTGAGGCGTCTTAAGTTTGACAACAAAACAATTGACTGTTGCTGCAGACTGGTAAAGGAACATGATGACAGACCACAGATTACGCCAAAAAACGTAAGACGGGCGATGAGCCGCATAGGAGCCGGACTTTTTCCGATGCTTTTTGAGGTAAAGAGGGCTGACATGCTTGGACAGAGTCTATATAAGCGAAAAGAAAAAATGGCATACATTGATGAGTTTGAGCGTGTATACAACGAAATATTGTCAGATGATCAATGCGTATCCAAAAAGGATATGAAAATAAATGGAAGAGACCTGATCGATCTTGGCATGGAGCCGGGGCAGAAGCTTGGAGAAATACTGGATAAGTTGTATGAAATGGTGCTCGATGACCCTGAATTGAACGATCATGAAAAACTTATAGAACATGCGAATAAAATAATATCCACTCTCATATGATAAACAGATAAATATCATATAAGGGGGGATTTTTTTGTATAATCAGCCGGAATGTGCACTTGATGATTATGAACTCAATATAACACAAATATCTAAAGGCCGGGGAAGCTATCTTTGTGATACATCAGATGGACAAAAGGTGCTTGTGCCATACAGAGGATTCGAGACGAGAGCCCAGGAGCTCAGAGAAATTCTTATATTTGCAAAAGAACATGGGATCGATGCCGAACAGATACAATTGAAAAAGGACGGAACGATAATTTCAAAGGATAATTGTGAGGCAGGCTATATTTTAAAGGAATACAAAGCGGGACGTGAATGTGATCCCGATATAATAAATGACATGTGTAAGTCGATGAAGACTCTTGCACAATTTCATTATGTAATGGAAAAATACAAGCTGCAGTATGAACCTGATATCTCAAAAAAAATGCAGAAAAAATGTAATGAGATAATAAAATTAAAAAATTACATAAAACATAAAAATAGGATAAATGAATTTGAGCGATTGTTTAACAGTGAATATGAGCATTTTTTAAATCAGGGATTAGAAGCGCTTGCGGTGGTACAGGATACCATAAGTGGCAGTATTCCTGTAATATATTGTCATGGAAATTTCAATCACCATAATATAGTATGCGACGCAGGAAAGTGGAGGATTATAAATTTCGAGACGATAACGCCCAATTATCCGGAAACAGATATCGCTGAATATATGCGTAAAATGATGGAAAAAAATGGATGGTCAACTGAGCTTGGAAAATTATTGATACAAAGCTATGACAGTGTAAGAAAGCTTTCGGAAAAAGAATTAGATATGCTTAAGGCACTCTTACTTTTCCCGGAAAAATTCTGCAAAATAACAAATCATTATATGAATTCAAGAAAAACATGGATTTCCGAAAAAAGTGCGGAAAAGCTGGCGGCTCTTATAGAACAGGATGCAGCTAAAGAAATATTTTTAAAAGATTCAATTTTTTATAAGAATAAGGTATACTAAAACAAAAATGCAATTACGATCAGGGATGAAAAATATGAAGAAACTAAAATATATGCTTGCGTTCATTCTGTTGGCTGGAATGCTTACAGGATGTGCAGATAAAAAAGAGACATCAGGGCAGAGAGTGTTTTATCACAGCATGAATGAGGAAAGTACGCAGACAGAGAAAGCTGCAAAGGCAGATGAAGAATTATATATGATAGTAGGGCTTGATACTGCGAATGAGACGATGCGTGTTTACAGATATGCTGATGGATTGGAATACCAATATCATTATGGATTATCTACGGAATTTCTTAATAAATATGGTGAGCACACATCTGTTGTCAATTTTTCCAATGGAGACATAATATGCCTTAGTGGAACAAATACTGATGGGAAGGTTAGCAGGGTACAGAAATCGCAGAGTGCATGGAATTATGATGATGTAACAAATTTTTCAATCAATACATCAGAAGGAATAATGGATATTGCGGACAGCAGCTATAAAATTTCTGGTGATACATATGTATTTTCAAACGATAGCATAGCAGATTTTGATGATATATCGGACAATGATATTTTGTCGGTTGTAGGAATTGACAAAAAAATACTTGCCATTTCGATCAAAACAGGTCACGGAACTTTGAAATTAAAAAATACTGAGCTATTTGATGGAAGCTTTTTACAGCTTGGAAACAGTATATTTGCAGAAATCACATCAAATATGGAGATGGAAGTCCCGGAGGGCGAGTACACACTTGCTGTTGCAAACAACGGCTGGGGTGGAACGCAGGACATTGAGATTGAAAGAGGGGAAGAGACGGTGGTCGATCTTAGCACGTTAAAAGGAGACGGACCAAAGACGGCACAGATACTTTTTAAGACGGATATCGATGATGCACAGATATATATAGATGGAAAGCAGATAGATAGCTCACAGGTTACAGATGTGCAATATGGAAAGCATACGTTAAAGGTGACAGCGGATGGTTACGATGACTGGACGAGGACATTATATGTGAATTCGCCACAATCAACGATAGAACTTAACATTAAAGATGACGAGGATGACAGTGAGAATTCTTCAACACAGGCGAAGGCTGTTGAGCCGGAGGAGGCAAGGAGCAGTGAGGCACAGATAGAAAACCAGGCATCGTCACAGACTGCCGGAGATGCATCTACAAATGGCAGTGCGTCCTCATCCGCTTCAGGTTCATCATCAGCCACAGATACATCAAACAGCACAAGTTCGTCCACAAGTACAAGTTCATCGGGCAGCACAGGTTCATCAGGCAGCAAAAGTTCATCGGGCAGCACAGGTTCATCGGGCAGCAAAAGTTCATCAGGCAGCACAGGTTCATCGGGCAGCAAAAGTTCATCAGGCAGCACAGATACATCTGAAAGTGGCAGCTCATCATTAGTTGACGGACTTACGAATGATCAGCTCAAGGACTACCTGTCAACACTTTCATCGATTTTATCATCATCATCGAATTGATGGATGAGCATGGAAATCCATGGTGCTTTTGTGGGATATATTTTCCTGAAAAAAGAATGTCAAAACTCTCGAAAAGCCTTATTTATGGCGATTTTTCTTGACAAATGGCTATAAAACAAGTATATATATTGATGTAGGTAATTTGGGAACAAGCTCGAATTATATAAATATAAGAATCCAGAGGAGGAATTTTGACATGAACAAAGCAGATTTAGTTACAGCTATGGCTGAGAAGGCAGGAGTATCTAAGAAAGACGCTGAGGCTTCTTTAAAGGCTTTTACAGATATTGTTGCTGAAGAGTTAAAGAAAGGTGAGAAAATCCAGTTAGTAGGATTTGGAACATTCGAGGTTTCAGAGAGAGCTGCAAGAACTGGAAGAAACCCTCAGACAGGCGCAGAGATGACTATTCCAGCATCTAAAGCTCCTAAGTTCAAAGCAGGAAAAGCTTTAAAAGATTCTCTTAACTAATTGTTAGTTATATTGAAAATTCCTGGTGGAACGTCGATGGGCGTTCCACTTTTTTAAAATGTATATCATGGAGTAATAAATGAGATTAGACAAATTTTTAAAAGTATCCCGTCTTATAAAAAGGCGTACAGTTGCAAATGAAGCCTGTGATGCAGGAAGAGTTATGGTAAATGGAAAACAGGCAAAAGCATCAGTTAATGTAAAAGTTGGCGATATAATAGAGATAATGTTCGGACAGAAAACAGTAAAAGTAAGAGTGCTTGACATAATGGATACGACAAAGAAGGAAAATGCTAAAGACCTTTTTGAATATATAGCATAAATACATCCGGTGCCTCATACAATATATATATAACGATTATGAGGAGGAACCAGATGGAAGAAATTTCAAACACAAAAAGTCATAAACTAATATTAACTAACCGGAAGAATGCAAATTTTACAGGAATATTGGACGTGTTGTCATTTGATGTTGCTGAGGTTCTTTTAGAGACGGAACTTGGAATGTTACATATAAAAGGCAAAGATCTTCATGTAAACAGACTAAACCTTGAAAAGGGAGAAGCCGATATAGAAGGTGAGGTAGACACAATGACTTATTCAAAAATACCGGATGTGTCCGCTAAAAAAGATAAAATGTTTGGAAAACTATTCAGATAGGTATATTAAGGAGGAATAATGAGTATACGTCGTTCAAGTAAAAAAAGAGGCGGAACATTAAGTGTCGCAGTGATAGTTGTTGCATTTCTTATTGTTATGATTTTTCAGATAGTGCAGCTTAAAAATAAAGAAACAGCCTATGCGCAGCAGACAGCAGAGCTGAACAAGCAGCTCAAAGAGGAGACAGAGCGCACAGATGAGATAAACGCCCTTGCAGATTATATGCAGAGCGACCAGTACATAGAAGACATGGCAAAAAGCAAGCTGGGGCTTGCGTACGACAACGAAATAATTTTTAAAGAAAAGGAGAACTGAGGTTTTCCTTTTTTATGTTATTTATGTTTTTCGGCAAAGCTTGCGGAATAGTCCCAATATAATATGGCATATACTATTAAATTGGAGGCTGTGTGAATGGGACTTATAAAAATAAAAAATATCATTGCAGGAGCTGCTGCAGCACTTGCATCTTCTGTCGGCATAATGGATTGTTATCCTCTTGTACCGGCAATTTTTGCAGTATATCTGTTGTGGAATAATAAAACGATACTTTTTTACATAGGATTATTTACAGGAATGGGATACTTTATGTCGTTTCAGACAATGACAAAGTATCTCTTTATTATTGTGGTAAGTTTTATAGGAATCAGATTTTACAGCTGGATAAATAAAAGATGCAGTGGATCGGCTGCGGCGGTGATAACGGCACTTACAACTTGTGCTATGGGAATTTCAGCGGAAATGACAGGAAGTGTTGACAAAATACAGATAATTCTAAGTATTGCAGAGAGTGCTGTGATATTTGGAACTGTAGTGATCACTGATAGAGGCCTTAAATATATTGAATTTATGGGAAAAAGTGAAAAAAGTACAAGTAAGAGCCTGCTCCCGGATAAGGAAGAGGCATTTGCAGCTTCAGTCGGTGGACTTGCAAAAATGATAGCAAAGGCAGGATGTGAAGTTGAGCAGGGAAAAAGTGATCATACTGCAAAGCTGGAGAGTGAGATAACAGGTAGAATGTGTGCATGTTGTGAAGGCTGTGTGATATGCTGGAACGATAACAGACAATCAATGTCGCAGAAAATAGTCGATCTTATAAATGCGGTAAAAGAGCGCATGGATAAAAAGGAAATAATAGAAAAAGTTTATGTGGACAATTGTCCTTATTATGAAAAAATGGTTGATGCAGCAACAGACGCATTCCTAAGGATGGAGCTTAATGAAGCATGGTACAGGCGGCTAAAGGAAAACAGACAGGTCATTGCAAAACAGCTTGATGCCATGGCTGTTCTGATGGAAGACTGGGTGAACAATGAAAAGTGTGTGGACGGGCACAGAAAAATGAAAATAACGAAGATATATGTTGAGGCAAAGGAAACCGGATTTACAGTTGAAGATGTTCATATATATGAAAATGCAGACGGATATGCAATTGTAAAAGCAGATATCTATACAAAATGGGATGGAGGACTGCCTGTGGGAGCATTTATAAAAGCAGTTTCATCAGCTACAGGCATGGCATGGCGTGCGGCAAAGGATACGAAGGCGCTTATAACATCTATATGTACTCCGGTAACATTGTACGAAGATACAACATATTATGCATTATCTGGAATTGCGACTAAAAAGAAGACAGGCTCGTCTGTGAGTGGGGACAGCTTCGGAATGTTTGAGCTTGACAGTGGAATATATAATGTATGCCTGTCTGATGGCATGGGTTCAGGGAAAAGGGCAAATGATGAGAGTAATCTGGTAGTTGATCTGCTGGAAAAATTTTTAGAGGCAGGATTTAAAAAAAGCGAAGCTATAGATATGATGAATTCAGCAATGGTATTATCAGGTGAAGGAGATTCATTTTCTACAGTAGATTTTGCAGCGATAGATTTGTATAGCGGAGTGGCAGAGATAATAAAAATCGGAGCAGCAGTATCCTTTGTAAAAAGGAATCGTAAGGTGGAAGTTATACAGTGCGATTCACTACCTGTAGGCTATGATGCAGAGCAGAAAATAAATCCGGTAAAAACAAAACTTGAAAATGGCGAATTCCTTGTAATGGTGACGGATGGTGTGCTAGAATATCTTCATGTAAAGAACCCTGTAGAGAAATTATGTGAGATAGTAGCCGATGCAGGATCGGATAATGCAGGTGTCATCTCACAGGACATATTGGATCGAGTGCTGCTTATGACAGGCGGTTATGCGATGGATGATATGACAGTTATAACTATAGGAGTCTGGGAGAAATAATGATAAAAGAAACAAAAGAATATATTATAAAAAACAACATGATAAAACAGAATGATACAGTGATAGCTGCTGTATCGGGAGGTGCAGATTCGGTATGTCTGCTTGTGGTGCTTGATGAATTAAGACAGGATTTACGGTTTAAGCTTGAGGCAGTACATGTCGAGCATGGGATCCGTGGAGATGAAAGCAAAAGTGATGCTGAATATGTAAAAAATCTATGCCGAAGTATAAATATAGAATGTCACGTATACAATGTCGATGTCCCTGCATTTGCGCAAAAGTCAGGGATGGGACTTGAAGAGGCAGCAAGGGTATTAAGATATAATGTTTTTGAGGATATTGCAGTCAGAAAAAAAGCCTCCGTAGCGGTTGCACATCATCAGGAGGATAATGCTGAGACGGTATTGTTCCAGATGATAAGAGGAAGCGGAATGAGAGGTCTTGGTGGGATAAGACCTGTCTCATTAAAAAAAAATGTAACATATATACGGCCGCTTCTTCCTGTCAGCCGTTCCGATATAGAAAATTTTCTTGAAAAAAAAGATATTAGATATGTAACAGACAGTACAAACAGTGATGTAGAATATTCAAGAAACCGGATAAGACATGAAGTTATGCCTGTGCTTAGAAAAATAAATAAAAGGGCAGTCGAGCATATAAGTTCGGCGGCACAGAACCAGAGTCTTATGTGGGATTATATTGAATCACAGATATCCGCAGCAAAAGATGCAGCGTTAAAAATAGAAAATGATAGCGTAACTATAGATATAGATGAATTTATGAAGCTGCATCCGGCATTAAAAAGCGAACTTGCCAAAGAGGCGATCTGCATTGCAGCCGGCAGGCGTAAGGATATAGGCAGTATACACGTATCATCGCTCATTGAACTTATTGATATGCAGACAGGCAGAAAAATAAACCTCCCATATGATCTTACAGCCAGAAAATCGTATGATAAAATCATATTGTCAAAAAATAAACCGGTGCAAAATGACGGACGATCAAGCTATGAAATAGATAAAACAAAGTGCAGGGAAAGACCGGTAGAACTTATTGTTGAAAATGGCGTAATAATATTCGAAATACTTGGATTTAATGGAAAAATGAATGAAATTCCCAAAAAATCATGTACGAAATGGCTTGATTATGATAAGATAAAAAATGGCTTTGTTGTAAGGAAACGCATGGCTGGGGATTATATAATTATAGACGATATGGGACACCGTAAAAAACTTAAGGAATATTTTGTGAACCAAAAGATTCCTGCTGAACAAAGAAATAATATGTGGCTTATAGCGGAAGATAATGAGATACTTGCCATATTGGGAGATCGTTCAGGAAATAGTGCCCTTGTATCATCTGATACAAAAGAAGTTTTACAAATTACTTTTTATGGAGGAAGATAAGATGGATTTTTCAAAAGATTACAATATATCAGTGCATTTGACAGAGGAACAGTTGAATAAAAGGATCGCAGAGATAGGAGCGGATATAACTGAAAAGTTTAAAGGTGAATCAGTGTATCTTATATGTATTTTAAAAGGTTCTATATTTTTTACCACAGAGCTTGCAAAGAGGATAAAGCTTCCTATGACGATTGATTTCATGTCTGTTTCAAGCTATGGCGCAGGAACGGAGTCATCGGGAAAGGTTAAGATTAAAAAGGATCTTGAAGAGTCGATTGAGGGAGAAAACGTGATTATAATAGAGGATATTATAGATTCAGGAAACACACTGAGCAAGCTGACAAAACTGCTCCGTGAGAGAAATCCAAAGACTCTTACGATCTGTACACTTCTTGACAAACCGGAAAGGCGAGTGGTTGATGATGTAGTGGTAGATTATACAGGATTTGTGATTCCGGATAAATTTGTAGTCGGATTTGGTCTTGATTTTGATCAGAGATTCAGAAATCTTCCATACATTGGCTTTATAGAAGACGAAATATAAGAAAAGGAGAAACAAGTTGAATAATAAAAAAGGTGGAATGCGTGGAATAGGTGCATACGTGATAATAGTTATAGCTATTGTATGTATATGGTACTGGCTAAGTGAAGGCTCAACATCAAATTCCTACACGCAGCAGCAATTTGAAAAAGATTTATCAGCAGATAAGATTGAAAATGTAAAAGTTATCCAGAACAGGGAAGTTCCAACCGGAAGTCTCGAGGTGTCATACAAGGATGGTTCATCAAGTGTTCTTTATGTGACAGATGTAAACGACATAGAAAATACAATGACAGATGCTGGATACACAGATTATACAGTTGCCGACGTGCCGGCAGAAAACTGGATCATGACATTACTTCCATATCTTCTTGTATTTGGTGCTGTATTTATATTGTTTGTCATTATGAGCAATAATGCTGCTTCACAGAATGGCGGCGGCAAAATGATGAATTTTGGAAAGAACAGGGCAAGGCTTACAACACAGGAAGACAATCATGTAAAATTTGACAACGTAGCCGGTCTTAAAGAGGAAAAAGAGGAAATCGAGGAAATAGTTGATTTCTTAAAAGCACCGGGGAAATACACAAAGCTTGGTGCAAGAATTCCTAAGGGAGTGCTTCTGGTAGGACCTCCGGGAACAGGTAAAACACTTCTTGCAAAAGCAGTTGCAGGAGAGGCTGGAGTTCCTTTCTTTACGATTTCAGGTTCAGATTTTGTAGAGATGTTTGTTGGAGTAGGTGCATCACGAGTGAGAGATCTTTTCGAGGATGCAAAGAAAAATGCTCCATGTATAGTGTTTATCGATGAGATTGATGCGGTCGCAAGACGAAGAGGAACTGGAATGGGCGGCGGTCATGATGAGAGAGAACAGACTTTAAACCAGATGCTTGTGGAGATGGATGGTTTCGGTGTAAATGAAGGAATCATCGTTATGGCAGCTACAAACCGTGTAGATATACTTGACCCTGCTATCATGCGTCCGGGACGTTTTGACAGAAAGATAGTAGTTGGAAGACCTGATGTAGGAGGCAGAGAAGAAATCTTAAATGTACATGCAAAAGCAAAGCCTCTTGCAGAAGATGTTGACTTAAAACAGGTAGCACAGACAACAGCAGGGTTTACAGGAGCTGACCTTGAGAATCTGTTAAACGAAGCTGCGATCCATGCGGCAAAAGAGAACAGGGAATATATAACACAGGATGATATAAAGAAGTCGTTTGTAAAAGTTGGAATTGGAGCAGAAAAGAAAAGCCGCATCATATCTGACAAAGAAAAACGTATCACGGCTTACCACGAATCCGGACATGCACTTTTATTTCATCTTCTTCCGGATGTCGGACCGGTTTACACGGTTTCTATTATCCCTACAGGAGTGGGGGCAGCAGGTTATACAATGCCTCTTCCTGAGAGAGATGAAATGTTTAATACAAAAGGACGTATGCTACAGGAAATCATAGTTGATCTCGGTGGACGTGTTGCAGAGGAGCTTGTATTTGATGATATTACAACAGGTGCATCACAGGATATCAAGCAGGCAACGAAGCTTGCAAGAGAGATGGTTACAAAGTATGGTATGTCAGAAAATATTGGACTTATCTGTTATGCGGATGATGATGAAGAAGTATTTATTGGACGTGATCTTGCCCACACAAAGAGTTACAGTGAGGGAATTGCGTCAGCTATAGATGCAGAAGTTAAGAGTATAATAGATGATGCATACGAAAAAGCAAAAAAGATGATAGATGAGCACAGAGACATTTTGGACAAATGTGCATCGCTTCTTCTTGAAAAAGAAAAAATATCAAAGGATGAGTTTGAGGCTCTCTTTAATGATTAATTAATATACGCTCTTGTAATTGTGCAATATTACAAGAGCGTATTGTGTGTATAGCAAAGAAGTGCTGTACAATATGTACAGAAAAAAGACTAAAAACTTGTACACTTTGTGAACACTTATATGTGATGACATGATATTATAATAACCGTAAAAACCCCCCAATACATTATATAGTTTTTGCTATACCCCATAGTAAAAATACCTTCTCCTAAAAAGACAGCGGATCGAAAGGCTGTCTTTTTTTATGCAAAAATTTATGCAGGCATTCGTCAGACGATAAAATAGTTTAAAAAATAAAAGGGCTGTGGCATTCGTCAGCCGGGTGGCTCTGTCAGAGCACCTGCCTGCCGCAGCTATTCTCATAGTTTGAAAATCGAATATCTGCGGCAGGCATGCACTCAGCCAGAACCACGCGGCAGCCGAATGAATATACTTTATTGGCAGAAGTATAAAATTTAAAAGACACAAAGCTATACATTAACGAAACAGAAAAAAATGTATAAAGTGTACAAAAAATATAAGAATCTAAATATGAAAATATAGAGAATATATAAAAATGTAATTATTTTAATATGTTACCAACATAAGCGATTTATTATGGTACAATGTTAACTGGATTGATCGAATAAGATCAGATATTACATAAATGTGGTCTGATCAGACGATAAAATAGTTTCAAAAAAATAAATCAGGAGGATGTTATGAAAAGCAAAATCGTAAAGCAGTTTGGAGCAATGCTGCTTGCTGGAACAATGATTGTGACAAGCGGAAATGTTACAACATATGCAGCGGAGCAGACAGATGAAAGCCAGGGGGTGGATGTAAACACAGAAAGTGAGACAGAACAAGACGAGTTATATGCGGAATCGAAGTCTGATGAAGATATAGATTTTGTGATTGATGATGATTCGCAAAACGAATTATACAATGCATATAGAAAAGACAGAACTAAGCTTGCAGAAGGAGACGGCTATCTTATTTGCAAGGAAAAGGTTAATGGAAAAGAAAGAACAGTAGCTCATTTATTTGTTGATAAAAGTGAAACAGATAAAAATCCAGATGAAGTACTTGAGAGTATTTTGAATTGTGAATGTATTGATGAAAATTCAATAGTAGCATTAACAACGAGTTATAAACACATTACTATACCAAAAAGTATTGTGGAAGAATTAAAGAAAAGAAATATAGGTCTAGGTATAGTTACTTGTTATTATAGCAGCTTTAAATTTTTTGAAATGTATTTTGACAAGATTGAAAAAGTAGAAGAGGATTATAGTTTCAAAATGCAGTATGACACAGATAAGGAATTATTAGATAATCTTTCTGACATGGGAATAGATGGCTATATGTTTACTATCAGTAATGATACTGATGACAGAAAACCATATGATACTCTTTATGGAGATGGAGTATTGAATCAGGTAGATGATATAGAGAGAGATATCAGTGAGAAAAATTTAAATGATGATAATTTAAGACTTTACTATTATGATAGTAATAGAAATAAATATATACATATTAATTCTAAGATAAATTATCATGCTGCAAAAGTAAGCAGCAGTGTAAAAATAAATGGGGTTTGGGAAACTAAAATGATCGCTTCAATTAAGGCTGGACTTACCTCAATTAAGTATTATGGAACATATTTAGTATGCAACAATACATTACCGGATTCCATGGTCTTTAATCTTACAGGTCTAGAAAAAGATGGAGATAGCCTTTTATACTATACAAATGGTTTAAGAGATACTTCCTACACAGGATTGTGTGGCTATGATGGAACGACATATTATGTAAAAGATGGAACCGTAGATTACAATGCAAATATGTTATACGAATACAATGGCTCAACATGGAATATTAAGAACGGAAAAGTAGATACAGCCGAATCCATGACAATGAATAATGGTTCCCTTGTATACACAAATGGTGGAAAAACAAATAATGAGACAACACTCTGTAAGTACAACGGAGAATGGTATTACATTCATAACGGTAAAGTAGATTACAGTGCAACAACTCTATATAAATATAATGGTTCATGGTGGTACATTGAAAATGGAAAATTAAACTTTAATAAAAATGGATTGTGTAAATATAACGGAAGCTGGTGGTATATAAGTGGAGGCAAAGTAAACTTTAATGCCACAGGTTTATGCAAATACAATGGTTCATGGTGGTATGTAAGCAGCGGTCGAGTAAACTTTAATGCCACAGGTTTATGTAAATACAATGGCTCATGGTGGTATGTAAGTGGAGGTAAAGTAAACTTTAATGCTACAGGCTTATGTAAATACAATGGTTCATGGTGGTATGTAAGTGGAGGCAAAGTAAACTTTAATGCCACAGGCTTATGCAAATACAACGGAAGCTGGTGGTATGTAAGCAGCGGTCGGGTAAACTTTAATGCCACAGGACTTTGCAAGTACAATGGTTACTGGTTCTATGTGGAGAATGGAGCAGTAAGATTTAAGAATACACTATGCAAATACAATGGAACATGGTGGTACATAAATAACGGAGTTGTAAATTTCAATAAAACAACACTTTGCAAATATGGTAAAAACTGGTTTGCAGTAAGCAAAGGAAAAGTGGCATGGAATTACACAGGATATATTAATTATAATGGGGGAAGATATAAGGTTATAAACGGAGTAGTTAAATTCTAAAGAAAATGAGGAGTAATGAAAATGAAAAGACGAGTTAAATCGTTTCTATTGGCGATATTGATGGTGTTTACAATATTGCCAACTAATTTTACAACTGTAGAAGCAGATAATAAAGACATTCAGATTATCATTGCTAGTAATATAGGAGAATCTTTAGATAAAAAAGATTTAAAGATACAGTTGTTCAGCAATGACAGTGAGATTAGTAGTGAAAATATTAAATGTGATTATAATTACGAATTAGAAAAAAATGTTGTAAAGGCAAGTAATTTGGAGGAAACAACCCCATACACCCTAAAAATATCCTATGCCGGATATCTTGAGTATGAAACTACTTTCATCCCTAAAAAAGTAAAGGATGATATGGAAGTCACCCTCATAAAAGATCCATTTTCCATATACGATTTCAGCAATATACCAAGCACCCTAGAGTTAAGGCAGAGTGGACTTGCCATTGAAACATACACAGAGCCGAAAAAACCAGATGGATTTTCAGAGGATATTTCATCGTCAAATACTGATGTTGCAGAGATAAAAGATGGCGTGTTAAATCTTAAGTCTGCCGGTAATACCACGATTACAGCCTGCCTGAGCAAAGAGTTAAAGAAGCCGGATGGCACTTCGAATGGTAAAGTTTATAAGCTGGTCAGTAAAGATGTAACAGTCAAAAAAAATTCACATAATCTTGTGGTTAAAAGTGGAACCCCTGATGCTGAAATTTATACAAAGCAGGATGGAACGGTAACGTATGCTTCCGATGATCCAGACTATGACGGAACCATTACCTACAGTTTTGACGATGCAAACAGCGCCGACTTAGCTGACAAGCTCAAAGGTTTTGAAACCAGTGGACAGTGGAAAGCCAAAGATACATACGGCGAGGTCACAGTAAAGGTTGTGGCACCAGCAACAGATAAATATGAAGGAGTCGAAACTTCCTACACTACAAAGATCGTACCATATGACTACAGCGATTACTCACACTACTGGACGATCGATGGTGATACATTTAAGAATGAGGGCAGGATCTACACGAAAATATCCGGTATAGTCCCAAGTAAGGATAACAAGGACGGAAACAGATATGTAATAAAGCTTAAAGACAATGCTGGTTCAGAGTGGAGCAGTGAAGGGATAAGTGCAGAGGATCTTTGCTTAAAGCAGGGGCATAATGATATAAATGTCACGATAGGAAAAGGTGTCTTTGACGGGGATAAGATTACAGACGCCGTGGAGACAGGTGATGCTGTGATATCATTTGAGTACGACAGTGAAAATCCAAAAATAAACAGCTTTGATTTCGCAGATGGAAGCAGACCGAATGAAAATGGATGGAACAAAGGAGAAGTAACTGTAAACATAGCAGCGGATGATGAAGGTTCCGGAATCAGTGCAATAAAGTATCAGCTTTTTGATGCTGATGGAAAAGTCCTCGTAGATAATGAGGAGATTAATTACGCTAATGATTATGATAAGTCAGAAGGAACGATCAAAATCCCTGATACATTCCAGGGAGATGGATTCAGGCTTAGTGCAACAGTTTATGATAATACAGGACACAGCGTTACAACAGAAACACCTATTACGATAAAAAACGATACAGAAGCAGGCAAAACAAAGGTTTCGCTCGCTGAAAAAATCCGTTTTTTCAATAAAGATGTAGTGGTCAATATAAGCGCAGCGGACTCACTTTCGGGATTACAGTCTGTTAAATACGCTGTTGTGCAGGGGGAAGAAACCCCGAAGTGGGACGATGCAGTGGAGATCTTTGCAGGAAGTTCCGAAAAACCAGGGGCAGAAAGCTTTGAGAAAACTATCACTGTAAATAAGGGAATAGGATTTACAAAAAAGATAAACGTCTATGTCATGGTGACAGATATGGCAGGAAATGTTGATACAAACTGTCTGAGTGAAGACCATAGATTCACGATCGACACGGACGCACCAGAAGTAAATGTCGCTTTTTATGACAGAGATGATCCGGGAAATGATACTGCCCCTGTCACAAGCACAGGAACAACGGATTATTACAACAGGGCAAAAACAGTGCAGATAGCTGTGGATGACGCAAACTTTGATCCGGAAAAGGTAAAGATCTTTGTAAGCAGAGATGGCGGAAAAGAAACAGATATAACAAAGAAAGATAAAAAACTGGACGGAGTCACGATCGGAGAGTGGGATAATGATTCAATAGACGTAAGCTTTGACTGCGGCCACACATACTATATTTATGCCATAGCAGAAGACAAGGCAGGAAATGCCAATACGGTTTCAGACATCAAAGTAAATGGCGGCAGAAGCCTTACCTTCCTTTTAGACAATGAGATCCCATCAGGAAATTTCTCACTCAAAGGATACAAAAAAAGCGGAGAGAGCGTGTTTTTTGGGAGATGGGAAGACTGGGCACTTACAGAAGGAAAACTTTCATATACAGTATACTCAAATATGATCACATACATAGAAGGTTCGGCAGGCGACCCGTTAAGCGGAGTAAAATATGCCGGATACATTTATTCGGATACAGTCTTGAGTGATACAGAGCTTGCATCGGCAGACAGGAAGTGGAATGAACTTGAGACCGGGGATGATGGCACATTTAAAAGCCAGATCCCGGCGGAAGACAGGAAATTTATCATATATGTAAAAATAACAGATAACTGCGACAACACAAAGTATATAAGTTCGGACGGAGTTGTGTATGATGAGACTGTACCTGTAGTAGAAAATGTAAGCATATCTGATGAGACAAAGCCAAACGATGACATGTGGAACCGGTCAGATGTAAAGATAAATGTGTCTGCATCTGATAACCTTTCTGGAATTAAGAAAATACGTTACACAGTCACATGCGGAACGAAGACATTTAAAGAAGATGAATGTGTGCTTACATTAAACGATGGAAACTCATGTGATGTATCAGGAGACTTCACTATACAGGCAGGGGAAGACAATGCCAATGATGGAAGCCTGACAGTAAACGTCACGGCGGAGGATATGTCAGGAAACTTATCGGAAACAAGGAGCATACCGGTAAAACTTGATACAAAAGCACCAGATGGAAAAGTGGAGGATACATCAGAAGCAGAGTGGATAACAGAAGACAAGACATACAAGGTAACAGCATATGACGGGACATCAGGTATCAGAAGGATCACATATTCAGTAAAAAACAGCGATGATGATGAGCTTCTGGCAGAAAATGAAGAAATCGTTTATGATGAGGGATTTGCAGCCGGAAAAAACAGCGCGGCAGGAAAGATCGTTCTTCCGGCAGAAGACCACAGATTTGACTGTAGCGACCTTGTCATCACAGTGTGCATAACGGACATGGCAGACAATACGACAGAGATCGTAAAGAACACAAGCATAGATACGACAGAACCGGATGCGGACATTGAAACAGAAACAGAGGCAAATGATGCCGGATGGTACAATGATGACATCACATTTAAGACAACAGCATATGATGCGACAAGCGGAATTGAATCCGTCACATATACCATCACAGCACCGGACGGAACAATAATAGGTGGTGCGGACAGGCCTGTAGAGCTTAAGGATTTCAAAAAGGGAAACAAAAATGTACAAGGTACGATAGTGATAAAAAAATCAGACAGCCCGATGTATGACTGTGGGGCACTTGCCGTAACAACAACAACGCAGGATGCAGCGGGAAATATCCGGACAGCCTCAAAGACAATAAAAGTAGATACGACAAAACCGGATGCAGAACTTACAGGAGACAGCAGTGAAAACAAAGACGGATGGCACAACCAGAAAGTCGTGTTCACACTTGATGTATCAGATGCAGGAAGCGGGATAAAGAATGCTGTATACACGATAACAGATGGCAGCGGAAGTGTCATAGGAAAAGAAGACCAGGCGGTAAGCTTTGAAGGCTTTAAGGAAGGCGCGATGTCTGCCACAGGAAAGATCGAGATCCCAATGGTGGAAGACCATCTTTATGACTATAAGGATCTTACATTAAAGGTTTTAGTTTATGACATTGCAGGAAACGTAAATCAGATAAACTCAAAGGTAAATGTTGACACAACGAAACCGGATGCAGGGGTTTCATTGAATAAAAAGACAAAAGAGGGAAAAACAAACAATTACTTCAACAAAGATGTGGATGTTGACATCACGGCATCGGACAGCCTTTCAGGAGTAAAATCAATAAGCTATAAAATAGTAACAGGAGAAACAGACGCTTACGGATGGAAAGAGATCTTTCCTGAAGGAAAAGACAAAGCAGGAACAAATGATAAGATAAATAAAACTATCACAGTCCCAAAAGATCTCGTAAATGATGACTGGATAGATGTATATGTAAAAGTCACTGACGAGGCTGATAATGAGACAATGGTACACCTTGATAATGACAATAAATTCAGGATCAACACAAAAGAGCCTGTTGTCTATGTGTCATACGGCACAGAAAGTGTGCCTGATCCGGAAGCATACAGCATCGTGGGCAAAACAGAGTACTACAACACACAAAGAAGTGCAACTGTCACAGTCAAAGAATATGATACATTCTTTGACCCGGACAAGGTACAGATACTTGTATCTGAGGATGGGAAGGAAGCTGTGGATGTCACAAAGAATACAGCAGACGGTGTAAGCGTCGGCGGATGGAGTACACTTGGTACAGGAAGGGACGCAGAATTTTCCATCCCGGTATTTTTTAAAAACGACCACAAATATAAGATCGATGTGAAAGTCACAGACCTTTCAGACAATGTAAATGATGGATTTGTGATAGCAGATAAAAAATCCGACAGCTTCATCATTGATACGGTAAACCCATTTGGTGACATAAAATACAACGGGCTTTCAGCCGGGGAGGACACAGTCTGGAAAGAGGCTGTCACAAACAAAAAATATGAGATCTCACGATTCTCAAAGGGAAAGCTTACAGTATCAGGAAAAGTCGGGGACTCGTTTTCGAAAGTAAAAAGCATAAGCTATCATGTCACAGAAAATGATGGGGCGCTTACAGACATGGCAGGCATCAGCTCATGGAAAGAAATAACAGGGGTAAAGTCTGACGGCTCATATAGTGTATCCATAGAAAAAACAGATAAAAACTATATGGTATACCTTAAAATAACTGACTATTCGGGAAACACATCATATATAAGCACTAACGGAGTTGTGACAGACACACAGATGCCAAAGATCAGTGTGAAGATACCGGATTCAGACACAGGTATCTATACATCGGATGTTCCGGTAAACATAAGCGTTTCTGATGATGTTCAGGGCGGCGTGTCATCAGGGATAAAGAGTGTAACATACCGTGTGGCAGACCTTGGAGAGACAACACAGGAAGGAAGCCTTTACGAATACACCGGCACTGCAAAAAGTATAAGCGGCCTTAAAAAAGAACTATCCACAGGAATCGTGGTAAATACGGCATTCAACAACAGCAATGATGTGCAGATACAGGTAACAGCGACAGATAATGCAGGAAACGTATACAGCACGACAAATACGTTAAAGATTGACATCACATCCCCGCAGATCGAGGTAAGCTATGACAATAATGACGGGGATACATCATTTGGTGATGGTGCATATTTCAAAGAGGCAAGAACTGCGACGATAAAGGTCACAGAAAGAAACTTTGACGAGACAAAGGTACTTCCGGTGATCACATCAAGCGAGGGCGGCATACCTTCACTTTCCGGATGGAGCACATCATACGGAACAGGAAACGGAGATGACATCACGCATTATGCAACGATCTACTATGGATCAGATGCAGACTATACATTTGATGTTTCGATGACAGATGCTGCAGGAAACAGAAATGACGGAGTAAGTTACGGAAATTCTACAGCACCGGATAAGTTTACGATAGACAAAACGATTCCGGTCATAGCTGTCACATATGACAATAACAATGCGCAGAACGAAAACTATTTCAAAGAGACAAGGACTGCGACAGTGACCATCACGGAACACAACTTTGAAAGCAGCAGGATGCAGCTTACAATGAGTGCAGCGGACAACGGAAATGCCGTAGAAACAGCATCAATAAGCGGCTGGTCAGACAGCGGGGATACACATACGGCAACGATAACGTTTGCAAAGGATGCGGTATACACCTGGGCAATGTCATACACAGACAAGGCAGGAAACAAAGCTGAAGACCTGTCAAACCAGAACTTCTGCATAGACCTTACAAAACCATCTGTAAGCATAAGCGGTATCACACCTGGCTCTGCAAACAGCTCACAGGGAAACATAGGGTTTGCGGTCGAATGCATGGACACAAACTTTGACACATTTACACCTGTACTTTCAGCAGTTGTATATGAAAACGGAAAATTTGTAAAGAAGACAGTTGAGGGAAATGTAACATCCATCGGAAACGGCCAGAGAGTCGAGTATGGAAACCTTGAGGAAGACGGAATGTATTCGTTCACATGCAGCGCCTCAGACAAGGCGGGAAATGTGTATGATACAGTAAACATAACAGATGCACAGGGAAACGCAAAGACTTTGAACCTGCAGGCAGGTGATGATCTTATGGATTTCTCAGTAAACAGGAACGGATCGGTATTTGCCCTTGATGATTATTCGATGGGAGTGGTAAATGACCATTACATACAGGAACAGACACAGGATATCGTGCTTGTGGAGACAAACGCAGATCCGCTTGTAAACTACAGTATACTGTTAAACGGAACGCAGCTTAACGAGGGAACTGATTATACGGTGGCAAGATCAGGTCAGGATGAAAGCTGGAACAGATATGAGTACCATATAGACAGGGATCTTTTTGAGGATGAAGGAGAATACAATATAGTCGCACAGTCAGAGGACAAAGCATCATCAGTTGCATACAGTGACTTAAAAAATGTAAACGTTGACTTCATTATCGACAAAACTGCACCGGTGTTTACAGTAAGCGGAATAGAAGACGGCGGAAACTACAGGGGAACATCAAGGGATGTGACACTGATGCCTAAAGATGACGGCGGAAAGCTTGGCAGGGTGAAGGTGACGATCCTTGACTCAGATGGAAATGAGGAGGAAGTCGTATCAGACCTCAGTGGGGATGAGCTTACAGACTACCTCAGTAAAAACGATGGAAAAATAAGATTCAGCATACCGGAGGGAATCAATAAGCAGGTGGCAGTATTATGCGCAGACTGCTCAATCGGTGCAGACGGAAGCACAAACGTAAAAGCATACAGCTATAAGGGGATAACAGTATCCTCAAATGCATTGATACTGTTCTTCGAGAATAAGCCGTTATTCTACGGAGTAGTAGGAGGAGGTGCAGCGGCTGCAGTCGGAGCACCATCGGTTATGCTCTTTAGGAGGAGAAAGCTTATCAGGCTTAAGAAGAAAGTGAAATAGCAGTGTTACTGTTCAGACGCAAGCTTGACACTGCGCTGTCAAGCTATGCGCCATAGTGCTGATCATAAAGTGATTACAGCCCCTGCCTCGTAGAGGCACTTTAAATGGGCTGTAATCGTTGCTGGTCACACTGTTAGGTGTGAACAGTAACATAACGTGATAAAACACTTGTCAGAGCGTAAATAGTGTGCTATACTAGACAAGTGTTGATCACATGGGCAGATTCCCGAGTGGCCAAAGGGGACAGACTGTAAATCTGCTGCAACTTGCTTCGATGGTTCGAATCCATCTCTGCCCATTAAAAAAGCTTCAGACATTGTCTGGAGCTTTTTTATTATTATCTATTACAAATCCTTTAAGTATTCTATTGTATAAGCCATACCGGCACAAGATGATCTTATTCGAAAATACTTTCCCATGGGAGTTTATCAGGCCATCCCGTTGTATCAAAACCATCCCGTATGCATTTTCTATAATATGAAAGCTTATAATAAAGCGGTGTATCGGTCTCAAAATTTGGGTCATCCGTAAATCCGTTAAGATAATCATCCATAGCAGTTCCAAATATTTCTGCCCGGTCTTCGGTGGGATAAGTTATACCATAGGAATCAATGAAATAATCCTGATTTCTGCGGTAGCGCTTACTGTCTGTATATCCATCATATGAATCCAAATATGAAAAACCATCAGGGTTGTATGAATTCCATTTATCTTCAGAAAAAACACTGTCGGATTTGTACTGACTGATGAAATCAAGTCTCTGGTCGATCAGATGTGACAATTCATGGTTGACAGTATAATCCCAGTCCGAACTGTAATTGATATTTAATGCCATCACATCATAACTGTTTATATTGCTTACAAAACCACTTGCCTCCTGAATCGTGCCTTCCGTACTGCTGTCCAGATCTCCTGCAAGATAAATCCGTATGCCTCGGATGTCACCATAACAAAGCTGCAGAAAGAAATCCTCGGGATAGCAGGCTAGTATACGGTTCAGGTGCTCAAGGGCATCTGAGATATCCTGTGCGTTTGTATTTGAAGAGATGTCATAGCAGTCGATCCTGGATGGAACTTCCGGACCTATATAGATGGAAATACCGTATTTCTGCTCAAGGGCATCTGCGGCTATGTTAACATCTGAAAGTACACCCCAGTCATAATTATCCGGATCAGGGATATTTGTGATGGTATCACCAAAATTGTTTTCGTACCCGGAAACATAGGTTCCGTCACTAATCATTGCACAAATAATATCGTCAAGCGAACTATATACAGGAACAGTGATGTCTTTACTGTTTGATCTACTATCCAGATTCCACACTAAAAGCTGGGGATTACATTCTGATGTATACAGCAGATAAAACATACAGTTGCACTGGGGCAGATAAACACTGTGTGTTGAACAAAATGAATCCATGTCCGGTGAAAAATTGCCAATGTCATATGAAAAAGAAGAAATCACTCCACTGTCAGGCACCAAATGTGTTCCTGTGATAATGTGGTTTGCATTGGAATCCTCTTTTGGAGAAGTTTCCTGACGTATAAGCAGGGTGGAATCATTGGCGATCGTTATATTCTGCAGGTTAGCAAGATTGAAAAAATAATCATTATTATCTGATGTGTGGTAAGTCCATATATCATTGTATGAATCAGTTTTTATAACAAATCCATTATCGGAAACGGCAGCAGACGCAAATCCCTGACCATCATATGATGAGATTATCTTTCCGGTGGACAAGTCAACGCTTGCTACCTGATATTTATAATTCTGAGGATTTACACCTGATATCAGAGCGTTTTTTTTATCCAAAGATAAATAGCTGACAGAAGGTGAGTAAAGGCTGTCAAAAGAATCTGGTACGCCGGATAACTTATCAAGTGCAGATACATTTTTTGTTTCTAAAAGGTTGAGGCTTGTATCGTAAACGGATATTTTGCCGGTGTCAGATGAAACTAACCAAAGCTCATTTCCAACGATCTCATAGCTGTCGCAGGAAATATCATTGTGCGATAAAGATGCAGTTATTTCATTATGCCATGGGTCATATACATCAAATGAATATTCGATTTTAATTTCATCATCATCGATTATTGATGTATTATAGCTTCCCTGACCGACCATAAGTATATAATTGCCAAAATTGCGTATGTCGTTATATGGTTTACCCTCAAATGCAACATTGTGTAAAAGCGACAGGTTATCGCTTTTATCTGCTGCAACAGCATCATCCCAGAATTTAGGCGATCTATAGAGGTATTCCTGCTTTTCGGAGTCACTTTTAAAATAGAAAGAAACATCATTAAATGAACATGCAGTACCACAAAAAGCAATAAATACGGCAAGAGAATATGCAATTATTTTTTTGTGTGAACTGCGTTTCATTTAAAATTCCTCCCGGCTATTTTTGGCTTAAAGTGGAAAGGCGTGCTGTTGATTCACGTTCTATAAGTTTAGGACGCAGCTGTGTGCGGCTTATAGGAATATGATGAACAAGTGAATTTAGAACTACATATGCACATCTTCCGAGATCGTTGCTCTCCTGGCGGATAGTAGTAAGTGGTGGAGTGAGGGCTGCAGCGAGTTTTATATCATCAAAACCGATAACACTCACGTCATCAGGAACTTTGAAACCTTTGAGCTGGCATTGTTCTATGACGCCCTTTGCGATGACATCACTTCCGCATATTATTGCTGTTGCGCCCGAGGCTAAAAATCCCGGGACATAATACTGTGCTGTCTCTGAAATATAATAGCCGCGTCCCATTAGATCCGGGTCTATCTCAAGACCGGCATCGCGCATAGCTGATTCAAATGCCTCCTGTCTCTGGTCAGATACAAGAGAGTATAATGAACCATTGATAAAAGCTATTTTTTTATGTCCGAGATTATTAAGATGTCTGACAGCGAGCCCTATGCCCTCATAGCTGTCCGTTCCAACATAAGCTACGTTTGGATTGTTTGCAATGAAGTTATCGAGCAAAACAGTAGGCATGGTTGTGTTTTTAAGCTGCTGCATCCACTCGTCGTGCAGGGCAAAGCCCATAAGGAATGCGCCGCAATATCCGTTTTTTAGAATATATGTGTCATATTTTTCAGCTGACTGGAGCGCCGGAGTGACAGGGATCACATCAACAGCCCATTTATGCTTTATTGCATTCTGCTTGAAACCTAATACGATATCATAGCCGAATTCGTCGATAGAATCGTAATTCATATTTTCAACAAGAATACATAGTTTTCGGTTTTCTACTTTGCGGGAACGTTTGGTACTGTATCCCATCTCGACGGCTGTATCTAAAACAGTCTGCCGCAGTTCTTCACTAATATCGCTTGCACCATTAAGTCCCTTAGATACAGTGCTTATAGAGACACCTAAACGTGCCGCAATGTCCTTTATTGTTGCCATGGAAATATATCCTTTCGTTTTTAGTGTTAGATGTATGTTTTCTTATAATATAAGAGTATAACGTTAATCATAAAATATCGCAATATTTTCGAAAAACAAAGTTTTCGAAAAAAGACACAAAAAATGTAGTGATTATTGCTAAAAATTGACCGCGATTTCAGTTAAAAACGGCAAAAATGAGTTTGAACACGTATATTTGATTGACAAAAACGCGTTTAGAACTTAAAATTAACTTAGATACGAAAAAAAACAAAAATTTAGGAGAAGCGTTTTGGAGATAAAGGAATTTATAAGAGGTTCAGGAGTCCTCCTTTCGATTGCAAGTCTTCCATCTCCATATGGAATAGGAACATTAGGCAGAGAGGCATATGAATTTGTTGATCTGCTGGTGGATTTAAAACAAAAGTATTGGCAGGTTCTTCCAGTAGGACCCACCGGCTATGGAGACAGTCCTTATCAGCCTATATCCGGCTGCGCAGGAAATATCTACTTCATAGACTTGGATCGTCTGGTTGATGAGGGACTGCTTGAAAGATCAGAAATACTTGAGTATAACTGGGGAACAGACAAATCAGAGGTTGACTACGAAAAAATTTATTATGGCAGACGCTCGATTCTACAAAAAGCATTTGAAAGATTTGACACAAATGCACAAGATTTTCGGAAATTTAAGGAGAAACATTCCGAGTGGCTTGGATATTATGCACTATTCATGGCATTAAAAACCGACAATTTAGACAAAAAATGGACGGAATGGCCAGATGAGTATAAGAACTTGCAACCGGTTGCGCTTGCAAATTACCGAAAACAGAATTATAATAGTATCAGTTTTTGGGAGTTTTGCCAGTTTAAGTTTTTTGAACAATGGTACAAACTCAGGGAATATGCGAACTCAAAGGGCATCAGGATAATAGGAGATATAGCCTTTTTAATGGGCTTTGACAGTGTTGATGTATGGGCGCAGAGACAGAATTATCTGATATGCGCAAACGATAAACCTAAATGTGTTGCTGCAGCAGTTCCAGATAAATATTCCGACAAGGTCCAGGTCTGGGGAAACCCTATATATGACTGGAATAACATGGCAAAAGATGATTTTGCGTGGTGGAGAATGCGAATCCGTGTGAACAAAGAACTATTCGATATAGTAAGGATCAATCATTTTGCCGGCATGGTAAAGATATATACAGTGCCATATGATAAGAAAAAGGCCGCAACATCCGGCAAATGGATCAAAGGACCGGGCAAGAAGCTTATCAATGCCATCAAAGAAGAATTAGATGGCGATCTTGCAATGGTAGATGATTACACATCGGCAGGTCTTCTTCCGGGAGTTAAAAAACTTCTAAATAAAACAGGATGGATCGGTACAAAGGTTTTGATGTTTGCATTTGACGGAGATCCTACAAATGAACATCTGCCGCACAATTACACAGACAATCATGTTGCCGCATATATAGGCACACATGATAATGAAACGATAGTTGGTTCGTTTCGTGATAAGACGGAATATGAGCTGGCATATTTATATGAGTATCTTAATATAGATAGAAAAGCACAGATCCCAAATGCATTGATAAGGCTGCTTTACCAGAGTACTGCAGATGTTGCGATAGTACAGATGCAGGACATACTCGAACTTGGAAGCGAAGCCCGTATGAATTATCCGTCCACGGTTGGTAAGAACTGGAGATGGAGACTTACAGAAGAAGAAGCGCTTTTAGACGAAAACAAAAGAGCGTGGATCAGAAATCTTGCGGCAGTGTACCGCAGATGATCAATTCGATATAAGTTGCACGGCAATTTATATAAATATACTTTTATAATTTATATTAAAAAAAGGAGAGGAAACGATATGAAGAAGAAAGTATTAGCATCATTACTTTGCGCTTCAATGGTAGCTACTATGGTAGCTGGATGCGGAAGCTCAGACGACAAGAAAGGAACAGAGTCAGCTAAATCTGATTCAGGCAAAACTACTATTACTGTAATGGGACCTTCAGAGGATCTCGACGATGCACAGGGTGCATGGCTTAAGACAGAGTGTGAGGCATTTGCTAAAGAGCACACAGAGTGGGATATCGATTTTGAGTACGTTACAACATCAGAGTCTGAGGCAAAAGACGTTGTTACAAAGGATCCTAAGGCAGCAGCAGATGTTTACTTATTTGCAAACGATCAGATCGAAGCATTAGTAAAAGCAAAGGCTCTCGCTAAATTAGGCGGAGAGACAGCTGAGTATGTAAAGAGCTCTAACTCAGAGGCTATGGCTGCTACAGTTACATATGACGGAGAAATCTATGCAGTTCCTTATACATCAAATACATGGTTTATGTACTATGACAAGAGAATATTCTCTGAGGATGATGTAAAGAGCCTTGATACAATGCTTACAAAAGGAAAAGTATCATTCCCATTTGACAATGGCTGGTATTTAAATGCATTCTATGCAGCAAACGGATGTACGATCTATGGAGATGGAACAGATAAAGCTGCCGGATATGATTTCTCAGGAGACAAAGCTACAGCAGTTACAAACTACATCGTAGATTTATTCGCAAATCCAAACTTCGTAATGGATAATAATGATGGATCACTTGGTCTTGCTGGACTTAAAGATGGTTCTATCAACGCTTACTTCAATGGAAACTGGAACTATCAGGCAGTTAAAGATGCAATTGGTGAGGAAAATGTTGGTGTTGCAGCCCTTCCTACAGTAAACATCGGTGGAAAAGCCTGCCAGCTTAAAGCATTCTTAGGATCTAAAGCAGTTGGTGTTAACCCTAACTGTGCAAATCAGGAAATCGCTGTTAAACTTGCAGCTTATCTTGGAAGCGAAGATGCACAGCTTTCACATTTCAAGTTAAGAGGTCAGTCACCTGTTAATACAAATCTTACAACAAATCCAGAGGTTGCAGCAGATCCTGTTGCAGCAGCAATGGCAGAAGTTGCTACAAACTGCTCAGTTGCACAGCCTATCATTGATATGCAGGGATACTGGGATGCAGCTACACCATTCGGTGATTCATTCGTAAATGGTGCAGAGGGTCAGATTACACATGATAATGCAGCAGAGAAGACAGAGGCTTTCAATACACAGCTTGCTGATTCACTTAAGTAATCTGTTATAGAAGTTATCAATTTAAATTTATCTCCAAGGTTTCGGGATTTCCGGAACCTTGGAATATGTTAGTTTATTGAGTTGGCATGTGATATGCCTGGAGGAAAAGTATGATAGGAGCAAACAAAAAGAAAAAGACTTCGGAATTTGCTACACCGTACACTGTAAAGAACGCACTCACAAAAGGTGGCGTTACAGTTAAATTATCAGCATTGATAATGGGATTGGGAAATATCGCACACAAGCAGGTTATAAAGGGCTTGATATTTCTGGCAATGGAGATTGCTTACATAGTATTTATGGTTACAAATGGTGTTTATTGCCTTTCTATGCTTCCTTCACTTGGATGGAGAGAGCAGGAAGAAGTATTTAACGAGCAGAAGCAGATTTATGAGTACGTTGATGGAGATCATTCAGTATTAATACTATTATATGGGGTCGCTACAATTCTTATCACAGCTGCATTTATTTATATGTGGACTGAGAATTTGAAAAGCGCATATAAGGCAGAATGCCTTGCAAAAGCGGGGAAAGAAATCAATTCCTTTGGCGCAGACGTCAAAGATTTATTTGATAAAAATTTACACAAAACACTTATGTTCCTTCCACTTATGGGAATTTTAATTTTTACAATCTTGCCACTGTTATTCATGATACCGATGGCATTTACAAACTATTCAGTCAAGGGAGATCATCTTGTTTTATTTGACTGGACAGGATTTAGTGCTTTCAAACAGGTGCTTGGACTTGGAGGAACACTTGGAAAGACATTCTGGAGAGTTTTAGGATGGACAATATGCTGGGCTGTATTTGCTACATTCCTCTGTAACTTCCTTGGACTTATCCTTGCAATTGTTATCAATCGTAAAGAGACACATTGCAAAGCATTCTGGCGTACATGCTTTGTTGTTTCAATTGCCGTACCACAGTTCGTTTCACTTCTTGTTATGAGACAGTTATTCCAGCAGCAGGGTGCTATCAATAACCTTCTGCTTGAGTGGGGTTGGATAGATAGTCCTCTTCCATTCTGGACAAATACAATGTGGGCAAGAGTGTCAGTTATCCTTATCAACTGTTGGGTTGGTATACCATACACAATGCTTCAGGTTACCGGAGTATTACAGAACGTTCCTTCAGAGCTTTATGAGGCTGCAAAAATTGATGGAGCTAATGCTGCACAGATTTTCTTTAAGATCACACTCCCATACATAATGTTCGTTATGGGACCATACATTATCACACAGTTTACAGGTAACATCAACAACTTCAACGTTATTTACCTTTTATCAGCAGGAAAGCCTACTCCGGTCGGACAGACGGCAGGAAAGACGGATCTTCTGGTTACGTGGCTGTATAAGTTGACTATTGATAATCAAGAGTACAACATCGGTGCTGTTATAGGTATCCTGACATTCGTTGTTCTTTCTATAGTAGCGCTTGTAACATATAGAAATACAAAATCATATAAGGATGAGGAGGGATTCATGTAATGAGTAGTGTAGCAAACACAAAAAGACCTATGTCTGCAGGACGTGCTAAAAAAGTAGCAAAGAATTCGCTTATTCATATTATACTTGGAATTCTCGTTGTCATCTGGCTGTTTCCGATTTTCTGGATCGTTATGACAAGCTTTAGAGCAGAGAGTGGTGCATATACATCATATTTCTTCCCTAAGGGACTTACATTCAGTAATTACACAAGATTGTTCACGGAGACAACACTGTTGAACTTCCCTAGAGCATTTATGAATACACTTATTATTTCGATATTCTCATGCCTTATTTCAACAGTATTTGTGCTTTCAGTATCATACTGTATGTCAAGACTCAGATTTAAGATGCGTAAGCCTTTCATGAACATTGCAATGATCCTCGGATTATTCCCTGCATTCATGTCAATGGTTGCAGTATATTTCATCTTAAAGGCTATCGGACTTACAGAGGGAAGCATGCTTCGTGTTTCGTTGATCCTTATTTATTCAGCAGGATCAGGAACAGGATTTTATATTGCGAAGGGATTCTTTGATACAGTACCTAAATCGCTTACAGAGGCTGCCATCCTTGATGGATGTAACCAGTTCCAGGTATTTTATAAGATCATACTTCCACTCAGTAAACCGATTGTAGTTTACACAATACTTACAGCTTTCCTTGCACCATGGCTTGATTTCGTATTTGTAAGGGTTATCGTTGGTCCAAACGATAAGTATTGGACAGTTTCACTTCTCCTTTACAACATGCTTGAAAAAGAGTTTGTTAACGGATGGTTCACAAGATGGGCAGCAGCAGCAGTTGTTGTTTCAATACCGATCTCTATACTTTTTGTTTTTATGCAGAGATTCTATGTTGATGGACTTTCAGGAGCTGTTAAAGGTTAATGATCATTTAAACCGCTGCACGTCATGTGTGGCGGTTTTTTATTATCAGAAAGTCCGGCTTACTATAAAAGATATGAAAATGGCTTGCAATTGTGAAGATACTGAACAGTTATAAAGGAGAATATAAATGAGTATGAAAAGAAGATTTCTTGCAGCAGCACTTACAGCTGCACTAATGGTGTCGATGCTTTCTGGCTGTGCATCATCAAAAAAGGATACACAGTCTGATACACAGCAGGCAGCTGTGACTACTTCGATGGAGCAGCTTAATTCCAAAAATGAAGCGCATATCATAGATGACAATTACAGAACATGTTATGAGGTTTTTGTACACAGCTTTTATGATAGTAATGATGATGGAATAGGAGATTTAAATGGACTTGCAAAGAAGCTTGATTATATACAGGATCTTGGATGCAATGAGATATGGATGATGCCTATTATGCCGTCACCATCATATCACAAGTATGATATAACGGATTATGAGAATATTGATGCTCAATACGGAACACTGGATGATTTTGATAATCTTATAAGCAAGTGCCATGATAAAGGGATCAATGTACTTATAGATTTTGTCATAAACCATACATCAAGTGAACATCCATGGTTTAAGGCAGCATCAGAATATATAAAAAGTCTTGGGGCAGATGAGGAACCGGATGCAGCGGTCTGTCCATATGTTGAATATTATAATTTCAGCCGTGAAGTTAAGGCAGGCTACAATAAGCTTCAGGGAACGGACTGGTATTATGAATCACAGTTTGTAGATTCAATGCCGGATCTTAATTTAGAGAATGAGGCAGTGCGGGCAGAGATCGACAAGATAGTTGGTTTCTGGATCGACAGAGGCGTTGATGGATTCAGGCTTGATGCTGTAATACATTATAATGACAGTGATGAGACAGAGTCAATAGATGATCTGGCATGGCTTGTGAGTGATATAAAAAGTAAAAAGGAAGATGCGTATGTTGTCGGTGAGGGCTGGACGACATACAGAGAATATGCAAAATATTATAGAAGCGGCATAGACAGTATGTTTGACTTTGATATGGCACAGCAGGATGGCTATATTGCAAAAGTGCTTAACGGACTTTCAAATAATGGTGCCACTACATATGCAAATGCGATAACTGATATAGATACGGAGATAAGAAAATATACGGATTCATATATAAATGCGCCATTTTATACAAACCATGATATGGGAAGAAGTGCAGGCTATTACAACGGAGATTATGCATCAGAGTGCACAAAGATGGCACAGGCCATGAACCTGCTTATGCCGGGAAATGCCTTTTTATATTATGGCGAGGAGATAGGCATGAGAGGAGCTGCAAATGATCCGGAAAAGAGGCTTGGAATGCTCTGGAGTGATGACAGCAGTGCTGAAGGAATGTGTGATGATCCGGAGGGAGCCGGAAATGTAGAGCAGGAAAATGGAAGTTATGATGATCAAAAAGATGATCCGTATTCAATTTATAATTTTGTGAAACAGACTATTTCGATAAGAAATGCTTTCCCGGAGATCGCAAGAGGAACAAATACATTTGAAAGCTCATTATCGGACGATAAGTTATGTGTATTCACAAGAGAATATAATGGACAGAAGGTTGTGATGATATTTAATACTTCACAGGAAAGTGCCAAAGCGGATGTGTCAGGTCTTGGCGTATCCGATGCTGTGGCAATGCTCCAGACATCAGAGGATGCTCCGGAGTATAAGGATGGTATAGCAGAAATGCCGGCATATTCGGTACTGATCCTGAAATGATCTAAATTACATATTATATAGCAGATGTCTGATCGCCATATATAGAATCCGCACACTGTCTGACTGTTACAGCCATGGCAGCGTGCGGATTTTTGTGTCATATGTATGTCTTATGATATTTTACATATGTGAAGTCCTGAAAAATTATTTTGCAGCTGATTCATGAAGCATGTCAACAATTACATTGCGGCAGTATGCACCGAGATGCTTTGTCTCTTCTTTTGATAATCCGGAAACATCTATAGGTTTTCCGTAAGTGATCGTGACATTATTTTTGTGAACCCATGGAAGATGATCTTCAAAAATTTCTGCAGTACCGGTTATTGCTATAGGTATGATCTTACATTTGCTTTTCGTGGCGATTTTGAAAGAGCCTTCTTTAAAAGGAAGTACCTCGGCAGGATCATCCTGATTTTTGCATCGTGTTCCTTCCGGAAATACACATATCGAAACTCCGGATTTTACTTCATCTATTGCGGTAAGGATAACCTTAAACCCCTGCTTTATGTCATCTCTGTCAAGAAAAAGGCAGTGTAGACGTTTCATCCAGAGTCCTAAAACTGGTATCTTTAATATACTTTTTTTAGAAATATATCCTGTAAGACGAGGGCATCTTGAGTATGTGATGATTATGTCGAAGAAGCTTCTGTGATTGCCGATATAAAGTACAGCTTCATCTTTTGGGATGTTTTCTTCGCCGCGGATATCAAGCTTTGAGCCGCTCATAAAAATGATGCAGCGGAATGCCCATTGTACGATCCTAAGCTGAGCCATATCTGCCCATGGTTTGTTGAATTTTCCTATTATCCACATAAGTCCCAGAACCGGAAGTCCCAGAAGCAGAAATAGAAATACATAGATTACTATAAATATTGAACGCATATTTCTCCCCTTGTGTACATACTATTAATATAAGTCCAGTAGTATATATTATACGCACTTTAGTATAAAAATGAAAGGGGTAGTTATGCAAAAAACAATAAAGATTCTGATTGGCGGCATTATGCTGGCTGCTATGCTGTTATGTGGATGTTCGGCAGACCTGGGAGGAACGGAGGAAGGCCGCATGATCGAGTATAAGGTTTTGGGAAATGATGAAGTTCCGGATGAATTTAAATCACAGATAGAGGACGCAAAGGGGAATGATATGAAACTTACATACAAGGATAATGAATATTTATACATAGCCAGAGGATATGGACAGAAGGAAACTGGAGGGTATAGTATCAGTGTCGTACAGATGTATGCAGAAAATAAGGCAATCTACTTTGAAACCAAATTAATAGAGCCTTCGGAGAATGAAACTGTAAGTAATCAACAAAATTTCCCATATATTGTTGTGAAAACTGAACTATGTGATATGCCTGTTGTGTTTAAATAGTATTTGAGGTTAAAATTATGTAAAATATGCATAAAAATTCAAGTGGTGGTACTTATGCTCTATTGTAAAAAAATCGACACTTTGCTATACTAAAGCTACTAGATATTGTATATACGATATCTAAAACAACTAGAACTTAGATTTTAGTTATAATTTCAGAATTGAGGAGGCATAAAATGGAACAGGCAGATATCAGCAAAGTCAGGGCATCAGTTCATCAGCAGTGCGGCAACAGAGTTAAGATTCAGCTGGATCGTGGACGTAATAAGGTCGACATTCAGGAAGGTGTGATCCAGGAGGCCTATCCAAGTGTCTTCACAGTGTTGGTTGATGATGATACAGAACAGAATCCACCACAGTTATTATCATTCAGTTACACAGATATCATAACAAAGGATATCAGAATGAAGCTTTGTTAATTGGAGTTTAGTAGTTGGTATAAATTTCCCCCATTTCGAATATGTATTTATATACGATATTTGAAACGGGGGATTTTTGGTGGAACTTATAACAAGAGACGTTAAACAGAATATAGAAAAAGCACAGGAAATACAGCAGGTTACATTTGATGATGATTATGTGATAAAGGATAATAAACCGGATGTACAAAAAATCATATGTCAGACAGGAATGGTAAAGACCGATGATATAAAACAGACAGGAGAGACTATATGGGTTACGGGAAATATAGAATTTGAGGTTTTATATAAAAGTGACGATGAAGGTGAGAAAGTTGAAACAATAAAGGATCTAATTCCGTTTCAGGAAAAGATCACGCTCGATGGGGTAGAAAACAGTGATAACATAAGAGTATATGCAAAAATAAATGATCTGTCCGCAGGAATAATCAATTCGAGAAAAATCTCTGTAAGAGGACTTATTGATCTTGAGGTATATGTGGAGACAGAAGGGGTCACGGCGATATCGCAAAGAGTGGATTCATCTGATATCCAGCAGATGTCGGAGGATGTTCCAATGCTTGAGCTTAAAGGCGATATCCGGGATGTTATCAGGGTACATTCACAGATCCAGCTGCCGAAGACAAAGCCGAATATATGGAAAATTTTATGCAGCTTTATTGATATAAGAAATATGGAATATGGTTATGAAAATAATCATATAACGATAAGTGCGGAGTTACATGCATGTATTCTCTATCTCAGTGAGGAACAGGAAATATGTTTTCAGGAAAAAGTAGAAAATTTTACAAATCAAATAAATTGTGATAATGCTGATGAATCGTGCATTGTATGGATAAGGGCACAGACTGTTATGCAGCAGGTACAGGTTGAGAATGATTATGATGGGGAAATGCGGCAGGTAGATATAGAAGCAGCACTTTCGGTAGATGGCAAAGTATGGCAGCAGCAGATGATAACAGTATTAAGGGATATGTATTCTATAAAAGGGAATGTGCGTCCGTGTTATGAAACTGTAAAAAAGACCAGATTGCTTATGAAAAATGAAACTAAATGCAGGGTTATGGAGCAGTTTTACAGAGATGCGAATGCTGACAGAATATTAAGGACCTGTGGGAATAAATGTATTGTACAGGTAGAGCAGATTAAAAATTGTGATAATGGAATAATTGTATCAGGATATCTTGTCATAAGATCGATCAATGTTGTAGAAAATGATACCTGCCCGATACAAATGCAGACAGATACAGCTGCATTTGAACAATTCGTGGAAATACCAGGGATAGATGCAAATACATACAGGGAAATTTATGCCAGGGCAGATCAGGTGCAGATAAATTTTATGGACAACAGTGAATATGAAGTAAAGGCAACGCTGAGTATAAATGTTCTCGCACTTGTACAGGAGGATATGGAGGTCATAACACAGGTGGAGCAGTTTGCCGGACAGGATGAAGGGGAACAAAGAGCCGGTCTGACCGGATACATAGTCCGTAAAGATGAAAAATTGTGGAATATAGCAAAAAATTATCATACAACCGTTGAAAACATCATGAAAATAAATGATCTTTCGTCAGATCAGGTAAAAGAAAATGACAGATTGATAATAGCCAGACTCAGCTAGAAAATATCTCCGGAAAAATTCCGGGGATATTTTTTTCATAGGTAATTACGCCAAAACTTCTGTATATAGTGGAAAATTATGTAAATTACAAAAAAATAGTGGAAAAATAACAGATTTTGTGCCACAATAGGAATATATACAAAGATAAAGATAGGAGGATACTATGAATCAGAATTGGAAGCGCTTTATATGTACAGCATTAGTTCTTATACTTGCTTTTATGGGACCTATGGTTGATAGTTCGTTACTTGGAAAATACATAAAATCAGATACCACACAGGTATTGGCGACGACTGCAAAAGAAAAGAAAAAGCAGGCGGAGGATGATCTTGATAATACCAATAACAAGATCAATGACATAAAAGACCAGAAGGCTACAGTTGACAGCAGCATCAAGTCAAAATCAGACGAACTGGATACTGTTCTTGCAGCACAGAAGAAGCTGCAGACAGATATTGCTGATAAACAGTCACAGATAGAGGACAATATGGTAGAGCTTGATTCTGCAAAGAAGCAGCAGCAGGAACAGTATGATGCGATGAAGCAGAGAATACAGTTTATGTATGAGAACAGTTCAGATGATAATTTATGGACTGCGATAATTGAAGCTGATGGTATATCAGATATGTTAAACCGTATTGAGTATGTTTCAGATATTTATACATCTGACAGGGATCTTCTTGAGTCATACCAGCAGGCCGTGCAGCATGTGCAGGAAGTTGGAGACCAGCTCAACAAGGACATGGAAGATCTTAATGATCTGCAGGATCAGTACGAGGCACAGCAGAGTGAGCTTGAAACAAAAATAGCTGAGTTAAAAGATACATCAGATCAGTATCAGAGCCAGCTGGCAGAAGCACAGCAGCAGGCTGAAAATTACAAGAGTATCATCAGCACACAGGGTGAGATCATAAGACAGCAGGAAGCAGCTGCGGCAGCAGAAGCTGCAAGGCAGGCAAGAGAACAGCAGGAAGCAGCTGACAGGGCAGCAGCACAGGCGGCAGCGCAGGCAGCCTCAAATGATTCAAGTTCTTCGAATGATTCTTCTTCAGACGATTCATCAGGCAGCTACGATGGAGGAGGAGCCGGAGCCGGCGGACTCAGTGGGGACAATGCAGACCTTACAGAGGACTTAAACCCTTCTACATCATCATCTACTTCAGGAAGTGATGTGGTAGCTTATGCAGAGCAGTTTGTAGGTGGAAGATATGTCTGGGGTGGAAACAGCCTTACGGACGGAGTAGATTGTTCAGGATTCGTACATGAAGTATATGAACATTTTGGAATTTCTACACCTAGATATTCACAGGCATTCAAAAGTGTAGGCCAGGCTGTTTCATTTAACAATATCCAGCCGGGGGATGTAGTCGTTTATCCGGGACATGTTGCAATATATGCCGGAGGTGGAAGAATCGTTGAAGCACAGTCTACCAAGGCAGGAATTACAGATGGCAGATCAGTACAGTGTCATACGATCCTGGCAATCAGGCGTCTGTTATAATAATTAGATATGAAGTGCCACGGTGGCGGCCGTGGCATTTTAGCATATATAAAGTAACAAATAAAGTTATCAGGAGGAATTAACCATGCAGATGGAACAATTACAAAAAGATATGATTGCAGCTATGAAGGCAAGAGACAAGGTGAGAAAGGACGCAATTTCTTCACTTGTTTCAGCGGCAAAGAAAGCAGCAATAGATGAGGGATGCAGAGACAACATTCCTGAGGAACTTGTTAATAAAGTTATTTTAAAAGAAATGAAATCCGTAAAAGAGCAGATCGATACATGTCCAAAGGAAAGGACAGACCTTCTTGAGGAATATAATACAAGATATGCTATCTTTGAGGAATACGCACCGGCAATGATGTCAGCTGAAGAGATAGAAAAGGTTATAGCTGATAAATTTGCAGATGTTATCGCAACAAAGAACAAAGGGCAGATAATGAAAATTATCATGCCGGAGTTCAAAGGTAAAGCAGATGGAAAGGTGATCAATCAGGTGGTGGCAAAGCTTTGTCAATAAAGAAAAAACATATGATAACTGTAGTTCTTTTGATAGCTGTTGCCTTTACTGGCTTTATCGCCTACAGACACAGGATCCAGAATAGTAAGATCACATACAAAGATCATCTGGATGATGTTGTGGTGCAGGTTAATGACCAGAAGCTGACACTTAAGGATGCGGCATATTATGTGGCATACGAGGAGAAAACTGTTGAAGAACAGGCAGTTGTATACGATCCGGATAATACAAATAAATATTGGAATCTGCATATAGATGGAGAATTTGTGCGGGTTGCAGCATCGAATGCAGCGGTAAATATGCTTATTCATGATGAAATCTTTTACGAGATGGCAGTTGACGATGGAATCGAACTGACTCAGGAAGATATTGATGCATATGAAAACAGCGAGAGTGATTTCTGGTCTGACCTTACAGATATAGATGGTCAGAGTGCGCTTGGAATAACAGAGGATGATCTGAAAGAGACTATGAAGAAAGCAGCTCTTGCGCAGAAATATCAGGAAATTTATGCGCAGCTTCAAAATGCGGAAACGACTGATTATGATGTTTCAGGGGATGGGTATAAGGCACTCCTTGAAAAAACTGATTATAAAATAAATGAAAAATTGTGGGATCGTGTTGACATAGGAAATGTCACACTTTCACATTAGAAAGAAGATTATTATGGCATTTAAAATTGGAAGAAATGATCCTTGCTGGTGTGGCAGCGGCAGGAAATATAAGTCATGTCATGCTGCATTTGACAATAAAATTGCATGTCTTGCAGCAGAGCATCATAAGGTTCCTACACATGATATTATAAAGAATGAGGATCAGATAGCAGGAATAAAAGAGAGCGCAAAGATAAATGTTGCAGTTCTTGATTACATACAGGCGCATATCCATGAGGGTATGAATACGGCTGAGATCGATAAAATAGTATATGATATGACTACAGATATGGGAGGAATTCCGGCTCCACTCAATTACGAGGGGTATCCATTTAGTGTTTGTACTTCATTAAATGAGCAGGTATGTCATGGTTTCCCATCAAAGGATGTTATATTAAAGGATGGAGATATCATAAACGTAGATTGTTCTACTATTTTAAACGGATATTTTTCTGACTCATCAAGGATGTTCTGCATAGGAAATGTAAGTCCTGAAAAGAAAAAACTTGTTGATGTCACAAAAGAGTGTGTCGAGCTTGGACTTAAGGAAGTAAAACCATGGGGATTTTTAGGTGATATGGGTCAGGCTGTGCATGACCATGCGTTCGCAAACGGATATACAGTGGTAAGAGAAATCGGAGGACATGGAGTAGGACTTGAATTCCATGAGGAACCATGGGTTGGTTACAATACAAAGCGCGGAACAGATATGGTTATGGCTCCGGGAATGATATTTACAATTGAACCTATGGTAAACATGGGAAAAGCAGATATCTATATCGATGACAAGAACGGCTGGGAAGTTTACACAGATGATGGGCTTCCATCAGCGCAGTGGGAGATCATGGTTCTTGTGACAGAAGATGGTTACGAGGTTTTAAGCTGGTAATTTTTACTGCCGTATCATACTTATACAGGTATGATGCGGCAGTTTTTTAGCTGTCAGAGTATTTATAATGTAGTATTTATACCATTTATTGTTGCATTTTCGTTATCCTTCATTGGAATGACAAGACATTTTTCCCCGTTTATGACCTGTGAGTGTATTTGTGAAGCCTTTTCAGGTTTTACACGTAAAACTACATCATAGGTTTTGGTTTCTGCAACGTAATTATCGATTTCTTCCTGTTTTTCGAGAAGCTGGGTTGTGCGTTCCTCGATCTGGCTGTTTTTTTCCTCGATGACAGAATCTTTTTCTTCAAGCTGTGCGGTCTTTTCGTTTAATTCCAGGGTAAGTTCACCAACCTGGCTTTCGAGTGCAAGCTTTTCAACCCTGATTTCATTTGCAGCAAGTGCTTTTGAATCGATCACATTTTCCACGACAGGAGGCTTGTCCCCGAATGCTTCTGTAACAGACTTTTCAATACGGGAAATCTTTTCCTCAGATACGTGGCAGTCGTTTAATACTTTGTTCATAGCTTCACTGTCAAGTATAAACGGATCTGCATCATCATCATGGGTTTCGGTATATTCGTCAACCATTTCGGAAAGATTCTGCTGTATATCAAGCATTACATCATCGGTGCTTTCATCTTCAGCACCGAGTACATTTCTTACGATAGAGTGGAAGGCCATTTTCTGTTCTGTGGCAGTGCGCTCTACACCACATCCGAGTCCGTTTGTCATGAACTCTGAGTGAGGCTCCTTGGTATTTTTTGTATAAAAAAGTGTAGAATGGATGTCGGTACTTCTGTCATTGAAGGCAGGAAATAAAAATCCTGTGTCTGGTGCGCCGACAACCCAGTCCCTTATACGGGGCCCTATGCGCTGTTCCTTTTCGAGATAGCCAAGACCAGGTTTTGAAAGAGAAACAGGACAGATAGCACATAGCATATATTTGTACACTTCCTCTGATTCGTCTACATTTATATTGTCCCTTGTGCGGGTCATCACATCATAGCTGTCAAGGTACAGCAGGATAAGATAGTTTCCGGCTTCATCATATGTATCAATGACCAGATCATAGTATGTGTCAAGTAAAGTTTCGTCCTCAAGATCGCTGTCACGCAGAGCCATAAGGATCTGCTGTCTGCCACCGACTTCTTCCTCCTGAAGTGGGAAGGACAGGTCAAGCAGGTTGTTTCCTATTGTGCCGGACAGAACTTTGTTTGCAATTTCAAGATATTTATAATACTCTTCTTCCTCAAGAGTGAGGAATTTACTGCCGAATTTGCATATTTTTTCGTGGTTACAGTCCACATAGCAGCCAACCAGACGTGTGAAAGTAGCCTGATCTTTTTTCAGTCTTCTTTTTAGTTCAAGAACTTCTTTTTTATTCATATGTCCAAAACCTTTCGGAATTTAATTTTCAAACTTAATTATAAATGTGGCAAAATACATTGTCAATGTTATAGCAAATGTCAGTAATTTTTGACAGCAGATAATTAAATTAATATAATATTGTTATGCATAAAGGGTTAAATATCTTTTGATCCTCATGTAATCGTTAGAAGAGGAATGGAGAAAACACTTTGGGGAGATATTTTCTTCTGCTGGTGTAGGGATAGAATATGGTAAATACACATATGACAATAGGTATTCTGGCTCACGTTGATGCCGGCAAAACAACTCTCTCGGAGGCAATGCTTTATAATACCGGAAAGATACGTTCACTCGGCAGGGTGGATCATCAGGACGCATATTTAGACAATGACGCACAGGAGCGTGAGCGTGGAATAACTATTTTTTCAAAACAGGCAAGGCTGGATATTGATAAATACGATACATCACAGAAATGGCACGTTGTCATGCTGGATACCCCGGGACATGTAGATTTTTCAGCTGAGATGGAGAGGACACTTCAGGTTTTAGACTATGCCATCCTTGTGATAAGTGGAACGGATGGAGTGCAGGGGCATACGAGAACGTTGTGGAGACTTTTAAAGCATTACAATATCCCGACTTTTATTTTTGTAAACAAAATGGATATGCCGGGAACTGATGCAGATGTTATGCAGGCTGAGCTTAAGGCTGAGCTGGATGATGGCTGCATCAGCTTTTCTACATATGTTGAGGCAGATCAGCCAGATGGAGCCGGACATGATGAAAGCACAGACGCATTTTTCGAAGAACTTGCTATGTGCAGTGAGCAGCTTCTCGATATATATATGGAAAGCGGCAGCCTGCCGGATAAACAGATAGCACAGAAGATAGCAAAAAGAGATATATTTCCATGTTTTTATGGCTCGGCACTTAAACTGTCAGGTGTTGATACACTTATAAAAGGGCTTGGCAGATTTATGTGTGAAAAGGAGTATCCACAGGAGTTTTCGGCGCGTGTGTATAAGATAGGCCGGGATGACAGAGGAAGCAGGCTGACATTCCTAAAGCTCACAGGAGGCATGGTGCATGTCAGGGATAAAATAGAGTACAGCGGACGTGACAGTAATGGAACAGCAGGCAGCCTGGTTGAAAAGATAGATCAGATCAGAAAGTATTCGGGTGAAAAATATGAAACCGTTGACGAGGCTGTGGCAGGAGAAATTGTTGCAGTTACAGGACTTAGTTCCACATTTCCGGGGCAGGGAATAGGTGATGGAATGCAGTCGAATATGCCGATACTAGAGCCTGTTTTAAATTACAGAATGATACTTCCGGATGATGTGAACCCGGCGGCATTTATGGAAAAATTAAAGCAGCTTGAGGAAGAAGACCCACAGCTTTATATTGTGTGGGTGGAAGAGTTTAAAGAAATACACGTTCAGCTTATGGGACAGGTGCAGATGGAGGTTCTGGTCAGGCTTATAAAAGATAGATTTGGAGTGGTTGTTACGTTTGGCCCGGGAAGCATAGTTTATAAGGAGACGATAGCAAAATCTGTTGAGGGTGTAGGACATTTTGAACCGCTACGGCATTATGCAGAGGTACATCTTCTTTTGTCACCGGCTGAGAGGGGGAGCGGAATTACCGTTACATCAACGTGCAGTGAGGATGTACTGGATAAAAACTGGCAGCGGCTTATCGCAGCACATGTTGAGGAGAAAGAACACAAGGGGGTACTTACAGGTTCAGCCCTTACAGATGTAAAAGTCACGATACTTACCGGACGTGCACATATAAAGCACACAGAGGGCGGTGATTTCAGACAGGCGACATATCGTGCAATAAGACAGGGATTAAAATCTGCAGAAAGTGTCCTGCTTGAGCCATATTACAGCTTTGTGCTGCAGGTACCGATGGAATATGTTGGAAGAGCAATGACAGATCTGGAGCAGAGATCAGCAAAAACAGAAAGTCCCGAATTTTCTACAAATGGAACGAGGGAGATGGCTTCAATTACAGGAAAAGCCCCAGTGGCAACAATGCAGGATTATGTGAGTCTTGTGCATGCATATACGAAGGGATTGGGACATCTTACACTTGAATTGTGGGGATATGACGAGTGCCATAATCCAAAAGAAGTCATAGAAAAAATCCATTATGACAGTGAGGAAGATTTTAGGAATCCAACGGGTTCGGTATTTTGTGCGCATGGCTCAGGATATGTTGTGCCGTGGGATGAGGTATCACAGCATATGCATCTTCCATATGTTTATAATGGGGATGAATCAGAAGAGGCGCTTTCTGCAAATGCAAGGACGCAAAATACTTTTTCGGCGGAGGATGCTGAAACGATTGCAGGAAACCGCAGACGTGCCAGCTGGGAAAAGGAAGTATCCAAAATGTCATCGGTTGAGCTTGATGCAGAGCTTGCAGATGTGTATGCAAGGGAATTTGGCATGAGTAAAAATGACGTGGCAGACCAGGAGAGACGGAAATGGAGCGGCAGAAAGAAAAATGAATATGATGGTTTAAGTGGTAAACCACGGACAGTAAAGCATGATAAACATGGAAATCCGATCTATCCGAAGAAAGCCCCGGATGAAGAGTATATTATTGTTGACGGATATAATATAATATTTGCATGGGATGACTTAAAAGAACTCTCCAGGATAAATATAGATTCGGCCAGGGACAAGCTGAAAGATATTTTATCAGATTATCAGGGATACCGGGGATGTAAGCTGATACTCGTCTTTGATGCTTACAAAGTAAAAGGAAATGCAGGAAAGCATGAAACTTATCATAACATAGAAGTTGTGTATACAAAGCAGGATGAGACAGCGGATGCTTTTATCGAAAAAATGGTATTCGGGATAAGGGATAAATATAAAGTCACAGTGGCAACATCGGATGGACTTGAGCAGCAGACGGTTATGAGTCTTGGTGCACTGAGGATGTCGGCTGGAGAGTTAAAAACAAATATAGAATCAACCCGCAGAATGGGACTTGATGAATTTCATGCAAATAAATAAAACTATAGATTGGATATATAAGATAAAGGAGATTGACATGGTAGTAAATGAAAGTATGTATCAGCTGGGAAGTGTGCGCTCTGCAATAAGGGAGCTTTTTGAGTATGGCAAAAAAAGAGCAGAAATAGTCGGCAGGGAAAATGTATATGATTTTTCTATCGGAAATCCAAGCATACCTGCTCCGCAGATCGTAAATGACACGATAAAGGAGCTGGTGACAGATTATGATTCGGTGGAGCTTCACGGATATACATCCGCACAGGGAGATGCAAAAACACGCGCCGCTATAGCTGAGTTTCTTAATAACACACATGGAACAAATTTTACAGGGGATAATTTTTATATGACAATGGGTGCAGCGGCATCACTTTCTATATGTTTTCATGCACTTACAAGTGATGTGTATGATGAATTTATCGCGATCGCACCATATTTTCCTGAATACAAGGTTTTTGTAAATGCGGCAGGCGCAAAGCTTGTTGAGGTTCCGGCAGATACAGAGCATTTTCAGATTGATTTTGCTGCACTTGAAGAGCGCATAAATGAACATACAAGAGCCGTGATAATAAACTCTCCAAATAATCCCTCAGGAACTGTATATTCAGAGGAAACCATAGAAAAACTGGCAGATTTACTTGACGGAAAGTCAAAAGAGATAGGAAGGCCAATATTTATAATTTCAGACGAACCATATCGTGAGATAGTTTACGATGGAATTAAAGTCCCATTTGTAACAAAGTATTATGATAATACTCTTGTATGCTATTCATACAGTAAATCTCTTTCTCTTCCGGGGGAGCGCATTGGATATGTGCTGGTACCGGATGAGGTATACGATAAGAATGAGCTGTATGCAGCAGTATGTGGTGCCGGCAGGGCACTTGGATATGTGTGTGCACCAAGTCTTTTCCAGAAAATGATCATAAGATGCCAGGGAGCGACCGGCGATATAAGTGCATATAAAAAGAACAGGGATCTTCTTTATGAAGGACTTACAAATATTGGATATAAATGCTTTAAGCCTGATGGGGCATTTTATATGTTTGTTAAAGCACTTGAGGATGACAGCAATGCATTCTGCGAGAAAGCAAAAGAGGAAGATGTACTTATCGTTGCTGCGGATGGATTTGGATGTCCGGGATGGGTACGCATATCATACTGTGTTGACGAAGAAATGATAAAGAGGTCAATGCCTGCGTTTGAGCGCATCTACAATAAGTATAACAGATAACAAAAATTTCCCACAAATAGCATGTGGGAAATTTTTGCGTATATTATCTGTGGCGCAGGGTTGTTTTGCTGATACGGATTGCAATGATCGCTATTGCAAGTGCAAACAGCAGCTGTATTCCCATGCACATAAAAATATCCGGAAGCGATTTTTGAAGATGGAAATCAATGTTTTTAACTGCCTGAGTGTACCAGTATGCAGGAAGGAAATGTGATATCTTTATTATGTTATCACCGAGAAACTCTTCGGGAACAAATATTCCACAAAGGAAAGCCATTCCAAGTGAGATAGTATTTGCGATCATGTTCATAATAGCATCATTTGTTGTAAGTTTGCTTATTAAAAATGCAAATGACAGGCTTACAAGCATATAGCAGATCATATTCAAAGCATACAGTGATCCTGCAAATGATAATGTGGAGCCTTTGAAAATAATGGTTATAGCTATAAAAATAATTCCACATATGAAAAGACCGGTTACTATAGAGGCCAGGAATAGTTCGCAGTTGAAATTATTAAATTTGTAAGCAGAGCATTGAATCCTTTTTTGTATTTCTTCCCGTGAAAAAACCTGAAGTACAGGTGCAACGCCGAGGATGATCAGGATAAGGAGCAGCCAGCCCAGATAACTAAAGCCATAGTATATTTTTGAGTGGGATGTTACATCTTTTCCACCAAGAAGAGAGACAGCTGCTTTTTTATCGAGGGATGCGTTTACGGCTGATACTGTATCAGAAGGAGAATATCCGGCGGCAGTGTATGCCTTATACATCTTTGTAAAACTGTTTATAAAAGATTCAAATGTAGTTGCGGCACGGGTATCCGGGATCGTTACAACATCAAGGGAAAAGCCTTGACGGATAATGAGTATGCTGTCTACATTTCTGGCAAAAAGCTCATCCTGCATAGTTTCTTTTTTATCGTTCTTTATATCTGTTTTTGTGCATGTTTTGCTGAGATAGCCGGTAAGTGCATGGCTTTCCACCGAGTTATCGTAATCAAATACTGCAAATCTGGGTTTTGTTGTTTCATAGCTGCTGGTATCGTTAAATGCATTGTTAGCTGAAAGAACACTTATGATACTTATGAAAATACAAAGATATAAGAGCGTCTGTCCTTTATGTTTATTTAAAATTTTGAAAAAAGATTTAAAGACTTGCATATTTTTCCCTCCTTAAAAGTATGAAAGCGGCAGTAAGAAGAATAACCGATTCCAGGCCCATTATTGAAATATTTCTGAAAAATCTGTCGTAGTTTTCATAAACATTCAAAGAGTAAAAACAGTCGGATATGAGGCATGCAGGGTTTATGCGGTTAGCAATCGGGAATTTATGTTCTACCATATCTTTTATTCCGCTTGCGCAAAGATCATCCATTACAGAAAGGAACATTCCGACAGCGACGGATATGCCTATCTTACACTCCTTATTAACTTTAGGAAGAGCACCGATTATTATTCCTATCGCAAGTCCTATCATACATCCGAAAAACAACGTAGCTATGATAGCCGGATACTTGTTTCCGAAATCTACACCAAGTGCAGTAATATATAAAAGTGAGATCAATTCAACTATAAAATGGATAATAAGTAACATTATATATTCAGATATTATAAGTATAGTTTTGTTTGTTGATGTAAGACATCTGCGCATGCCAAGTGGGCTGGTGTTTGCGAGCATCCAGCAGGTTGATGAGACTGATGAAAATGCAGAAAACAGGCAGCTCATCGCAAATATAGCGTAAAAGTAATTGTTGTATTCACTCTGGTTTCCGTCCGATGATGAAATTTCAGTGTAGGCTGTATCTGTGTCTGTAAGTGCAGTGATGGCATTTTCCAGATTTTGCGGATCTGTTTTGGCTATGTTTGAAATGACATCTTCCTGCTGTTTATATTGTGTCAGTATTGATTCAAGTATTGATGCGTTAAAGGAATTCTCATCAACTACGAGTGAACAGTCCTCTGTATAAATGATTCCGGTAATTTCCTTGTCTGATAAGGCATCTTTGGCGGAAGATGGATCCATTATTTTCATATTGATAAGGTTTGAAAATTTTGGATCACCGGACTTATCACTATAGTTTACATCAAGACTTTTAAGAATGCTCATTAGTGTATCATCATTTTCAGATTCAACAACAGCTATATTAATAGTTTTAAAGAGCTCATCCTTTTCAAACAGATTTCCAAAGGAAATATACATAAATGTTGCAAGTAAAATAGGAAATGCAAGTGTCCAAAACAATGAAGTTTTTGCACGGAACATACAAAGCGTTGTATATTTCATGTTGTGAAAAAAAGTTTTTATTCCATTCATCAGTCTCTAAGTTCCTTTCCCGTAATCTCAAGAAATACGTCGTTAAGCGTTGGAAGCTGTGTGTATACCTGACCAAAAGAGAGGTTGTTCTTCTCAAAAAAATCAAGTACATGGATTATATTGTGGCATCCACCGCTGAAATAGATCTTTAACTGGTTATTTTCATAGGAAACCTGATATGCATGATTTAAAGTTTTTAAGGCTTCTAACTGTTCATCATTTAATCCTGCGATATCGACAGTTATTGTTTCTGTATTTTTGATCATACGTTTTAATTCATCTTTAGTTCCAAGTGCAATGCTTTTACCTTTATCCATGATCAGGATGCGGTCGCACAGCTGCTCTACCTCTTCCATGTAATGTGAGGTGTATACAATTGTTGCCCCATCCTGGTTTAACTGCTTTATGCCCTCAAGTATCTTATTGCGGCTTTGTGGATCAACGGCAACCGTCGGCTCATCAAAAAATATAAGCTTTGGTTTGTGGGCAATTCCGCATGCGATGTTTAATCTTCGAAGAAGACCGCCGGAAAGTTTTTTTGGAAAAAATTTGCGATATTCGGATATGTCAACAAAATCCATTGCTTCCTGTACATATCTGGTGCGCAGCTTTTTGTCACTGATATATAATCCACAGAAATAATCTATATTTTCATATACGGTAAGTTCATCGTAAACGGCAACATTCTGCATTATGACACCGATGTCTTTCTTTATGTCATAACTGTCCGGGCGCATTTCTTTTCCGAAAATTTTTATGTCGCCTTTATCATATTTAAGTAGTGAAAGTATACAGTTTATAGTAGTAGTCTTTCCTGAACCGTTCGGTCCAAGCAGACCGAAGATCTCTCCGCTTTTTACTGTAAGGTTGAAATGATCTAATGCCACAAGCTCTTTATATCGTTTAACAAGATTGGTTACTTCTATGGCGTTTTTTGCTGTTTCCATTTTTATGCCTCCGTTTTGATTATATGAACTCTCGGAATCTTCTTCAAACGAAGCATTCTGGCTATATTTCCGGGAGTACATTTATTGATTTTCATAAATACAGTTTACTTTATGGGAGAAGTATTGGTAAGTGTCAAATGTCATAACCGGCAAAAAATGACATTTGTCATAGTGACGGAAAAAAGGATTTGATGTAATCTTATATTAAGAGAGTTTGTTGGATAATTAGAAAAATTTAAGGTGGGAGAAATACAGATGTATAGATTAGGCAGCAGGATGCTGATCATAGTTTCATGTGTGATGGCTATGGTACGGGCACTTCCTGTTAATACGGAGATGGTTATATGGATACTGACAGGAGTCATCATCTGTGAGGGAATAGACGCCGGAATTGTTGAAAATATTGCAAAAAGGACAAGGATTATAAAGAAATCCATATTGGAAGATATTTTTACAGCGTTTTATATTTTCATGGGGATTTTTGTGCCGGCGGCCTTTTTTATGCTTCCATATGCAATTATGCCGGTATGGAAGAAAAAGTATAAGATGTCGAAGGCGGCATGCATTATGGTGGCAGTAAAAAGTGTGGTTCAGGTTTTTTATAGATTTAGGAATCAAAATATATATTCAGGAGGTTATGGAGTATATGAGATTATTGAAACAGCTGTTTTGTCGGCTGTTGCGGTTATGCTTTTTTATGGTGGAGAAATGATCATAACCAATGAGACGCAGATGCATAAGATGCGTGATGAATCGGCAGAACACAATATTTTGATGAGCCGGATAAATAAACAGCTTATAGAGACACAGAATGCGAAGATATATAGTGCGACACTCAGGGAAAGAAACCGCATTGCAAGAGAAATCCATGATAATGTCGGGCATATGATCACAAGATCGATATTACAGGTTGGGGCAATAGGAGTAATTAATAAGGATGAAAATCTTAAACTCCCAATTTCTGAACTTAAGGGTACGCTTGACAGTGCAATGGGAAGCATGAGAAAGAGTGTACATGATCTGCATGATGAGTCGGTTGATTTAAAGGCTGCGTTAAAGCAGCTTGAGCCGTCAACGGATGATATTACTTATGAACTTGAATATGATTGTGGAACAGATGTGCCGGGAAATATTAAATATGCGTTTATCTCCATAGCAGCGGAGGCAGTAAATAATGCAGTAAAATATAGCAGCGGGGACAGGATAAATGTCATTGTAAGGGAGCATCCGGCATTTTACCAGCTTCAGATAATGGACAATGGAACTGGCGCTGATAAAGAAAGAATGTCAGATGAAGCACATGGAATCGGCATAAAAAACATAAAAGACAGGGTGGCATCCCTTGGTGGAACCCTTAAGATCGATACAGCAAATGGTTTTATGATATTTGTAACAGTTATGAAATAGAAGATGGAAGGAACAGTGTATGAAAATAATAATAGTGGATGATGACAAATTTGTATCGCTTTCGTTAAACACGATACTCAGTGTGCAGGATGATATAGAGGTTTCAGCCATCGGTGCCAGCGGCAGAGAGGCTGTTGAATTATATGACAGCTTAAACCCTGATGTTGTGCTTATGGACATCCGCATGCAGGATATGACAGGACTTGAGGCGGCTGAGGCAATATTAAAAGCACATGATGAAGCAAAAATACTGCTGCTTACGACGTTTTCGGATGATGAATATATAGTAAAGGCGATATCACTTGGGGCAAAGGGTTATATATTGAAGCAGGAATTTGACAGCATAGCCCCGGCTCTTCGTGCAGTAAACAATGGTCAGATAGTGTTTGGAACGGAGATAGTTGACCGGATACCGCATCTGTTTTCCGGCAGAAAAGATGCTCTAAAAGCTTCATGTGAACCAGCCGGGATGCGAAAAGTGAGTGACAACTGCATGGAAAAGTACGATATAAATGAAAAGGAGCTTGGAATCATTAAACTGATCGCAGAAGGGCTTAATAATAAAGAGATTGCTGAAAAGCTTTTCTTAAGTGAAGGCACTGTGCGCAATTACATAAGTACGATACTTGAGAAAACGCAGCTTAGGGACAGGACACAGCTTGCCTGCTTCTATTACAAAAATCTTTTATAAAACTAATACTTGCCATATACCCCGATGGGGTATATAATACATTTTACAAGATACCCTATAGGGGTATGGTTAGATACAAATAACAAGGAGGTGCTTTATGGCAGATGAGAAATGTTGCTGCTGTAACCGAAAGAAAGAGCGGAGCGAAAAAGAATACAAGGATCTTGTCAACCGTTTAAGCCGTATAGAGGGGCAGATACGTGGAATAAAGCGGATGCTTGATGAGGATTGTTATTGCCCGGATATAATTACACAGGTGGCGGCAGCGAATGCCGCGCTTAACAGCTTTAATAAGGTTCTGCTGGCAAATCATATAAAGACATGCGTAGCTGATGATATCAGAAATGGCAAGGATGATACCATAGATGAACTTCTTACTACATTACAGAAGCTTATGAAATGATATTAGATTGTTAACGCTGACTTTACATAATAAATAGGTGAAGTTTAAGAAAATTATTTTAACAGGAGGAATAGTATGGACACTTTGATCACAATACTTATAGTAGCAGTGATAGCTGTTCTTGTCATAGTCGGTTTAAAGGAAACAATAAAACATGCAAAGGGAGAGGGCGCATGCTGCGGTGGCGGAAATACAGCATCTGACGAGGAACCTACAGTGATTCTTTCCGGTAAGATCGTTACAAGGATGAATGTCTATATTGATGGCATGCATTGTATGAACTGTAAAAATTCTGTGACAAGATCTCTCCAGAAGCTTGATCAGGTATCAGCAAAGGTTGATTTAAAGAAAAATATGGCATATGTTGAGTCCACAAGGAATGTGGGAGATGATGAGATAACATTTGCGATAGAGCGACTTGATTTCAATGTAACAAGGATAGAGCATATCTCATAATAGTCAAATATGTATCAAACAGGATCAAAGGAAGTATAAGGATGAAACAATATACAGTTACAGGCATGAGCTGTGCGGCATGCAGTTCACGTGTGGAGAAGGCGGTGTCAAAGGTTGATGGTGTTACATCATGCTCGGTAAGCCTTCTTACTAATTCCATAGGAGTCGACGGAAGTGCATCGGACAGGGCGGTTATAGAGGCTGTTGAGGCAGCCGGATACGGTGCGGCGGTAAAAGGACGTGGAAATGATCAAAAAGGGGCGGCAGCCGGAAGCTTAGAGAGTATGGAAAGTGCTAAAGATGCACTCATCGACAGGGAAACACCGAAGCTTAGAAAACGGCTTATCGCATCAGTTATTTTTCTTATTGTGCTTATGTATTTTTCTATGGGGCACATGATGTGGGACTGGCCTCTTCCATCATTTTTTGTTGGAAATCATGTAGCGATGGGGCTTTTGCAGCTGCTTCTTACAATTGCGGTAATGGTAATAAATCAGAAATTTTTCGTAAGCGGATTTAAAGGGCTTATTCATGGGGCACCGAACATGGACACGCTCGTTGCACTCGGTTCTGCTGCATCATTTGGGTATAGCGTATATGTGCTTTTTGCAATGACGGATGCACAGGTTAAAGGCGATATGGATGCGGTAATGTCATATATGCATGAGTTTTATTTTGAGTCAGCAGCGATGATACTTACACTTATCACAGTAGGAAAAATGCTTGAATCACATTCAAAAGGAAAGACAACGGATGCACTAAAAAGTCTTATGAAGCTTGCGCCAAAGACGGCAACACTGATCAGAGATGAAAAGGAAGTTGTTGTTTCAATTGATGATGTAAAAAGTGGCGATATATTTGTCGTAAGACCGGGGGAAAATGTTCCGGTTGATGGAATTGTCCTGGATGGAAACAGTGCAGTAAATGAATCAGCGCTGACAGGTGAAAGTATTCCTGTTGACAAGGCAGCAGGAGATAAAGTAAGTGCTGCAACTTTAAATCAGTCAGGTTTTATCAGATGCCGTGCAACCAGAGTCGGTGAAGATACGACTTTATCACAGATAATACAGATGGTATCTGATGCTGCGGCTACAAAAGCACCAATAGCAAAAATTGCTGATAAGGTTTCAGGAGTATTTGTGCCTGCAGTTATAACTATTGCTGTAGTTACTATTATAGGATGGCTTCTGGCAGGAGAAACGGCAGGGTTTGCACTCGCAAGAGGAATTTCCGTACTCGTTATAAGCTGCCCGTGTGCACTTGGATTGGCAACGCCTGTTGCAATCATGGTTGGAAATGGAAAAGGGGCAAAGAGTGGAATTTTATTTAAGACAGCAGCAAGCCTTGAAGCAGCAGGGAGAACGCAGATAATTGCGCTTGACAAGACCGGAACTATAACAAGCGGGGAACCGGTTGTTACCGATATTATTCCGGCTGATCCATCAGTTAGTGATAATGAGCTGCTTAAATTCGCAGCAGCTGTTGAGGAAAAGAGTGAGCATCCGCTTGCAAGGGCGATTATAAGGAAGGCAAAGGAAGAAAAAATAGAACCTGAGGAGGTTACGGATTTTTCTGCCGTAGTAGGAAATGGATTAAAAGGTGTCCTGAGAGGAAATGAGATAGCAGCCGGAAATCTTAAATTTATAGAAAAGACAGCAGAGATTTCAGATGATATAAGAAAAATAGCTGATGAACTTTCAAAAGAAGGAAAGACACCATTGTTTTTTGCAGAATCTGGCGGCCTTCTTGGAATAATAGCTGTTGCAGATACGATAAAAGAAGATAGTGCACAGGCGGTAAAGCAGCTTAGGAATATGGGAATAAAAGTTGTCATGCTCACAGGCGACAATGAGCAGACCGCAAAAGCAATAGGAAAGCAGGCGGGGGTTGATGAGGTCATTGCAGGAGTGCTTCCTGATGGAAAGGAAAGTGTAATACGTAATCTCAAAAGGCATGGAAAGACTGCAATGGTAGGCGATGGAATCAATGATGCACCCGCACTTACAAGGGCAGATACAGGGATTGCGATAGGTGCAGGAACAGACGTCGCAATAGATGCGGCTGATGTTGTTCTCGTGAAAAGCAGGCTTATAGATGTGCCTGCAGCCATAAGATTGAGCCGGGCAACGCTTACGAATATACACGAAAATTTATTCTGGGCATTTTTCTATAACGTAATAGGTATTCCACTTGCGGCCGGTTTGTGGTATCCTCTATTAGGATGGAAATTAAATCCTATGTTTGGAGCGGCTGCAATGAGCCTCTCAAGTTTTTGTGTGGTAACGAATGCTTTAAGATTAAATTTGTGCAAAGTATATGATTCTAAGCGGGATAAAAAAATAAAACAGATAAAAGAAAGCGAGGAAAAAAATATGACAAAGACATTAAATGTAGAAGGAATGATGTGCGGACATTGTGAGGCAAGAGTAAAGAAAGCTCTTGAGGCGCTTGACGCAGTAGATGAGGCAGTTGTAAGCCATACGGATGGCACAGCAGTTGTCACATTAAATGCAGAGGTGTCAGATGATCTGCTTAAAGAGACAGTCGAAGCACAGGACTATAAGGTCACATCAATAAAATAGGAAAATTAAATCCAGGCTTATGAAAAAGAGTATATCAATATTACTTGTTATAGTAATGGTATCAGCAATTTTATCAGGCTGTGGAATCAAAAAAAGCAACACAGAAAATAATAAAGAAAACACACAGACAGTTACGGATTTACATTCCACCGAAAAGGTGAAAGATACACAGAGCACCGACAAAAGTGGAGATACAGGGGAGACTGAAAATATGCAGACCTCCGAAAATTCACAGACAACCGAAAATTCGCAGACAACCGAAAATGCACAGGCAGCTGAAAGTTCACAGACAACCGAAAATGTACAGCAGACAGGGGGCGGTGATGGGCAGGATAATGCCCAGATTGCAGGTAAGCCAGAAGAAACGAACGGTAAGTTTGCAGTTCCATCAGTAAATGGTAAACTACACGTAAAAGGTGGGAAGCTCTGTGATGCAAAAGGAAATCAGGTACAGCTTCGCGGAGTCAGTACACACGGAATAGCATGGTACCCACAGTATGTGAGTAAGGAATGTTTTGCATCCTTAAAAAAATGGGGAGCAAATGTAGTCAGAATTTCAATGTACACATATGAAAATGGAGGCTATTGCACGGATGGCGATAAGGACAGGCTTAAAAAGCTTGTAAAAGACGGTGTCAGATATGCTGCGGAAAATGATATGTATGCGATAATAGACTGGCATGTGTTAAACGAGCGTAATCCAAACACATATAGTGATCAGGCAAAGACTTTTTTTGCGGAAATGGCAAAAGAATTTTCAGGCAGCAATAATGTTATATATGAAATCTGCAATGAGCCTAATAACGGTGCAAGCTGGGGGGATGTTAAGTTCTATGCCAGCGAGGTTATACCATCAATCCGTGATTATGACAAAGATGGTGTGATTCTTATAGGAACACCGGACTGGTGTCAGGATATCGATCAGGCGGTAAGTGATCCTATTAAGGAATACGACAATATAATGTATACATTTCATTTTTATGCGGCAACGCATAAGGAAGATATGCGTAAGAAACTGAAGGCAGCAGCTGAAGCGGGAATTCCGGTTTTTGTATCGGAGTTTGGAATATCGGATGCCAGTGGAAACGGACAGATAGATATAGAATCGGCCAACGCATGGGTAAGTCTCATGGATCAGTATGGCATAAGTTATGTCTGCTGGAATATGTCGAATAAGGATGAGTCTTCTGCGATAGTTTCAAAGGACTGTGAAAAGACTTATGATTTTACACTTGATGATTTAAGTCAGGAAGGACAGTGGCTGTATTATATGCTTCTGACACATATGTCAGCAGAGACAAATTAAGTTTTTGATATCAATTTTATATTTGGATAAGTTTGTATGAATACAAAAAATACTCCGGCATAAACTGTAGTAACAGAGAATGCAGGAGTATTTTTTTGAAACAATATATAGAAACAAGAGCTGTAGAAATAGCTAATTACATAGTGGAAAATAACACAACGGTGCGTCAGGCTGCAAAACGTTTTGGAATAAGCAAGTCTACTGTACATAAGGATATAACAGATGCCGACAGGCTGCTTAGGATAGATCCGGATCTTGCAGCACAGACAAGAAAGATTCTCGATGTAAATAAATCAGAGCGCCATATCCGTGGTGGACTTGCAACCAAAGAAAAATATGCACACAGTCATGATAAATGATCTTACCGGTAAAGCCTTGAGATCACATCTATGCAATTATCATATCCAAGGGTGGAACTGTTGAGGACAATATCATAATTTTTGCGGCTGCCCCATTCCTGATCCGTGCAGTAGCGGTAATTGACGGAACGTTTTTTGTCTGTGTCTTTAATCATTCTGGCTGCTTCATCATCGGATTTGGAATAAATTTCTTTTATGCGCACAATTTTATCTGCCTTGTTGCCCTGAATGAAAACATTTAAAACGTCATCACGTCCAGAAAGAATATAGTCTGCACTGCGGCCTACGATTACACAAGGCTCCTTTGCAGCAAGTTCTTTTATGATTTTCTGCTGGTATGAATATATCTGGTCAGCGATGGAATTGCCGTTTATGTCTCTTCCTATAAATGCATATGAAAAGATGTTTTTCGAAGGTGCATATTCACCTCTGTCTGCAACATATTTTTCACTGAGTCCGAGGTCATCTGCAACTTTTGCTATTATTTCACGGTCATAAAAAGCAATGCCAAGCTTTTTTGCTGTTTCCTCACCAATAAAACGTCCACCGCTTCCGAATTCGCGGCTTATAGTAATAATTTTGTAACTCATATGCAAGCCCCCTTATAAATCTGTTAATGATATTATATAACTATTATTGTTTTGCTACAAGCTTATAATAGGATTAATAGTCCTCATATGCAGAATGTTAATAAATAGTATTATAAATGAAAAATTGCTTGAAGTTATAGGGTTTGTAATCTATAATGTCATAAGATAAAAGAGAATCAGGAGGAAAGAAGATGGATCAGGAAAAAGTCATAGTTATAGACTTTGGTGGTCAGTACAATCAGCTTGTAGCGCGCCGTGTCCGCGAGTGCAATGTGTACTGTGAGATTTACTCATATAAGATTGATATTGAGAAGATCAAAGAAATGAATCCAAAGGGCATCATCCTTACAGGTGGTCCGAACAGCTGCTACGAAGAGGATTCACCATCATATCAGAAGGAATTATTTGAACTGGGAATTCCTGTACTTGGTATATGTTATGGTGCTCAGCTTATGATGCATAAATTAGGTGGTAAGGTGATCACACCAGAGGTTGGAGAGTATGGAAAGACAGAAATCACATATTCTGCGAATGGTGTGATGTTCAAGGATCTGCCATCAGAGTCAGTATGCTGGATGAGTCATTTTGACAGAATTGCAGAGGCTGCGCCGGGCTTTGAGGTAGTTGCGCATACTGCAGACTGTCCTATCGCTGCAACTCAGAATGTGGAGAAGAAATTATATGCAGTACAGTTCCATCCGGAAGTACTCCATACAATAAATGGAACACAGATGATCTACAATTTCGTCCGAGGTGTATGCGGCTGTGCCGGCACATGGAAAATGGATTCTTTTGTGGAGAATACTATCAAAGAAGTACGCGAGAAAGTCGGAGATGGAAAAGTTCTTCTCGCTCTTTCAGGCGGAGTAGATTCATCAGTTCTTGCAGCTCTTCTTGCAAAAGCAATAGGAAAACAGCTTACGTGTGTATTTGTTGACCACGGACTTCTCCGTAAAAATGAAGGGGATGAGGTGGAGAGTGTATTTGGTAAAGACGGTTCATTCGACATAAATTTCGTCCGTGTCAACGCACAGGAGCGCTACTATAGCAAGCTTGCAGGCGTCACAGAGCCTGAGCGCAAGCGTAAAATCATCGGTGAGGAATTCATCCGTGTATTCGAGGAAGAAGCTAAGAAGATCGGAAAGGTTGACTTTCTTGCGCAGGGAACAATCTATCCGGACGTAGTGGAGAGTGGACTCGGCGGAGAATCCGCAGTCATCAAATCACACCACAACGTAGGAGGTCTCCCGGAGCATGTCGATTTCAAAGACATCGTGGAGCCACTCAGAAACCTCTTCAAGGACGAGGTTCGCAAGGTCGGACTGGAGCTTGGATTACCTGACTATCTCGTATTCCGTCAGCCGTTCCCGGGTCCAGGCCTTGGAATCCGTATCATCGGCGAGGTCACAGCCGAAAAGGTACGCATCGTCCAGGATGCAGACTGGATCTACCGCAGTGAGGTGGAAAAGGCAGCAAAAGAGTACAAAGAGGTCCACGGTGAGGATCCATCATGGATGCCAAACCAGTACTTTGCAGCCCTCACAAACATGCGTTCTGTAGGTGTCATGGGTGATGAGAGAACATATGATTATGCCGTCGCAGTCCGTGCAGTCCGCACCGTGGACTTCATGACAGCCGAAGCAGCAGAGATACCATTTGAGGTACTTCAGACAGTGATGAGCAGAATTATAAATGAGGTAAAGGGAGTCA
>CAJLRL010000010.1 GCA_905209075.1 uncultured Lachnospiraceae bacterium | reverse complement strand
CTCCTGCTTTATTATCCATTTATACCTAAATGCTATAATAAAATAATTAAAGCAGAAATCTTGATAAATACGTAATCAATATATTTATTATCAAAATTAACACTTATTCAATAAGTACTTTTTTATTCTAAAAAAATCTTCGTCAAAATAGCGATCTGTCCCTATTTTTTCACCGTTTTTCCAGAATTCAACTTCATATACCGTTCCTTTTGTCGTTGCCCTTTCCTTTGATACACGAACCTCTTGAATATAACTTAAATTTATTATTTGTCTATCTGATAATACAAATTCATCATTGAATCCTGTTGTTATATCTAAAAAAGGTTCTAACACTAATAACACCACAATTGGAACCATCCATATCCAATATACATCATATAACGTATATCTTTGAGCAATAACCAACCCATAAAATATATTTATACAACATCCTATAGTTACTAATATGCTGGTAGGAAAAAGCATCTTAACTTTATTTAAATAAATTTCAGTATTTTTTCCCATTTCAAATCCTTTGGAAAAATACTTCATCTTTATTTTATATCTTATATAAAATTCACAAATACCTATTATATAAATAAGAACAAGTCCTACCATAGCGAAGACATCACTTTTTTGAATTTTTCTGAAATAGTAAACAATAAAAACTGCTAAGAATTCAAGTAAAAATACAACTAAACCAAGCCATCTTGGATATATCTTTGTAGCACCATTCTTGATATTTGATCTTTTGAAATATGTAAAAATATCCATTAATTCTCCCTATAAGTTGGGTTATAGATTTATTAAATACTATAACCCATTAATTGAAACAACTATAAATTAAACACACTTGTAATTAATCTGTGCAAAGAAATACTGCAACAGTAAATGCTCCTCCTATAAATGGATGTAAAGGTATACAACACAAAGCTCCACCTAATAACATATAGTCACTTAATGTCTTCTTACCACCATCAATTAACTCTAATTCTGAATAATTTAATTCAATAAAGTTTTCCATGCATCTTTCCTTTCTCAATAACATCCTGTTCCTTTACCAATAAGACCTGCTCCAGTAAGTGCTAAGGATCCAGCAGCTGCCCAACCTACTCCAGGAATAAATGCAGCAACTGGTGCCCAAGAAACCATAACTATTCCTACGCGCGCTCATAGGATTTATTTATATAAACCGGTAATCCCGGAATATACCTTATTTATTTTACTAATCTACTAGCTTTATCTTACTCAGGACGAAATGCAGCACACTGTCATCATCCACAACAATTTTTGCCTGTGCAGCCATTCCACTTTTCAGATTTCCTTTTTCTCCATCCTTATTTTTTATCTCCATATTTTTACATTCTACTTTTACAACGTAATATGCGTTCCCGGTATTCTGGTCTACAGTCACATCTTTTGCAATTTCTTTTACTGTTCCTGTAAAATATCCATATTCACTTGACGGATATGAAGCCATCTCAAATTTTACTTCCTGATCAGGTTTTATTTTTGCTATGTCGGAATTTTGCACATACACCTGTGCATAATAACCGGACTGCTCCTTTGGATATATCTGCCCTATAGTATCGCCTTCCTGTATATATGTTCCATTTGCTATCTCCTGACTTGTGTAAAAATATCCTGATGTCCCCGCTTTTATACTACAATTACTATTTTTAATATCATAATCTTTAAGGTATGCCTCATACTCCTGCTTCTTATCTTCATAAGTAAGGATCTCCGTTGATACATTTCCCTTTTCTGTAAGGATCTTTATATCAGTCTCATCATTATCATTCGACTTTTCTGACTGTTTTTTCTGCAATTCCACAGAAGACAGATTTGACTTAAAATTTTCTATCTGTTCATTTGCAGTTTCTATCTGCTGTTCTATTGTAGAAATCTCATTAGACTCAATATTTGACAATGCCTGATCTTTTTCTGTATCTATCTCTGCCAGTTGGGAGGAATCCATTGTAGTTTCATCTTTTTTATTGTCATATTGAAGCGCTGTATAGTCATATGATGAAATATAACTGTTTACCATTGAATAATAATATGTATCACTTTCATCAAATGTATTGTTTCTAGATATGATACATTGCTTTACATCATTAAGTTTATCAATTTTTTCATTGTACTTATCAATAGAATCATTTATATCTGTAATATTTTCATCATATACCTCTCCTGTATTATTTTTTTCCTTTTCGGCATCAATAGAGGTATTTAGCAGTTCTTTTCTGTCTCTAAATTCTGAATAATATTCATTATCAGACAATGCATCGAACTCAGAACTATCACCATCAAGGCTTTTCTGATATGCATTTAGCATGTCAAGACGCTGCTGCACGCTATCCAGTTTATCCTTATAATCTTCGATAGTACTTCCAAGATTTTCAATATCTACCTCATACAGTTCGTCTCCCTCATTCACATACTGTCCGTCCTTTACCGACATTTTAGTTATCTTGCCTGTAACTGCACAGCTTACTGCCGTGCTGTCATCGTCACCTCTAAAGACACTATCAGCTTTTACAACTATATCCATCCTGAAAAAATACATCCATAACAGTGCGATTATCAGAATCGCACATATAATATATATAGTATATGAAATAAATTTATTTGGTTTTGAATCATATACTTCTGTACTGTCGCTTATATCTTTTAAATCCACAATTATAGGTTTCATAATTTTCCTCTTTTCATAATCGAAGTTATGCGGTTGCTTTAACATCCACAGTATCAAGCGACTGCTGTTTTACAAGCTGTGCATATTTGCCGCCCTTTGCTACCAGCTCTGTATGATTGCCACTTTCTATAATCTTTCCATCTTCCAGCACATATATCTTATCGCAATTTTTTATAGTGCTGAGTCTGTGTGCTATAAAGATAGTTGTAACATCTTTTGAAAATTCACTTATTGTCTTGTCAAGTGCTCTTTCAGTTATTGCATCAAGATTACTCGTAGCCTCATCCAATATCAATATATCCGGTTTTTTAAGCATGGCTCTTGCTATAGCCAGCCTTTGCCTTTGACCGCCTGACAGGTTTGCTCCGTTTTCCTCCAGTCTTGTCTCATATCTGAGTGGCAGTTTATTAATAAATTCATGTGCCTGCGCCTTTTTTGATGCCTCGATGATGTCATCCATCGTTGCATCATCCAGTCCCAGTGTAAGATTTTCAAATATTGAACCACTAAACAAAAATGTTTCCTGTGGTATATATGCGATTTTGTCTCTAAGTGTCTCTATCTGTATATCTTCTATATTATTATCATTTATCAGAATATTACCTGACTCTGCCTGATATAAGTGCAAAAGCAGTTTCGATAATGTTGTTTTTCCTGAACCACTCTCTCCAACAAAAGCTATCTTTTCGCCTTTTTTTATTGTGAAATCTATATCCTCAAGCACCCTTTGCCTTGTTCCGTATCTGAAATTCACATGTTCGAATTTTATATCCCCGGCAAGACTTTCGGGTGCCATTTTTCTTTGTTCATTTTCCTGCTTTTCAGCTTCAAGATCGAGTATTTCACCCAGTCTGTCTGCCGCTACGACTGCAGTCTGCATCTGTGGCTGCAGATCCACCAGATTTTTTACAGGATCAAGGAAATATGCCAGCAGTGAATTAAATGTGATAAGTGCACCTATTGTCATGTCTCCGTTTATAACACTGACACCGCCTGCCCACAAGATGACTACACCACCTATGAGTTCTACGAAAGTTTTCAGTGACACTTGTATATTGTTAGCCCATGTGAGATTGAATACACTTCTTAACAGTTTTACAAATTTTACTTCGGTTTCCCTGTTTACCTTTCTCTCCGCATTATAAGCCTTTACAGTCTGTATTCCATTAAGAGACTCGACCATATAAGACGTAAGCTGGGCATTATCTTCCATTTCTTTTCGATTAAGTTTTTCATACCATTTATTAAATCCAAGTACAATTACTGCGTACAGTACGATCATTATGATCGTGATAAAAAATAATTTTGAATTCTGTATGTATAAAATAATTGCTCCGGCAACAGCCATAAGTGTATCTATCATTATGGTAAGTGTTGCTCCCGATATGGCATCCCTTACCTTTCCTGCATCATTAAATCGTGAAATTATCTCTCCGACCTTCCTTGTTCCGAAAAAGTTCATCGGAAGTTCCATTACATGCCTGTAATATCCCAATAATAATGCAATATCCAGTTTCTGACTAAGATACAAAAGTAAATGTGATCTGAATGCATTAAGAATTACCCTGAAAAGATTAAGCAGTATCACTCCTATTGATAAAGTCATGAGCGTTTTCTTTAATCCATCCGGAAGAACACTGTCTATTAATATCTGAAAATAGAATGCTGCCAATATTCCAAGCACGGTATATATAAGAGATGCTAAAAAAATCTGAAATATAAGTTTCTTCTGTGGCATGAGCAGATGAAAAAATCTGGAGAAAATTCCTTTTGTCTCATCCTTTTTCTCAAATGTCTCATTCTTAACAAGAAGGATAAGGATACCGCTCCACTGATATTTTGGAGGTTTTCCCTCATCATGCACTTCTCCAAAAAACTCCTCCGGGGTAAGTTTTACAATACCTTCTCCCGGATCTGCAATGACTACCGTCTTTTTCGTTATTTTATGAATAACAACATAATGCAGTAATGCTCCATCTACGATAACATGTGCTATACATGGTAATGGAAACTCCGAGAAAAATGCTTCTTTATCTCCCTTTACTCCTTTGGCGCTAAATCCAAGCTGCTCGGCAGCTTTTATAACACCGTATGCATTTGTTCCCTGCTTATCTGTTCCTGCAACTTCACGGATTTTACTTATCCCTATTTTATATCCATTCTGTCTGCAGATTGTTGCAAGACATGCCGCTCCACAGTCGGTTATATCATGTTGTTTTATACAGTAATATTTCATCTTTCAAATCTCTTTCCAGTTTTTAATAGAAATGCCGGTATTAATATTCCTAAAACCATTCTGTTTACGAATGGTAGCAAGACAGGCTGCACCACAGTCGGTGATGTCGTGTTGTTTTACACATACGTAATTCATATATGTCCTCACTATTATTTATCTTCCTTATTATTAGTGCCCAAAATCAATCCGATTGCCATCCCAACACATCCACATAATGGCAATGCCATTATCCCCAATTCTATCGAACACATTGAGCCAATTGTAAGACCCAAAGCTAACCCAAATAACATCTTCACACTACGTTTCATATCATCAGTCTCCTCTTTCATTTCTAAATACATATTTAGAGAATGATAGCAATATGCCATAGTTGACATATCACTATCATTCCTATTCAAAAGAACTTATTTATATTTACGATTTTTTCTGTTAGCACCTACTGACGCGCCAATTGCCATTGCAGCCAAAAAAGCAGTAAGTAACAAACCATCATCTATTCCGCATACTCCACCATCAATATCTAAAAGTTCGTTTTCACTTAACATATTAAATTTTTCCATTTTTTATCTCCTTTTATCCACCAAAATATCCGAAAACATAACCAGCTGCTAAACCACCCGCTATCACAATAGTGTAAATAAGAAATGGGGCAACTCCACCGTCAATATTGATGCATTCATCCTGTGACATTTCACAGAATCCATTGTTTAAAGTCATTTCCATTGCTTTAAATCTCCTTTTCTTTAATAAATTTTGTTTACACCTATTAAGAAAAGTGATATACTTTACTCGAGTACTTTTCTTAAAAGTGCTTGTGCTTTTGGACTCTGATGGTTGCGCAAATTTATCAGAGTCCTCTTTTTATATAAAACAGTCTACTTAAAGCAAAACTATTTTATAACGTAACTTATAAGATGTTTGGGCTGATTCCCACATATACATCTATCTCTGTGTTTTCCGGATTCAACATGTCCGTTTTCTTCGTAACATTATAGCCTACTGTTATAGGCTGTAATCTACGCTCCATTATGTATTGATTCAACTGGTTGCATGCATCCTGCACTCCCATTGGATGACCTATATATGATGCAACAACAGCATTTACTATCTTAATCTGGTTCTTGAAATCAAATTTATCCATTGATTCAATGCTCTTATCTATAGGCATAAGCAATTCAATATCAATCTCATCACCTTCAAGTTCGTAAGTAGCAGTTATAGGATTTCCTACACGTTTTGCACCTGCACTCTGAATATAGCTTTCCATTTCTTTCCCTATATTCTCCAGTTCTGTCTGTTTTAATTTTCCTCTGTAACTAAGAAGATTAGTTACATTCAATTCCTGATTTTCTTTAATTTCTAACATTTTACTCCTTTGGCGCTAAATCCAAGCTGCTCGGCAGCTTTTATAACACCGTATGCATTTGTTCCCTGCTTGTCCGTACCGGCAACTTCACGAATTTTGCTGATACCTATTTTATATCCGTTCTGTCTGCAGATTGTTGCAAGACATGCCGCTCCACAGTCAGTTATATCGTGCTGTTTTATACAATAGTATTTCATCCTTTTATTGTTCCTCTGTTTCTGCTTTTTTCGTAACTAATACCAATAGTAACTTTTCTAGAATGACTGCAGTTCATACATATTTAACTGCAGTCAAATATGATATTTTACACAAGTAAAATGATATGTTTTGAATTCATAACGTTAGCCTAAATTTTGGCTAAATATATTATCATACTTTATTTTTTTCTTCACACTAATCCAAAAAAGTAATGTACTCAGCCTATGTACTTTTCTTAAAAGTGCTTACTTGTTTGGAGCTCTAATGGTTTTCGCAAATTATATCAGAGTTCCATTTATATAAAACAGACTGTCTTAGACATATCCGATTTCTATCTGATTTAATTTTAATATGCTATTGCACCCACACAACTAATAATCCAATAAATCATAAACATAATAAAACCAATTCCACAAAATTCCTTTTTGAAGTTGAATTTATTAACATTGGCTTCATCTTTAATAATAAACACTGTTTTGGCTTTAAGTATCACTATTATGGCAGCACTTATTACGAATATAATTTCTGTTAAAATTGTATATCTCCCGCTCGGTATATAACCCGATATTATCGCTCCAAATAAATTAAATGCCATATGTAGATAAATCGCATACCTTACTTTACCTGTAATAAGTACAATATTCGCACACACTATTCCCAAAAAAATGGTATATAAAAACTGTTCCAGATTTGCATGAAACATACCAAAAAGCATACTGCTTATTAAAATTGCTGAAACCTTGCCATATGGAAGTAATTCTTCCAACAGCACCTTTCTGAATAATAGTTCTTCAAATACAGGCGAGATAATTACAACACATAAAAGGAGTATCCATGACGGTACATTTCCCATATAATTTTCAACAACACCCACATTTTCTGTATGAAACAGATATCGCTTAATAAACTCAAGTATAATATCCGTAATTTCTGACAATATTGTTGTGCCACCCAATAAAACGAGCAAATATCCGATGCCTTCCCAAACCGAAATTTTTTTATTTAACGATATTTCATTTATATCGATTTTCTCGAATTCTTTAGTAAAAAGCCTAAAAAAATAAAAATATCCCACGCTGGCGATGCTACCACAGATAACCTTAATTGATTGCACATCCAGTGGTAAATTTAAAGTTCCCATAATAACTAATACTACACCGCTCAATATGCTTGACAACAACATAGATATAAGCAAAGCTCCACTTATTCGACTAATTTTTTTCATTCTTAGATTATTTCCTTTTCATAAGGTAACCTAAAATAAATACTATTTTAGGTTACCTTCCATAATATTATCCGTATATATGTGATACACCCTCACAATAATAATGAATAATCCGTCCTACATAATATCCCATTAAATGGAACACATTTTTCCCACCATCAATATTCAACATATCGTTTTTTGTCAGTTCACAAAACATATTCAATATCCTCCCTACTATTTACATTTTCTGCACGGTTTTTTAAAACCATCAACTACTCCACATATGAAGTCATACGCTGGCTGAAGCAACCTGATCCAGCCTAACCCTTTTCCACCATCTGTTGTCATAGTCTCATTCATTGTCATTTCAGTAAAACGATTGTTTACTTCAAGATTCATATTTCCATCTCTCTTTCTTATATTATTATTTCTCTTATGCGCATTGTTGAGAATATATATAAAGCAATTTCTTGCCTCATACCATATTTAATTATCTTGTAGTACAACAGCAGTACTACATATTCTATATCGACTATGTTTTATAAAGCCAATTTCTAATTTTTCCAATCAGATACTTTATGGGATTAACTAATGGTCCTGTTACGCATCCTCCATTAACCTGCATAAGCATGACTGCGTTCATTGTTTCTAGTTTTTCTTTTGCTTTCATATTCTAGTTTCTCCTAAGATATTAAAGTTCCTTTAACATCTTTACAAATTTTGAAAAATTCAATGTAAGGATTGATGAAACTTTACCTGTAACATTTCCTCCATTGTATTCATTCAGTTCTTTTCTATTTAGCTCTTTAAGCATTTTATCTCTCTCCTTTCATCAAGCAACATACTATTTAATCGACAACAAATCAATAATTACGTGCTATTTGGTAAGATTTCCGTGCTATTTGGTAAAATAATATATAAAACTTTTGATTTTGGTTGTATAATATAGAAATTATGGAGGTTCTAATGCAAACAATTTACAATATATATTTTGAATTACTTTTTGATATTCCTCTGGCACTTCTTCTTTTTCGCATTGCTGAAAAAAAACAAGATAAGCCAGTATCCTGCCGCGCAAAATTAATATATTGCCTAATTTTATTTTGTATATCTTATTTTCTTAATGCATCACTTTTTTCGGTCATTTTATGTTTTATTACATTACCATTAATATATTCTTTATATGTTTTTCCTAAAAATTACCGTATTGCATTGGGGAATTTTTTTGAATTTGTAATTTTTTATTTTATAATATATATTATTATTGTTGTCGTTTATACACTCCTCTTTAATGATCAGGATATTACAATTATTTCACAACAATATAATACCTACAAATCCGCTATAGTAAATTTATTAACATATATAATCTATGCATTAACTTCAAATCTTGCACAGATAAATATTACTAAAAATATATACATTTTATTTTTTAATGCGGTAATAATTTCCATCAGTGTCATTCTTGGTTACACAACCCTTTCTTTAAATCTATGGGATTCGGGTTCAACTGTACTTCCGGTTATTTTTGCTACTATTTTTGTCTTGATTATTATTTGCATCTCTTTATATAATAAATTCTTATCTATTATTGAAGAAAACACTAATTACCGGATCAAACTGGAACTTGACAAAATGGAAAAGGAATATTCGGTGCAGATTGATGATAAGTTAAAACAGCTTCATTCTTTAAGACACGATATGAAAAACCATTTAATTATACTCTATGGATATGCAGCAAAAAACGAAACAGATCACATATGTGCCTATATTAATCGTATTGCAGATGATCTTTCTCTGACAAATACTGTAGATTCAGGCTCTCATATCGTCTCTACTCTCATAGCTGAAAAAGAGAAAATAGCAAAGTCACAAAATATCAGATGTGATATTAATATAAGTACACCCGATATTAATATTGACGATTTTTCAATTACGACCATAATAGGTAATCTGTTTGATAATGCGATAAAAGCCGCCTCTGAGTGCGGGCATGGCTGGATCAGATTTGCCCTTACCCAGACCGGATCTTATATGAATATAGTTATTGAAAATTCCTACTTCGGAAATATTATAGAAAACAATGGTGAATTTACATCTACCAAAAATGACAAGGTCTTACCTCATGGAATAGGCATAAAAAATGTCCGTAAAGTCGTTTCAAACCTTAACGGACAAATTGATTTTTCTTATACTGACGGATATTTTAGCGTAAAAGCAGAGATCCCTAATTATAATTAAATGCAACACAGGTGTTCTCATGGAGTCTCGAATAAATTTTTTTCAGAGGCTCATAGCACACCTGTTCTCCATCGACTTTGTAAAATATACACTTTTTCCCTCTTTTTTGTATATTTTTAACCCTGCATAGATCAATAACAACATTATGCGGTGCACTTTCTATCTCCATATACCTGTTTTCAGCCTCTTGTGGAGTTCTTTTTCTGCATATTTCATACTCTATTTCTTCTAATATATATTTAAACTCCCTGTATTTGTAGGGTTTATAAAAGTTCCAGACCTTTGCTTTATAAAAACTGCCAAGATAGCAGTCCTCATCGCCCATTATAAAGCATATTTGCACATCTTTGTCTATATTTTGCATCCAGTCTATAACATCCATACGCCACATTCCCGGAAATTCGGCATTTAATATCAATATATCTAATTGTTTTCCTCCACTCAGATCATTTTTCAGATTATCTGCATTGTCATATGTTATTACATTGATATCAATATCCTCTTCATTTCCAAAAACATTTATCATCTGTTTAAACATGATAGTATTTTCTTCTCTTTTGTCACATATTGCTATATTTCTATGCTCCAATTTTATTTTTCCAGCTCCTTCTGATCTTTATATGCTCTCCTGATCTTGTCCAGATGAAGTTCCTTTATCTGATCATGGTATCTCCTGCTCAAAGGAACCTCCATGCCTTGTCCAAAGCATACCACATCCTTTTTTACTTCTTTAATGTAATTAAAATTGGCTATGTAACCCTGATGAATATACATAAATGCATCATGATCCAATCTCTCATATATCTTTTTTAACGGCTCATAACAGCTTATTTCATCATCAATTTTATGGAATACACACTGATTTCTGCGTTTTTCTATATATAATACATTTTGAAGGTCTATTAGAACATCTTCATATCCTGATTTAATTTTTAGATATCTTTTTTCCGCTTTTTGTGCATTTTTACGATAATCAATCTGAAGTTTTGCTTTTTCGATTATGTGTTTTACCTGTGTATATTTTATCGGTTTCATGACATAATCAAGTGCATCAAGTCTGAATGCCTGTATCGCAAATGCATCATAACTCGTCACAAATGAGATACATACCCATGGGTCGATTTTTCTTAATGCATCAGCCATCTCAATACCTGTCATACCGGGCATTTCCACATCAAGAAACAATAAATCATATTCCTTACTTTTAGAAAGTATATTATTCATGAGTTCTTTTGCATTGCCATACAGATCTATACTTACATTAACATCCATCTCATTTCCATATACACTTACCATATCATCAAGCTGACTTCTGTAAAATTCTTCATCATCGCATATTGCTACTTTTATATCTTCGCTTTGCATATATTGCATTCCTTTTAATGATATTTTAAAACTGATTTGTTGATTTTTTAAACCACTTATTCCATGGATCATTATGATTATTTGTGGCTAAATTACCCCAGACACCCTCAGCAGCTCCTAAAACATATATTATTAGAAAAAATATTTTCTTTATATACTTTAGCATAAAACGCTTTACCTCCTGCTATGCAATACAACTACATTTACCATTCTGCTTAATCATTATCATCTAAAAAAAAATATATTCAATAAATATGTGCTATTTGGTAATGTTATTCCCCTATAACCACCTTACAGTCCTTCTTGAAGCATGCTATTCCATACTTGATAAAATTACGCATGCCATCCTGTCTAAGCTTATCCACATATTCTTTTTCTTCTATCTGCTCCAAAGCCCTGCTGCAGGCGGCATCCATATCACCATCCTCGGCATATTTAAGTTCTATTACGATTCCTGTCCGGTTATCCGGCACTTCGACCAGAATATCGCTGTAGCCTGTTCCGGATTCTGCATTTGACTTTATAAGCCAGCTTGCCTTATAGCCCAAAAGTCCGGGCAGAATACCATGATAGAAGTTTTCTTTTTTAGCTTTTGCCGTGGCGGTATCCCTTATACTGATCGTGTTCCATAGATAATCGCCAAAGATCTGCTCTATTTTTCCCGGATCTCTATCTACAAATGCATTGCAAAATTCTTCTAAGGTTTTTCCGTCATTCCTTGTTACGTCGCTAAACCATTCCCTGATCTTCCGGATAAAAAGATTTCTGACTTCTTTGTTTGGGATTGCCAGACGATATCTGCCACTTTCTGTGCAGCCCTTATGGGTCAGATATCCTGTGGTAAAAAGTACACTCCACAGATTTTCTATGCTTTTATCGATCTCATCATATGTAAGTTCCTGTGATATATCTTTTTCTATATCCTCCCCGGCGATAAGACGCTCTATCTCATTTTTTGTCCTGATATCCGCCTTATCTATAAATCTGCGCACCATGGCGTTTCCACTTGAGTTTGACCAGAAATCCTCCGGCAAAGCGGCAGGGTCAGCACACAGATTTTTACAATATCGTATAACATCCCACGGGCAGTATATATCGGTGTTCCCGAAATGATAACCATCATACCACTCTTTTACATCCGGATAGTGATCCGATAAATCATAATCTTCAAGTATCTGTTTAACCTCCCCATCTGTAAATCCAAAGGCTTCATCATACTGCGTATTTAAAATAGATAACACCTCAAAGTTATTTAAGCCTGTAAAAATGCTTTCTTTGGAAATCCTCAGACATCCTGTCAAAACTGCAAACTGCAAACTGTCATTAGTCTTTAAAGCCATCCCAAAAATACCTCTGATAAGTGAAACCATCTCTTTATAATATCCATTCTCAAATGCCTTATCTAAAGGGACATCATATTCATCTATTAAGATAACTGTTTTTTGTCCGTAATGTTTATATAATAAATGTGATAACATCTGGATACCGGATATCAAAATATCATCATCCATAGTATATTTACCGTTATCTAAGGCAATAAGTGCCTTGTACTGCGCTTTTTCATTATCCGATAGTTTATCACTTTCTGCTAAAAATTCGTATCGCTGGGCTTCTCTTCCTATCATCTCAATAATACGATATCTTGCATTTTCAAACTTTAGTCCTTCTACACTCTTTAACGAAAAAAATATGACCGGATATTTTCCCATATGTTCTTCACACAATTCTTTATTCTTAGATATATACAGACCGTCAAACAGGGATTTATCTGTGCCAAGTTCAAAAAATGAGCGCAGCATACTCATGTTAAGAGTCTTTCCAAACCTGCGCGGACGCGTAAATAATGTTACCTTGCTCCAGTTATCCAATAATTGTTCTATAAGATTTGTCTTATCTATATAATAAAAGTTAAATTTTCTCATATCCTGAAAATTTTCAATTCCTACAGGTATTTTTTTAGTAGCTGCCATATAATCCTCCCAAAAATAAAATCCGCTGTACTATGGCTATAGTATAGCGGATTGTGCTTTGAATTACAATTTATTATCTGCTTTGTATCCAGTGTCCCACGTTCGTAAGGCACATAAGAAATGTAACGAGAAATGCTCCCGGTATTATTATTATCCACCACGCATCTGTCATCAGTGCATTTTGTGCGAGTGAGAGCATGCTTCCCCACGAGATCACCTCAACCGGAAGTCCGATCCCCATGAAACTTAAAGTTGATTCGGCAACAATCGCCGCTCTTACATTCATGACCACCATAAACATAATTGATGGTATAAAGTTCGGCACAAGATGCCTGCGGAGTATGTACCCAAAACCGCCTCCCATACATTTTGCGGCGATGACATATTCGCTGTTTTTTAGTTTTTTTACTTCTGTGCGGACGATCTTTGCGATGCTGCACCAGCTTGTAAGCCCGATAACTACCGAGATAGATGCGACAGTCGCATCTCCCATCACCGCCTGTAAAAAAACTACGAGGAGCAGTGTTGGTATCGACAAAAGTATCTCCACAAATCTCATCATACACGTATCTGCTATATCCCCTGCCATCGCACTTAGCGATCCATATATGACCGCTATCACTGTGGATATTATAGTAGAGATTATCCCTATCGATATAGACACTCTTCCGCCATACCATATGCAGGAAAATATATCCCGCCCCATAGTGTCAGTTCCGAATAAAAATTCCGTTCCGGGAGCCTTTGTATAGTTTACCAGATCCATATACCCAGGCTCTCTTGTCGTGATAAGGTCTGCAAATAAGCAGCCTGAAATTATTAATGCCAGAATCGCCACTGATACCACCGGAAACCCATTTTTATCATATTTTATTTCTTTATTATTTTTTATTTTTTTTCCTATTTCATGTGTTTTCATATGTGCACCCTTGGATCTATCTGCTCGCTAATGATCTGTCCCAGCATATTGCTGAATATAACTATGATCCCTGTCAGAAGGCACATTACCATAAGCATATTGTAATCAGCATATCTGGCACTTTCATACGAAAGTGTTCCAAGTCCGGGATAAGAAAATACCATTTCCACTATGTATGTCCCGCCAAGTATATGCGGCACTGACACCGCCATCATGCTTATATATTCCGGAAGTATGTTTCTAAGGCAGTGCCTTGTAATTATCTGGTTTCTTTTCAGCCCTTTTGAGCGGCATAAAAGCACATAGTCTTTTTTTCCTTCGTCTATAAGCATATTTCTTATCATATATGCGTAATACCACAGATGTCCCAGCACTATCACGAGCATTGGCAGGATAAGATGTCTTATGCGGTCTACCAGACTGCTTTCTTTTCCTATTGTATATGCTCCGCTGCTTGGAAGTATCTTCCATGTCACGCAAAACAGTAATATCAGAACGAGTGCCAGCCAGAATTCCGGTATACAGCTTGAAAAAGTTCCCGCTTTACACATTATCCTGTCAAATATGCTGCCCTCATGCCTTGCGCACAACATCCCGACTGCCAATGCCCCTGCAAAAGTAAGTAAAAATCCGATTCCGCCAAGTATGATCGTATTTCCTGCCCTGCCCTGTATAACCGCAAGCACCGGCTGTTTGTATTTGTACGATATCCCGAAATCTCCACGCACAGCCTCCTCTATCCAGCGTACATACTGCACCGGGATTGGATCGTTCAGCCCGAGTTTTTCGCGCGCTGCGGCTTTTTGTTCTACGGTCATTTTTTCTGTGCGCTCCCCATAATAGGATTGCAGAGGATCTGTAGGCGTAAGCCTCGATATCCAGAATACGATCACGGAGAGAATAATTACACTTAAAACAAAAATAGCAAACTTCTTTGAAAAATATAAAATTCCCGGTTTTATTTTTTTATCATTAATTATCATCTATTTTTATAATCCTATCACACAGACTATTTACAAGTTCCAAATCGTGGGAGATAAACAGGATCGTACAATCATGTTCCTGCCTTATATGCCTGAATAGTTCCACTATCTGCTTTTGCGTCGATACATCAAGTGCTGATAATGCCTCATCCGCTATGAGCAGCTCCGGCTCCGTGCAAAGTGCTCTCGCTATCGCTACACGCTGACGCTGTCCACCTGACAATTCTGCCGGATACCTGTCCAGATAACTTTGATCTAATCCGACATATTTAAGCTGAAATGCAGCCTCTTCTCTTGCGCCATTCCGTTTTGTTTTTATGTGGTTTATTCTAAGCGGTTCTGCGATTATATCGGCGATCTTCATGCGCGGATCAAGGCTTGACGTTGAATCCTGAAATACAATCTGTATACTGCCATCATTCTTCCGTCCCTGCTGCCCGATAAAATTTATAACACCTTTTTCCGGTTTGATTATCCCCATTATGCATTTTGCCAATGTTGACTTTCCTGAGCCGGATGCCCCGATAATCCCTATTATTTCGTTTTTATTTACTGAAAAAGATAGATTCGTAAATACTGTTTTTCTGCTTTTTCTTCCGAGTTTAAATGAATGTGACAGATGATTTATCTCTAAAATTGCTGCATTATTATTTATATTTCCGTCATTTTTATTCGTTTTATTCTCGTTTTTTATATCATTATCTATTGCGTGGACTGCGTTTGATGCTTCCAGAAGCTCCTTTGTGTATGCATGCTTTGGTTTTTCAAATATCCTGTCCACTGATTCAATTTCTACAATTTCTCCATCCTTCATGACTGCTGCCCTGTCGGCAATCTGTCTTACCACCCTAAGATCATGGGAAACAAGTATGATCGACATTTGAAGTTTTTCCCTTAGATTCCCCAATAACGCAAGAATCTGCGCCTGTGTTTTCACATCAAGCGCAGTTGTAGGTTCATCTGCCAAAAGTATCTGTGGTTTTGCCGCCAGTGCTATCGCAATTACAACTCTCTGCCTCATTCCACCTGAAAAATCATGTGGATACATCCGGCTTCTTTCTTCTGCATTATCAATTCCCACTGTTTCAAGAAGTTCTATAACCCTTCTGTTAACCTGCGATCTGACCGGCTTTCTACCACAGCTTTTTTCATAAATATAAATTGCCTCCGCAATCTGTCTGCCTACTTTCATAGATGGATCAAGTGCCGTGAGCGGATCCTGAAAAATCATAGCGTAGCGCAAACCTTTACTCTTAGTTCCGGTACATAATGCATTTCCCGGCAAAAGCCCCATGAGACTTTTACACAGTACTGTTTTTCCGCTTCCCGACTCGCCGACAAGAGCAAGGATTTCCCCTTTACGCAGTGCAAAGTTTACATCTTTTACTGCTGTAATATATCCTTTTGCAGAATCAAAAACCACTTTTAAATTTTCTACTTTTAATATTTGCGGTGTATTCATGTTCATATGCGTAATGATATCAGCATGTTTACAGGTCGGCAAGCCCTATGGGGGGATATTATTATATTCTTTTTCAAGCATCAGTATTTTTAGACCATTTATTCCATCGTCCATTCACAGACATTCCAGAATATGCCCACTCCATGATGCCCCAGTACCGTATCTTTATTAATCCCTTTTATGCCGTTATCTGCTACATACATTGCATCTATATAGCAGAAAAATGTATATGCCGGTGTTTTGGCAAGTTCTTCCTGGAATTTATCATAATATTCAGCTCTTAATGTCTCGTCGTCTGTCTCCCTCGCCTTTGTCAGATATTCATCTACAAGCTTGTTTGAATATCCGGAATAGTTTGCACCTTTATCCGTACCGAAAACTTTATATGTATGATCGTCCGCATCAAATGGTGATCCCCAGCCGATTATGCAGCATTCCTGTCCGCCCCAGTCGATTCCCTCAGCCGGCACATCAGCTTTTACATCAAGTCCCGCCTCACGGAGCTGCTGCGCTGCTATCTGCGCCATATCGATCCTGACCTGATCATCCGGTGATGCATTTATAGTAAATCCTATCCGCTTCCCGTTTCTTGTCCAGTATCCATCATCATCTTTTTTACATCCGGCCGCCTCAAAAGCTTCTGCTGACTTTTCCAGATCAAAATCATAATGTTCTACATTTTCATTATTATATTTATTTCTCTGGAGCGGACCGTAAGCTATCTCTCCATGTCCCAAAAGCACCGCATCTACTATCGCCTGCCTGTCTATTGCATAATTGATAGCCGGTATCAGATCTGAATTTTCTTTCCAGTATTCATTCGCAAAATTATATAATATTCCCCTGTAATCAGATGTTTTCATATCATAGACTGTGTATCCGTCATTACTTCCAAAGTTTGCCGCATCTTTTGGTGTGACCTGTGACAGATTAAGCTCTCCCGATTTAAGCTGGAGCGCTCTCGCATTCGCATCAGTAACAATTTTAAAGACAATTCTGTCTATATTTGCCGCTCCTGCAAAATAATCTTCGTTTTTCTTTAAAATGATCGCCTGCCCGTCATCCCATCTTTCCAGTTTGTATGGACCTGTTCCAACCGGATTTCTAAAGAAGTCCGACTCCTGCATATCCTCTCCCTCGAGAAGATGTTTTGGCAGGATCGCCATTGTCATGTAATCAAGAAATGCCACATTCGGAGCCTTTAGTTTAAAGGAAACTGTGTAGTCGTCAAATACATTTATTTCCTCTACATCCTCGTAGTTTGGAGCATTTTCCGATCCGTTGTCAGGATTCATTATCGCCTCTATCGTAAATTTTACATCATCTGCTGTAAACGGCTGACCATCGTGCCATTTCACACCCTCTTCCAGATGAAATGTATATGTATATGTGCTTTCATCATAATCCCAGCTTTTTGCCAGGCGCGGAACGACCTGATTATCCCCATCATGATCTGTAAGCCCGTCAAAAAGCAGGGCATTTATCTCGCCATGCTCATCCATTGCCGGATTTATACGGGTATAATCGTTCGAACCATATACTATAGTGTTAGTCATATCCCACTCACTGCCCGATGCCGTTTTGGCTCCGCCCTCAGAGCTGTCATAACCGCCGTCCGTTGTTCCACACGCTGCCACACCCAGACTAAGCGATGCAGCAAACAGTATGGCTGCACATTTTTTTTCAATACTTCTTTTTCTCATTTATTCCCTCCAGATAAAATATGTGTTTGCTAAAAAAAGCTGAGCTTATTCTAACAAGCCCAGCTTTCTCTCACAAGCCCCTTGGGGGGATGTATTTATTAAAAATTATGCATTTGCTCCATCCACTGTATTACCATCAGCCGCCTCATCTGCTTTTTTTGCAGCCATCTTGTCTTTAAGGGCAAAGGCTCCGGCAAGGAGTGTTCCTGAAATCGAATGCCATGTACATGATACCGCACAGATTATAGCTGATTCCGGTGTAGACGCAAACTGTGCTGTTGTTGTGGCAAGATTTGTGGCAAGTCCGGCATTCTGCATTCCCACCTCTATAGAAATAGTTCTTTTCTTTGCCGTATTCATTCCGACAAGCTTTCCTGCACCATAACCAAGGAGATATCCCAGACCATTGTGTAAAAGAACTGCTACAAATATAACAACTCCTGATTCAAAGAATTTAGAACCCTGTGATGATACAACGCCACCAACTACACATGCAAGACCAAGAACTGCAATGCCCGGCATAACCTTCTGAGCCTCTGCAAATGCTTTCTTCTTTCCAAGTAAATAGTTGAGTAAAAATCCAGCCGCTACGGGAAGTATTACAGTCTCAACGATAGATACAAACATCGGAAGTGCTTTGATTGAAATATGTGTTCCGCTTGCAAGGAAAGATACAAGAAGCGGTGTCATAAATGGTGATAATATTGTAGATACTGTAGTCATCCCTACGGAGAATGCTACATCTCCTCCGCAAAGATATGACATGATATTTGATGACACACCTCCCGGACAACAGCCTACAAGGATGAGTCCAAGTGCGATCCCATCCGGAAGTCCAAGCACTTTTGAGATTCCAAATGCCAAAAACGGCATTATAAGATACTGTGCTATAGCACCTACACATATATCAAATGGTCTTTGTGCCAGTATTTTAAAATCCTGCGTTGTGAGTGTAAGACCCATGCTGAACATTATGATACCGATTATTATAGACTGACTTGTGAATTTATTTGACACGGGATCAACAAATAACATCTGGTTTACCCATGCCATCATATTTGGAATAAAAAATGTTACCACTGCAATAGCTATAACTACTATTGAAGTATAATCTGATAAAAATTTGCTTACTTTTTGTAATGCTTTCATTACAATGCCTCCTTAACATTTTCTGTCCACTAAAACTCTTTGGGATAAAAAAATCCCTTTCCAGAAATATATCTGAAAAGGGACGAATATAATCCGCGTTACCACCCTGATTCCGCATAAGAATGCGACACTTTACATACCAACATATGCTATCCATATAACGGTGGACACCGGCGAGGTTTACTGGCATATACTATGCATTCAGCCTGCTTCTTAGAGAGGATATCCAAAATCTGATCATTACCTGTTCACACCATACACAGGCTCTCTGAAAATAGATCAAAACTCGGCATTGTTCTCGTCAACGAATTTTGGTGAACAATATTTATAAATTTCTTTTGATAATATGTATTATAGTACTGTGAAACCATATGTCAAGGAATAATACAACTTTTTACTATAATTATTGGTTATATATATCATTCCATGGTCTTGCCTGATCCTGCGGAGCAGACTGACCTGCCTGCTGTGAAAGCTGATTCTGATCAGATATATTCTGATCAGCCGCCTGACTATATGTGTTCTGGTTATACACATTCTGATTATTCTGCTGACTATATGCATTCTGGTTATACATATTTTGGTTATCCGGCTGACCATATGGATTCTGGCCATATATATTTCCACCATACATATTCTGGTTATCCGGCTGGCCATATGGATTCTGACCATACATATTTCCACCATACATATTCTGGTTATCCGGCTGACCATATGGATTCTGGCCATACATATTTCCACCATACATATTCTGGTTATTTGGCTGGCCGTATGGATTCTGACCATACATATTTCCACCATACATATTCTGGTTATTTGGCTGACCATATGGATTCTGGCCATACATATTTGAGCTGCCATATGGAGTTCCATTTGGTCCGATGTATACGAACTCCTTGCTAAATCCCAATATACAGATAAATATAATGTTCAGAAAAATAAGTCCGCATGCAAATCCTCCACCATGTCCAAATGATTTTGCAAGACCGATACACATGAGTATGCGTAATACAAGTGAAGCTATAGCAAATACTAATAATAAAACCGCACAAACTCCAATCAATGCGACATTTATGTCCGGATCTCCATAACTATATGAATAAAACTGTCCACCTCTATACCTAGCCCCATAGTAATACGGATCTGGTTCATATGCCTCAATTAACATCACAGCATATGAAATAGCAGTACCTATGCCGCATACAAGACTTGCCCAGAATAAATTCTTTTTTCCTGAAATCTTATACATGATGTATGAGTTATAAAAAGGTACGATTGCCGCCCATCCAGGCTCACCAGCCTTTTTATACAGCTTCCATGTAGCTACGATCATAACAGTTATAATTGCCAGTTCCACTACAAAAAATATAAGTGAAAACATGGCCGAGAATAAGAATACTTTTCCCATTTTATTTCCCTTCCTTTTTATTAATAAATTTTATAGTCCATCTGACTATACTTATTCAAAGTATATATTAATTTCTCCAAATGTACAATCAGCCTTTATTACTATAAAATGTGCATCCATATCATTATTTCCCTGTCCGTGTACATTTACTTCACCGAATGTTGCATTTCTTATAATTTCTGCACGCCATATTCGCGGAATATATATATTTGTTTCTCCAAAAGAGTTTTCTATATTTATGCTTCCATTTGCCCCTGCCGGCATTATAGCATTGTTAAAATATACGTTTGTCTGTCCAAACTTGTTATCAATATCTGCACTTGAAAAATTAGTAGAATTCACATACTTGCTGGTCTCTGAAAACATATTTTTTACACTTACATATGCTCCATCAGCCGAGTTATCCACTTTTCCGGAATATTTTGCATAACTTTGCTGTGTATATCCCCCATTTACACTGTCATGAAATTTTTTATACTTTCTATTTTTTTTACATTTTTGAGAACCATGTCAAATCCAATAACAAGAAGGATTATGGCAAGCCACCAAGGCCATGGTACAAGCGATTCTATTCCCAGCGCTTTCTGATACATGCAGCCTAAAATTCCGACCGGCACGAAAAATTCAAATGATGATAATGTACACAATCCTTTTATTGCCCATGCCGCAAATAATATGGTAAACACAATTTTTACAACCGGCAGTTTCGGAAGAAGACCTACGCTGCTTACAACAATATATAATGCTATCAATATAAGGATAAATCCCCAGTATATATCTTTCTTACTCATTTTTCTTTAACCTCTTTTCTTCTAATTTTTCCATTAATGCTTTAATGTAATTTCGGGAAACATAAGCCTTTTTTATCGAGCCGGCAAACTCAACAGCACTTGCGCCGGTGATGTTTTTGCTTATGGATCTGATCTTTGCCGTGTTTATGATCGTAGATTTTGACACTCTCATAAAACTTCCCGGCAAAAGCTCCTCCAGCTCATACAATTTCTGTTTCGTCTCGAAAATATCCTTTGCGGTGTGCACTGCCACAAAGGAATCCGCTGTTTCCAGAAATAATATTTCACCAAGTGTCAGCAGATACTCTGACTTTTGTTTCATCACATGAAGCTGCATTTTTGTATTCATCGCCTCTATTATCTGCTTTTGCAGTATGATGACGTCGTCACTTAAACTGCCGCACCATATCACCAGCTCATCTTCAGTTATGTTTTCATCGATTTCCATTCGTATTTTCATGATTAGATTATATAAAAAGAGGTTCACCTTGTAAATCAAGATGAACCAACAGGTCAAAAATATGCGGTAAGAGGTGCATATTATAATTTCGACAAATTGATCGGCTTATGGTATACTCATTGCGTTGCCGCACCCAATCTGGCAACAGAGATGGGGTGTCTACATGTCAGAATTCATATCTTTTCTTGTTTCCGTACTGGCAAGTATAGTTGGCTACTATATTTGCAAATGGTTAGACGGGGACGATAGCGGCAACTAACCTGACGGATTCTCAACCGTTCAAAATGAGAAGCCCCTCCGTAGTGGCTGCTACTGAGGGGCATTTTTGTGTCTACATGACACTCATATCTTTTCTTAGCTATCGCTATTGTAGCATATGCAGGCTACATTTTCAAGTATTCCACTATTTTTAGCTAAGTATGCTTTATCTGTTTTGTTTATTTATATCCACGATTCCAAAACTTACGACCATTGCAGCCGCCAGACATACAATTCCCACCATAAGCATCAGGTAGTTCAGCTCATAAATTGTCTGATATCTTTTTTGCATAGTATGATAAATGCTATCACAAACGCGATCGCGCCACTGTATATTATCCCCATCCTCGGACTTACAGCTTCCGCGATAAAACCGCCTATAAAGTTTCCCGCCGGTGATGCCGCCATACAGAGTGTCAGTTTGACCGCAGAAACTTTTCCACGCATATTTTCCGGTGTATTCACCATGACCGTAGCGTTGAGCAGCATATTAAAAACTATCTGGAACATAAATGCCAGTATAAAGCAGACGACCACCGCCCAGAACTTATTTACTGCTGCACCAAGTGTTACAAAACCGATAAACGCAAATACCGACAGCCTGTATACATTATATTTGATCTCGTCTTTTATAGTCACAATAGACAATATGAGCATACCCACTATCATTCCGGCACTGCACGCTCCGTTTAAAAAGCCATAGTGCGCCTCCCCGAAGCCCTCTGTGTAAGTAAACCACGGAATAAGCAGCACCCTTATATTTCCAAACAGGAAATTGATAAAAAATGACATGACTATCACCCAGAACAGCCATTTATTTCTATTAATATAGGCAAGTCCCTGCTTCATATCCTGCCATATGCTTTTTTCCTGTTTCGCAGTCTTATCATAAGGCACTTTAATAAAGGTCTCAGTTCCCGCCGAAAAAATATAGGATATTCCATTTATAAGAAAGATCATCGGCGCTCCAAGCAGCTTATACAGCGCACCTCCGGCGGTCTGCCCTATTATATCCGCCGCAGACTGCCCCATTCCAAAGATCGAATTTGCTTTCACAAGTTTATCCTCCGGCACGACCATCGGCATGACCGTCTCCATCGCCGGGTTAAAAAACGTAGCGCAGACTCCATCTATCACGGCAACCGCCATAAGCATCCAGACTTTGAGCATATCATTGTATGCTAAAAACGATACTGCCACTATGCTGATACCCCTTATAAAATCCGCCCACACTATGAGCATTTTGCGGTTATATCTGTCAACAATAGTTCCGGCAAACGGTCCAAGTATTATCCTCGGTATCGTAACTATTCCCATGATCATCCCGACAAGGGCGGTAGATCCTGTCAGTTTTAGCACGAAAAAAGCAAGTGCGATCGAATACAGCGAATCCCCGATCGTTGAGACAAGCTGCCCCTGCAAAAGTAATATGTAATTTTTATTCCAGATTTTTTCCTTTTTATCCATGGTATATAATGCTCCGTTACAATAATTAGTATCTAATCACACTATGCTAAAGTCAGACATTTGAAAAATCCCAAGGTTCAAATATTTTCTATTCACTTTGTTTATTGATATCTACTATTCCAAAACTTACGACCATTGCAGCCGCCAGACATACAATTCCAGCCATAAGCATCAGGTTAAAGTTTACGTCATATAAAAATCCAAATACCATCGGTGACACTATCGCCAGAATCATCTGTATGATCGTATTTACCGAGTAAAGTTTTTCCATGTCATATTCCTTATATGCTTTGAAAAAATAGGTCTGTTCCACATTGTCTAAAACTCCCTTTATCCCAATAAATACAAGGCTTAACGCATACGCATATGGTGTCCTGAAAACTAGCGCAAAGCAGCTTAAAAAACACACTAAAATGTATGCCAGATACATGATCTTTGAGTTTACGCGGTCAATTATTATTCCACCAACAATCGAAAATGCTGCCGTTATGATGACTGATGAAGCATAAAGATTATATATGTTCTGCGCTTTTACGCCGAAATCCTCACCGATCATTGCCGAATATGTATGTATCTCAAGTCCGCAGGCTATCAGACAGCCGATCGCAACGATGATCACAAAATTAACCTTCATACGTTTTGGTATATCCCGCCAGCTTTTGAGTGTTTTCTCTGCGTCCTCATCATCCTCGCTGTCATCTGTATCAACTTTTGCAATCTCTATAAATTTAGTATTTATCATTATAAACAAAAGAACTGCCAGAAGCAATATCATATATATCGAAAACCAGAGCAGGTTTTCCTCCAAAAAACCCGATATAAAAAGCCCCGCCGCACAGCCGACACTTAAGAAAACATCTCTTACCCCAAACCCGATCCCCATAAAATCATTCGGCAGAAGCCTCGCCAGATATGGGTTTAACACCGTATTTACAACAGTCCTCGTCAAAATAAATACCGCAAAGATGTAAAAAGCGAAAAATTTTCCATTCATATACAAGAAACCGAAATGCAGCATATTTATTACTACAAACAGTTCCAGAATCCTGCGCTTATTTTTCATCTTCGGTTTTGCCATGATCCATATAACGGCCATACGCAGTATCGTTGTGACCGACTGGAGGCTTCCGTAAGTCACTGCTGAAAGTCCGTTTTTCTTAAAATACAGCGGAATGAAAATTTCCATACTGTCGGACAACATAAAGAACAGAAAAAATATGATATTTATCTTCATGATATCCCTGTAATATTTAAGTTTTCTATATTTAACTAATTCATCTTTTGTCTTACTAAACATTTTCTGTAACTCCTATGTCTTTTTAATGGTGTCAGCTATAAATGTAGTCAACTTATAAATTTATATAAAATTATACAACTATTTATATTAACAGTCTATAGTTATAATGGATCAATTAAAAAAGAGGCAAATCTCATCTTCTCAGATATAATTTGCCTCTGTAAAATTCTATTAACTTTATGCAATGTTATTATATTTTTTACTCAACTTTATTTTTTCGTATTATTGAAGTGGCTAATAATACAATTGTCAATACCATTGCTGTAAATAACAGACTTTGCTGCGGCATAAAATAGTCACATATAAAATATACCACTACAACCGCGAGTAAATGTAAGCTATCAAAACACATATTAGTAAATGCTAACAGGCGTCCCCTAAGTTCTCCCGGTGTATGTTTATAAAAATATCCATACCATGATGTCACTATCAAAGGCTGTCCAAAACCATATAATACACCAAACCATATATTTTTAAACACAAAAATTCCAACTAACGAAGCCACTATCAAACCCATTCCAACTTTTTCCCAAAAAAACTCTTTTTTCACCATTTCATATCTGCTCAATACAATCTGCCCCACTACCACTCCTACAAGCAGGCAATTCTGATAAAAAGCATAATACATATCATCCAATAACAAATACTGCTTTATAAAAACTACCATTTGAGATTGCATAAGACCCTCTAAAAAGAATAAACCACCATATACTATGCACATGATCAAAAATAGGTTGTCTTTTGAAAAATATTTAACTGCATCCATAAAAACATATTGATGTTTTTCAATATTTTGATGTTCTGTTATCTGTTCTGAGCCTAATCTAAGTCCAAATACACACAACATATTTATAATAAAACTTACGGCATCAAACATGAATAGTATCTTTGTTCCCCAAAGTCCTAATACTATTGCAGCGAGTGAAGCTCCAAGAATTCTTGCTATTTTTAATGTGAGTGATATAAGACTATTTACTCTTGTAATAACACCTTCATCATTTACAATATCTGGAAGCATAGTTTTTGCCGAAGTTGAATAAAACTTTGCACTGATACTTATTAGGGAATTACCTATAAGATAGTACCATTCATTATTATTTATTATCAAAAACGAACCTAATATCAGAACAGATATTAAATTAGAAATGATTATTATCTTTTTTTTCTCACACTTATCTACGATAGTCCCTATTAGTGGCGATAAAATAATAAGCGGCAAAATATCTAATAACAAAACCAGCGCTGAGAATCTTGCAGATTTTGTCAAATTAAATGTAACTAGAGGAATAGCTGTAGATGTAAACACATCTCCAAATGCAGACAATGTACTTCCCGATAGCCATAATAAAATATTTCTGTCCATAAAATATAATTTTTTCATATTTATAATACCACCTATAATTTTTATAAATAAAATAAGATGCACTTACAAAGATGCTACCCACAATATACTACATTTCCATTGGCTAATGGTCTATGGTAATTCTGTACTTCTTTTATTCCATCCATTGATAATGAAACTATAAATTTATTAGTTATTTAGTAACTCAAGCATTCTTTCCTTTCTAAGAAATTAATGTAATCATAATAATTTTATAGTCCCAAAATCATTATTTCCTCGCAACGTTTATAAATTATAGATTATTTTCGCACAAAGTAAAGGGACAGATCGTGTCCGATTTTCAGACACGATCTGTCCCTTTTATTTTTTCACCATATGGTGTATTATCGTAACCGATTACACATAAAGTAGCTATTTACAAATGAAAAAATTAACAAACTATTATTAACATTCCTATTAACTCTCTGTTTATCAAATTTCACTATACAGCCTTGTCCTAACACTTCTGAGGAATATAATACCGATATATCTACATGTAGTAATATACTACCGCCTACGGCTGACTAATTTTAATACTTTTCATATATTCTTTAATAGATTTTTGATAAGCATCCTGATAATACATTTCACTTATACAAAGAGCATGTTGAAAATATTTTTCGCTGTGCTCTTTGTCAAGCATTTCCATAGTTTCCTGATAGTAACCCTCATTACAAATCCACCCTGGTTCTATTAACAGTGGTACTATTTTATCCCCGCGATCTAGTTTGAAACATATTTTCATGTATTCGTAGACATTTTTTATGGCTTCATCATACATTTCCATATCCGTAAGCAGATTTTTACGTTCTATGTACAATACTGCTATTTCTTCCATTCTTGATTCACAATTTACCTTACTGCTGTTGAGATATTCTAATAGTTTATCCATCAATTTAATTGCAATATCTGATCTTCCTTTTTCTCTATATGCTACAATTACATAATACAATATAACTAACTCTCTTCTGGTATAAAAATGATGCTCCATGTCTTTATGCCAGTTATTTATTGTCATATCAAGAACGTTTTTTAATTTATCTAAATAATCATCTATTTCTATATTTCCGTCACAAAATTTTTGAAAATCTCTCCTACTATCTATCATCTGTCGGTTTTCCGGATATTTCATCCATACTCCAAGTTTTTGTTCAAGTATATCTATAAGTTTTTGCTCTCTTCCTTTTACACTTTTTCTGGATATCAGCTTAATCTCCTCAAGCATCTGGATATGCTCATACTCATTTGTTATTATATCCGCATTATATTTTACAAGCGGAATACCCAGTGCCTCTGCGATCGCCTGATACGTGCCTCTTTTGGGTTTACGTTTTCCATTTTCAAGCGCTCTGTAGGTTTTTATATCACATACGCCCTCCGCCGCCTGTGCCGGTGTAAGCCCTCTTTCAAGCCGGTATTCTTTAAACACCTCGTCCAGCAGATAGATCTCGTTAGTCATTTTTATTTCAGGGGCATAGTTCTCCGTTATCTTAAACTCATTTTTTACCGCTATTATCGTTTCATACATCTTCTGATAATCGTCCGGGATTTCCTGCTCAAGCTGCTTATAAGAGCAGATCAGTCCATATAGCAGCCTGTCGATGCCGCTTACTCTTGCATATTTGCGCTGAAGATCCAGTGCGCTTTTGTAATGATGTATTTTATCGTCAATATCATCTATCGGTATAAGTTCACCATATACACATGCTGCCCTTGCGTATATCCTTACAAGTTCCTGTGTTTCATAATTGAGGTTGATATATTTTAAGATAAATCTTACCGTCTCATACTCCTGCATCCACTCTTTCGGATTTTTTTGCAGTTTTCTTTCGATATAATAGAGCATATATGCAAATTCTTCCCTGCCTATGCACTGATGCATGGACATTTTATCTGGAAATTCCGGCACGGTCATGCGTATCGCCTTTTTCATAAGTTCCGCATCACTATCATCATAGCCTTTCCAGAATTGCACGAATTGTTCCTGTAAAAGTTCATTGATGGTCCGGTCTTTTGCAGATCTGCTTTCCCAGTCGGATTTACATATTTTGCCGGATATGATTTTTTCTATGAGGTTTTCGCGCCATATACAATAATCATATTCCTCACTCGTCATCATTATCGTAAAAATATCAGATGACTCTCCAATCCTTTGATACAGCCTTTCTATCATGAGAAAATCCGGCAGGATTTCTTCGTCCTCAAATCTGTTTATTATCTTTATTCCGATCAGATCTTTAATTACTGTTTCTTTAAAACAACCCTTTTTTTCCCGGGTATGTTTATATATCTCTCCAATTACTTCTGTGTATTTCATATTTATCTCTCAATTTTTACTATAGCAACCAACGAGCTTGCCAGCAGAAACATTGGGTAAAACAGATACGGCAGTACATTAAATGCCGATATTTCATATCCAAGTTCGTGTACGGCTGAGATTGCTACGAGCATCTGCGCTCCATATGGTATCACTGCCTGAAAAATACATGAAAATGTATCCAGTATCGATGCCGTTTTACGTGATGTTATGCCATATTTTTGCGCCATTTCCTTTGCTATTGGGTTAGCCATGACTATCGCAACCGTGTTGTTTGCTGTTGCAATGTCTATCAGTCCGACAAGTAATCCCATTCCGAGCAGTCCGCCCCTTTTTCCCTTGAAAGTCCTGTATATCGCACTAAGCAGCGCTTCAAAGCCGCCATATTCACGGATCAGCGCACACATTGCCGCAACGAGTACTGCGACCATGCACGTTTCAAACATACCGGAAGCCCCGCTTCCCATATTTGTAAGCAGTTCATACGGAGTGATGTTTCCTGCTGCGATCATTATCACCGCACCTGATACGATCCCGATTATAAGCACTAAAAATACATTTATTCCGATTATTCCGCCTATAAGTACAAGAATGTACGGTATTATCTGTAACAGATGATATTCCTGCGATACCGCTCCGGCAATGTCGGTTTTAAATGATAATACCGCTATGCATATAAGTGTAAGTATTGCCGCCGGAAGCGCTATAAAAAAGTTTTCCCTGAATTTGTCCTTCATCCGGCAGCCCTGTCCGTTGCATGCGGCGATCGTTGTATCCGATATAAATGAGAGGTTGTCCCCAAACATTGCGCCTCCCATGACTGCACCGACACACAGCGGCAGTCCAAAACCGGATGCCTCAGACACAGCCGCTGCGATCGGCACGATAAGCGTTATAGTTCCAACGGATGTTCCCATTGCGATCGACACAAAGCAGGCAACCACAAAAAGAACCATCACTGCAAATCTCGCCGGAATAAGTGACAGCATAAAATATGCCACGCTTTCTGCACTGCTGCGCCCCACAACTCCGACAAACGCTCCCGCTGTGAGGAATATGAGCAGCATCGTTATGATATTTTTGTCCGCAAGCCCCTGTGCCATTATTCCGAGTTTTTCATCAAATGTAACACTGCGGTTTTGTAAACAGGCTACAAATATTGCGACAAGAAAAGCGATTATGATAGGCACATTGTAAAAGCCCATCGGTATCTTCATTATATATTCAAAAAGTATTCCAAGTCCGAGGTACAGGACAAGGAATACTGCTATTGGTAATAAAGCAATTGTGTTTTGTTTTTTCATATAGTCCTCCATATTTATCACTGTCTATCCTTGATTATACGTGGAACTTTAGATAAAATCAATAATACTATGATCATCAGGCATACCCATTGATTTACTGTAAAAATATGTCTGCTTTACAGTATAACTTTTTCATAATTTTCGCATAATATATAGAGAAAGTCTACTGTTATGGAGAATTATATGTGTGGAATTGCTGGTTTTTGCAGCTATAAAAATAATTATGATGAAAAACCCGATTATTGGCATTTCCGTCTCGAAAAAATGCGTGCGGTTCTTGCTCACCGGGGTAACGATGCCCGCGGCCGGTATCTGAAAAAACATATCGGTCTTGCTCACAGCCGCCTCGCAATTCGTGATATATTGTGTGGCAATCAGCCGATGACACGTTCATGCGATGGACGGAGCTGTACTATCGTATATAATGGGGAGATTTATAATACAGACGAGATTATCCCGGAACTTAACAAAAACGGATATGTGCTTTCAACCACATCTGACACAGAAGTGATACTCTATGCATATATGCACTACGGAGCTGATTTTGTCGAAAAATTGAATGGTATTTTTGCTATTGCCATATGGGACGATGCCCTGCAGAAGCTGTTTCTATTCCGTGACCGGGTAGGAGTTAAACCACTTTTTTATGCTACGCGAAACGACACTCTTATCTTCGGTTCAGAGCCAAAAGCCTGTTTCGTCCACCCTGATTTTGAACCGGAAATAGATAAGCAAGGTTTACAGGAGCTTCTTTCGATAGGTCCGGCTCACACTAGCGGAACCACTTTATTTAAAGGACTTTATGAAGTTCTGCCCGGACATTATATATCATATTCAAAGGAAGGGCTGTACGATGAAAAATACTGGGACATTGTAAGCCATGAGCATACTGACGATTATGCCCGGACTGTGGAACATACCCGCTATCTTGTTGAGGATTCAATTATCCGTCAGATGGTTTCGGATGTTCCTGTATGCACATTCTTATCCGGTGGAATCGATTCAAGTATAGTCACTGCTGTCGCTGCAGATTACCTGAACCGAAACGGAAAAACTCTCAATACTTTTTCATTCGACTTTAAGGACAATGATAAATATTTTAAATCAAACTCCTTCCAGCCCGAACGTGATCTTCCATACGTCAATCGGATGCTTGAAGAATATGAAACTGCTCATTCTTATCTTGAATGTAACGAGATTTCCCTCTACAATGAGCTTTTCAGTTCTGTTGATGCCAAAGATATGCCAGGAATGACAGACGTAGATGCATCACTTTTATATTTCTGTAATCTTGTCAGCAAAAAAAATAAAGTTGCATTGACTGGCGAATGTGCTGATGAAATCTTCGGTGGATATCCATGGTTTTACCGGAAAGAACTGCTTGAAAAAGATGGATTTCCGTGGTCCTCGGACATAACTCCCCGTCTTGCTTTTCTGCGTGAAGATGTAGCAGACGAACTCGCCCTTTCCGATTATTCCCATATGCGCTATGAACAGTCAAAAGCTGCCGCACCTCTGCTTCCCGGCGAATCAAAAGAGGACGAAAGCCGCCGTATGATCGGATATCTCAATATAAAATGGTTTATGCAGACTCTTCTCGACCGGATGGATCGTGCCAGCATGTTTTCTGAGCTTGAAGCACGTGTTCCGTTCGCAGATCACAGAATTATAGAATATGTATTTAATGTTCCATGGCATATGAAATTTCAGAATGGTGTAGAAAAAACACTGCTCCGTGATGCTTTTTCTGATATTCTGCCACCTGAACTTCTGCATAGAAAAAAGAGCCCATATCCGAAGACTTATCATCCCGGATATGAAGCTCTTCTCATTAAAGGTATGAAAGAAATACTTGATACTCCGAATTCTCCCGTACTCTCACTCATTGATTCCAAAAAGGTATGCGAATTTCTGAAAGCCCCTGCAGAATATGGAAAACCATGGTTTGGCCAGCTCATGGCAGGTCCGCAGCTAATCGCATATTTTATCCAGATTAACTACTGGATGGAAAAGTATAACCTGAGCATATGATTAAAATCTGATAACCATAAAGCTCTGTGCCGGAATTGTGACATCACCGATTATCTGCAGATTTGTCTGTCTTACATCTGTAATCTCAGGCATGCCATCCGGTATCTCTCCTGTTCCCTCAAGCACCCACGCATGTCCGATCGCCTCGACCGGCACATCCTCGTAATCTGTAAGTGGCAGTGTATATTCACTGTCATTTACATTTACGGCTTTAAGTACAGTTTCTCCGTTATTTGTTCTTGATAACGAAACATATATTCCATCTTTTCTGAGCTCTTTTTCCTGCCCGTCCATAGGAATAGTCTCATCTCCGACATGATTTGCAAAAAGTTGCTGAACAAAATAGTTTGGTGTCAGATATACTTTTTCATCATCAAACCATATCATGTCCGGTTTCCACTGGCTGTGGCCTATTCGGTTGAAAAGAGGCGCATAAGATGCGAGTTTAACAACATCTGCATTTTTCTCTATTCCTGTAAGAAGTGCAGCCTCTGCCAATGCACTCTCCATTGAATTTTCTTTTTTCTCTGTATGCGCTGCATATTCTCCTGCAAATACTGCTATATCTCTTGGATAATCATCATAGTGGTCTACATGATCATACATCCACTGCGGACTCACATAATAATGCTCATCTACTGCATAGCATGTATTTGGATTCTTTTTGAATTCATTGTTATAGAAATCCCATCCATCTTTTGTGATAGGCGAATCCAGGAACGGACCTGCTGTTCCGAGTATTTTCATGTCAGGATATTTCTCATGGATCGCCTTTTCAAAGATCTGATGACGCTTATATAAATCAACGTATTTAGACTCCCATTGTTCATTTCCCACAGAAATCATATCCAGTCCGAAGCTCTCCGGATGTCCCATTTGAGCACGGAGTGCTCCCCACTTGCTGCTTACCGGACCATTTGCGAACTCAATAAGATCGAGTGCATCCTGTACATATTCATCAAACTCTTTGCTGTCTGATGTTACAAGCTGTGTTGAACGGAACTGACATGCTGTACCGATGCTCAATACCGGAAGCGCTTTCGCACCAAGCAATTCACAAAGTATAAAGTACTCATAAAATCCGATTCCAAAAGACTGTCCATAATGTGAATCCGGACGTTTTACATCCCAGCCTTCTTTTGATCTGTCATCATCAAATGCCCAGAGATTTGGTATATATTTTCTGTCTTTTAATTCTCCGACACTTCTCTTCCAGCGGTATCTGTTTTCGAGGCTTATTCCCTCTACGATACATCCACCCGGAAATCTGATAAATCCCGGTTTTATCGCTGCAAGTGCCTCGAAAAGATCACGTCTGAAAATGCCGTCTACAGCATCCTCCGGTATCATCGAAATAAGGTCAAATTCTATGACACCCGCTCCATCAAGAGATATCGTGAAATCGGCTCCTGATACATCATTATCTGCTGTGATTACCACATCATATTTGATCCAGTCATTGCAGCGGCTCATCTTTTCCGTGTCAAGCTGATTTATCTTTTCTATCTGCGCACTTATGACAGGATCTTTCTGTTCCATATCGATCTTTAAATCAGAAAATGGTATATATGGTATTGCCTTTACTGCTTCTACACTGGCTTTGCCATATATCTTACCATCTTTGTTTACGGATATGATAAAGTTATTGCCGGTGTATTCTACACATCGTGCATAAAATGATACATTGTATTTCATTCCTTTATGCAATCTGATCCCGTCATATGCTTTATTGGAAAATCCCTGTCCCGCTTCTGTTGCAGTAAATCTCAGATAATGTGGATTTGCCTCTGAAAGTGGTGTGCCCATTATATACTGCATGCGAGGCTTATCCAATCCCCCCGCCGTATATGGTTTCCATGCGTATCCATTGTCATCAACTGAATAGAAGTTTCCCGGCGTTCCGAATGCCTCTTTTGCCTCAAACGAACGATTCTCTATCATTTCTGCATACAAACCACCATCTGCGGCAAAATTAATGTCCTCAAAAAATAATCCTATCATTTCCGGTGTAACCTTTACACCTTTTTTATCTGTAATCTTCATTTCGATTACCTCCCCATGTTATATATTTTAAGCCCAGCAAAAAGTCTAATAGCCCTATTCTATTTTACGCTCCTTTGTTATGGAAATTATGTTATTTTGTTCAATATACTCCACCGGGTTATCGAGGTTTACTTCCTCCGGAGCTTTATCCCGGTGTTTTCTATTATCACCATTATTTTCTTTTAAATCTTTATTTTGTATGCGGTTTATATTTTCTGTGCTGTTTACACTTCCTATTTGTTCTGTTTCTTCTGCAGCGATTTCATTTTCAATGCTGCCGGCCTTTTCTATTACATTTACCTTTTCTATTGCTTTTACCTTTTCATTATCATTTATGTTTTCTGCATTGACGCCATCATTATTTTGTATATCAGGCATTATCCCGGCTTTTTTATTAATTTTCATAGCTTTCGCCATCAGTTTACTTCGCTTAAGCTCCGTCTTCATCTCCATTTTTTTCTTTTTCTGTTCAGACTTAAACTCCCGTTTTTCCATCTTTAACTGATGTTTCTGCTGCCTTCGTTCATATTTTGCTTCTTTTTTTGCAAGCTTTGCCTGTACTTTCTGATCTTTTGCTTCATTCTTCATGCGTAATTTCTGATTTTTCTTTACGCTCTTTCTGGCAGCTTTATGTAATTCTTTTAGGTCAGCCTGTGCTTCTTTGACATATTTCTTGTCTTTTCTGTATGGATTGTAGAGGAAGTATGTAGCTGTTCCGATAACAACCAGCAGTATTGCTGCTACCTCACCGATCATTGTCACATATTCATAATAGTTCTCATAGTATTTAAAGCTTATAACTTCTGCCGCCATAAGTATTACCGGGACAAAGAAAAGTGCTCTGAATATTCCCCCCAGCAGATTTCTCTTTTTGTGCGGGCCTGAAAGCAATGCTCCCTCCGCACCTATGCATAAAAGCATGAACATACATATCTGTGATGTAACTCCATATGCATATGCCGCAATGGCAGCTATCATTATAGACATTACAAATACAACTGTCGCCTCGCCCTGAAATTTTGCATTTTTATATCGTGTCATGCCTTCGAGTTTGTCTGTCGTAACCCCATGAAGTGAATAGACCTGATCTGTAATATCCTCCAGACAGCCCTCATGATATCTTTCAAGTTCACGGTTCCTGCTTATGTCATCATCTATGGAGCGCATACGTTCCGTAATAAGTTTCTGCTCCTCCATGATTTTTTCCCAGGTTTCATCCTCACGTTCTCTTTGCAGCTTTACCTGATCATGAATCCATTCTGCTCTTTGGATACGCTCGCTTTCATTTATATCTTTATGTTCATTTACCGGCTCTACATTATGCACAGCCTGATTTTCCAGCTCTTTCGCCACTTGCCTGTTACGCTTTCTTCTCGACATATGCAACATCCTCACTTAACATAACATATTTGAATTGCCCATCATTATTTGGCTAATTTATATACTTTATTAAAACATATTTTCAAAAAATTATCTATATGTACTATATAATTTCTTGTCAACTTTTAGTAAAAATAATTACCAATTTTGCAGCTTTGTTTTTGACATTTATGTTAAAATCAATTTTCTATTAAAAAAATCCTCCTGCCATATACAACCGCATATAGCAGGAGAATCCTTATAAAATATTATACATGATGTGCAGCATCAATCCTTATAAGTGCCTTTCGGAGTGCATACTCCGCACGCTTTATATCAGTCTGTGCTGTATGATTTTCCAATCGCTTTTCAGCCCGCTCTTTTGCAGCTTCAGCTCGGCTTACATCTATTTCATCCGGCCATTCAGCTATTTCTGCAAGAAACGTTACTTTATCTCCAAGTATTTCTGCAAAGCCTGAATGAATGGCTGCAATTTTTTCCTCGTCCCCATTGTGTATAGTGACAATTCCTGGTGCGAGAACTGTTGTCATCGGTATATGGTTTTTGTATACACCGACTTCTCCTGACTGCGTGTTGAATTCCAGAAAGTCTGTCTCCCCTTTATAAAAAACGCGGTCAGGCGTGATTATTTCAATCTTAAAAATAATGTCTGCCATACGCCATCTCCTTATTACTACCGGTCACATTTTACTGCATTTTCGCACGAACTTCATCAATGCTTCCGACATTAAGGAAATATCCTTCAGGTACATCATCATGCTTGCCTTCCAGAATCTCTTTAAATCCTCTGATCGTTTCAGAGATTGGAACATATTTTCCTTCAAGTCCTGTAAACTGTCCTGCTACAAAGAACGGCTGCGAAAGGAACCTTTGAACTTTTCTCGCACGGCTTACTACGAGTTTATCATCCTCTGACAACTCATCCATACCAAGAATCGCAATAATATCCTGCAGTTCTTTATATTTCTGTAAAATTTCCTGTACTGCATGTGCTACCTCAAAGTGTTCCTGACCTACTATTCTAGGATCGAGGATACGTGATGTAGATGCAAGCGGATCTACCGCCGGATAGATACCAAGCTCTGCAATGGAACGCTCAAGTACCGTTGTCGCATCAAGATGTGCGAAAGTTGTAGCCGGCGCCGGATCTGTAAGGTCATCCGCCGGAACGTATACAGCCTGTACGGAAGTTATAGAGCCATTTTTTGTGGAAGTGATCCTCTCCTGAAGTGCACCCATCTCTGTCTGCAATGTCGGCTGATAACCAACAGCTGACGGCATACGTCCCAGAAGCGCCGACACCTCTGAACCAGCCTGTGTAAAACGGAAGATGTTATCTACGAAAAGAAGCACATCCTTTCCACCTTTGTCTCTGAAATATTCAGCCATCGTAAGACCTGCGAGGGCTACTCTCATACGCGCTCCCGGCGGCTCATTCATCTGACCGAACACCATGGTTGTTTTATCAATAACTCCGGATTCCTTCATCTCATAGTATAGATCATTTCCCTCTCGGGTACGCTCACCTACACCTGTAAAAACAGAATATCCTCCATGCTCTGTTGCAATATTATGAATAAGCTCCTGTATAAGAACTGTCTTTCCTACACCTGCACCACCGAAAAGTCCGATTTTTCCACCTTTCTGATATGGACAGAGCAGATCAACTACCTTGATTCCTGTTTCAAGCATTTCCTGAGATGTCGCCTGCTCCTCAAAATCCGGAGCTTTTCTGTGAATTGGCCATTTCTCTTCTGTAACCGGCGGAGCAGCCTCATCAATTGGATCTCCTAATACATTGAACATTCTTCCAAGTGTGTGTTCTCCTACCGGTACAGAAATTGGTGCCCCCGTTGCTATAGCATCCATTCCACGGATAAGTCCGTCAGTCGGTCCCATCGCTATACATCTAACTGTATCGTCTCCCAGGTGCTGGGCAACTTCTACGATAAGCTTTCCTCCATCTTTAAGTGGAACTTCTATAGCATCATTTATCTCAGGCAGATTGCCTTCTGAAAACTTGATATCCAGAACGGCACTGATAATCTGTGTGATTTTGCCTACATTTTTATCTGCCATTTTATTTTCTCCTATCTTTTTACTCAATGGCATTCGCCCCGGCTATTATCTCAGTCAGTTCCTGAGTAATTGAGCCCTGACGTGCCCTGTTATATTTAAGTGTCAGATCATCTATCATTTCTTCTGCATTGCTCGTTGCCGAATCCATAGCCTGCATTCTCGCACCATTTTCGCTGGCAAACGACTCTACAAGCGCACCATAAAACAAGCTGGTGACATATTTAGGAATTATGAGGTTTATAGCCTCTTCCTCATTCGGTTCAAAATTCATGAGTACCCCGGATTTATCCTGCGCCGCCTCATCTGTATCTATTTCCACCGGAAGAAGTTTTATAAGCTTAGCTTCCTGTGTGACAGTATTTTTAAAATGAGTATATGCCAGATAAATCTCTCCGACTTCGCCATCCGCAAATGATTTAAGCACCTCCTTACAAAGAACAGCTGCATCATCATATTCCGGATCTTCCATCATCTGAGGTGCACTCTTGACTATGTTATAGCCTTTTGACAGCAATGCCTCCTCGCCTTTTGCTCCTATCGCATATATGTCCAGATCATCTTTTATCAAATCCCCATGTGTGATGAGTTTTACGATATTGCTGTTGTATCCTCCCGCAAGACCTCTGTTTGACGTGATCACAACAACTGCTTTCCGTCTTGATTCTCCCTGCTTTAAATACGGATGATCTATGTTTCCGCTTTTTGCAAGCATTGAACTTACGGTTTTATACATATAATTGAAATAAGGATCAGTTGATTCGGCATGTGCCCTTGCCTTCTGCAGCTTAACGGTAGAAACAAGCTTCATGGCTTTAGTGATCTGCTGTGTACTTGAAATACTGCTTTTTCTGCGCTTTATATCCCGCATTGAAGCCATTTTACCACCTACTTTCTGCCATTAACGAAACTGTGCCTTACACTCTTCTATAGCTTTGATAAGCCTGCTCTCAGTTTCTTCACTGATAACCTTTTCTGTTTTTATGGCTTCCGGAATTTCCGGATATTTTGTATCTATAAAATCGAAAAGCTCTGCTTCAAATCTTAAGATGTCTTCTATTTTGATATCGAGAAGATATTTATTTGTCGCTGCATATATGATTATTACCTGTTTTTCTACCGGCATCGGTTTATACTGCGGCTGCTTTAATATTTCCTTTATCCTGGCGCCCTGCGCAAGCTGTTCTGCTGTACTTTCATCAAGCTCTGAGCCAAACTGCGCAAACGCAGCAAGCTCTCTGTACTGTGCTAATTCAACACGGATAGGCGCTGCTATTTTTTTCATAGCCTTTATCTGTGCAGATCCACCTACCCTCGAAACAGAAAGACCCGCATTTATGGCTGGACGGAAACCTGAGTTAAACATCTCTGTCTCTAGATATATCTGACCATCTGTGATTGAAATTACGTTGGTAGGAATATATGCTGAAACATCTCCTGCCTGCGTCTCTATGATAGGCAATGCAGTCAGTGAACCGCCTCCCAGTTTGTCTGAAAGTCTTGCTGCACGCTCTAACAGTCTTGAGTGAAGATAGAATACATCTCCCGGATATGCTTCACGTCCCGGTGCACGCTTTAATAAAAGCGAAAGTGTACGGTAAGCTGCTGCATGCTTACTAAGATCGTCGTAAACAATAAGCACATCCTCACCATTTTCCATCCATTCCTCACCAATCGCACATCCCGAATATGGTGCAATGTACTGTAATGGTGCAAGCTCTGAAGCTGTCGCCGCAACTACAGTTGTATAACTCATCGCACCAAATTCTTCCAGCTCATTTACTATCGAAGCTACAGTAGAGGCCTTCTGTCCAATGGCTACATATATACATTTTACATTCTGGCCTTTCTGATTGATGATCGTATCTATTGCTATAGCTGTCTTTCCGGTCTGTCTGTCTCCGATTATAAGTTCTCGCTGTCCGCGTCCTATCGGAACCATTGAATCAATAGCCTTGATACCTGTCTGTAATGGTGTATCTACTGATTTTCTGGATATAACTCCGGATGCGACTCTCTCTATCTGACGAAACTTATCAGACTCTATAGGTCCTTTTCCATCGATTGGCTGTCCAAGTGCATTCACTACTCTTCCAAGCATTGCATCCCCGACAGGAACCTCTACCACTCGTCCTGTTGTCTTTACGGTATCTCCCTCACTTATGTTGTGCTGCATTCCTAAAAGAACTGCACCCACATTATCCTCCTCAAGGTTTAATACCATTCCGTATACTTCTCCCGGGAACTCCAGAAGTTCTCCCTGCATCGCATTTTCAAGACCATGAATACGCGCAATTCCGTCAGCCACCTGTATTACCGTTCCAACATCGGCGACTTCTAACGAAGAAGCATAACGTTTTATCTGCTCCTTTATAACAGAGCTGATCTCCTCTGGTTTTAAATTCATGGAGCGCATTCACCTACTTTCAATTGTATTTTTGTAAGTTCTCGGGTCAGATTTTCAAGTTTTGTCTTTACACTTGAATCTACTACTCTGTCTCCGATCCTGATTTTCATACCGCCAATAAGTGCGGCATCCACATCAAATTTCATTTCAATTTCTACATATCTGGTTGTGTCCAGAAGTCTCTTTTCAATTGCCTGCTTTTGTTCATCTGATAGTTCTACAGCAGATGTTATATATGCAGTACCTATGTTCTTATACTCCTTGACACATTCTGTAAAATGATCAAATACCGATACCAGATGTTTGTAATGATTTTTCTCGATGATCATTACCATAAGTCCTAAAAGTTCATCTGATATCCTGTTTTTGAAGATGTTTTCAATGATTTTGACTTTTTCTTCTTTATCTATCTGCGGATGATTCATAAGTTTGGTCAGATCCCCATTATCTGAGATGATTTCTGATACTGCCTTTACCTCATCTGCCAGCAAATCCAGTTTTCCTTCCTCAAGGGCCAGCTCAAACAATGCATCACCATATGTTTTTGATACTAGCTTTGCCATGTTGATTCTCCAATCTCTTTAAGTGTCTCTTCAACAAGTGTATCCTGGATCTGTGTATTGATTGAGGCAGCAACAACCTTTGAAGCCATAAGAGATGCTATCTGTATCATCTCCTGTTTTACATCATCCATAGCATGTTTTTTCTCAAGCTCGGCTTCTTCCTGCGCTCTTTTTATGATGCGTGAAGCTTCTTCTTTTGCATCATCAACAATTTTATTCTGATTTTTAAGTGCCTTCTGCCTTGCCTCTGACAAAATCAGTTCAGCTTCTTTGTCTACGTTCTTAAGTTTTTCCTCGTACTCTGCCTTAAGAGCCTGAGCCTTTTCCTTATCTGATCTTGCTGTATCAATATCATTTTCAATCTTTTCCTGACGATCCTTTAAAAGTTTCCTTGCCGGGTCAAAAAGCAGATACGACATCAGCATAAATAAGAAAAATACCGCAATCGCAAGTAAAGCTGTGTCAAATAGCAGCTGGGCATCCAAATTGAACAAAAATGAATATTCTGCTAACACTTTCTACTCTCCTTTCTGTAGGATTTTCTGCTGCGCCTTTAAAGTGCACAAAATATCTAATCCTAATATTATCCAAGCGGATGTACGAAGAGTAAAAGTAACGCAACAACAAGTCCGTAAAGACCTGTTGTCTCTGCAACTGCCTGTCCTAAAAGCATAGTAGACATGATCTGTCCTCTTGCTCCCGGATTACGTCCTACTGCCGCTGCTCCGTGTCCTGCTGCGATACCCTGTCCAACACCAGGTCCGATACCTGCGATTACCGCTAAACCTGCACCTATTGCTGAACATGCCCTGATTAAATCCTGTCCGTTGATATCCATAATTGAATCCTCCTTAAAATACATAACTGTCTATATCATAAAACAGTTATTAAATACATTAAATATCTTTCATCCTTGTAGATGTGTTATTCATCTGTCTCACAAGCCTGTGTAACATATGTCATTGTGAGCATACAGAATACATACGTCTGAATTGCCCCTGAAAACAGATCAAAGTATACGTGTAATACTGATGGCCATGCTATAGCTATAAATCTGAGCAGACCATATACCAGTGCCATAATAACAGTTCCTGAAAGCACGTTTGCAAACAAACGCAATGACAAAGATATCGGAACTGCAATTTCACTGATAATGTTTATCGGTGCCCATATAGGCAGCCATGGTGGAAGTGGTGAGCACATTCCTGTCCAGATATCTTTTGCACTTTGATGCTTAGCCTTATTGAATCTGATCATGCAAAACGTAATAAGCGCCAGTGCAAGTGTGGTTCCATAGTCTGCTGTAGGCGGTCTGAGGCCAAACAGACCTGAGATATTACTCATCAGTATGAAAATAAAAATAGTACTGATATAGTTTACGAATCTCGGAGCCCATTTTCCCATGGTACTTTCCACCATTCCGTCAAGCTTTTCCACTATGAGTTCTATGATATTCTGAAAACCATCCGGAACTGTCTTTGCCTTTTTTAACTTTCTGTTTGCTGCAATTGCAAAAATGACCATAAGTGCCATGACTATAAGTATGCAGGCATGAGACGTTGTGATCCAGACCTCCTGTCCGAATATCTCTATGGAAAAGATACCATGAATCATAAAATCGATATTATCTGCGTTGCTTTCCAGCAAAATCGCCTGATTCACATTATCACCTCCTTGTACATTATTTAGTTATTATCTGCTATTTGCCTTCTCCATCAGGGGCTGCATCACTTCGCCCTGATAATTTGCCAGCAATCTTTTGAAACAACGGCTGAACATATGCTGATACCTTCAACCCAAGAATTCCAATAAGTGCTGTATACAAACTGCCAAATTTAAAATAGCCCAATATAAAAAACAGAATTACCACGACAGCATAACGCATTACTGATTTCATGATAATTCTGCGATTGGCATTCTCTTCTCCGTATATCGTAACGGAATCAAATATCACCTTTGCCAGGTTAATTGCCATACCTATTGCTATTGTAATCCCATACCATAATCCTATAGAATATGATAATCTGTCCTCTACAAACCACACCCCTGTAATCTGTATAATAATCCCATACAATATAATACCTGCTACTAACCCCGGCAATGCATCATTTATCCTTCTTAGCATTACCCTTATCCTTCTCGTCTAAGTCTATTAGCTTCTTCGCCATCCTGTATATATTATTGGCACCGGCTAAAGCCCCTAAAAAAAATAATGGAACTGTTATCCAGTCCATGCCGGTCTTTTTACCAATCCATACACCAAGCAAAGTACAAATAAATATCGGCACTATCATATTTATCCCAAATTGAAATACCATGATAAGCGCATCAAATATCTGTTTATTATTATTCTTTTTCATATAAACTATTATACCATTTTTGCTATTTTTGTCTACAAAAAAGAGAAAAAGCCGAAGCTTTTTCTCTTTTGATCTCAAGCTATAATTTTAAGTGTATCATGCGATCAGTATGCTCGTATCTGCGGAGCGTAACGCCTGCCGCTTTAAGCATTTTCTTTGATGCTATAACACTTTGTGTATGCTCGTATTTATCGCTGTCATATACAACTTCCCTGATGCCCGTCTGGATTATTGCCTTGGCACATTCATTGCATGGAAACAATGTCACATAAATCGTTGCACCCTCAAGGCTGCCTCCTCTGTAGTTGAGGATCGCATTTAATTCACTGTGCGTCGAATAATAATATTTGTTATCCTCACCCTCGCGCGACCATGTAAATTCATCATCCGAACATCCAAGAGGAAATCCATTGTATCCCATCGATAAAATCTTATGTTCAGGACTTACTATGCAGGCTCCGACCTGTGTGTTTGGATCTTTTGAACGCATGCCAGACAGCATTGCAACTCCCATGAAGTACTCATCCCATGTAATATAATCCTGTCTCTTTGTCGAAGTACTCATGATACCGCCTCCTATTTTGTTCCGAAAATCCTATCCCCGGCATCTCCGAGTCCCGGAACAATGTATTTTTTCTCATTGAGATGATCATCTAATGCACCTATATAAAGATCTACATCCGGGTGTGCCTCTGTAAGCTTTTTTACACCTTCCGGAGCAGCTATTATACACATAAAATGTATATTTTTTACGCCCTTTTGTTTTAAAAGGTCAAGTGCTGCAACTGCAGAACCTCCTGTTGCAAGCATTGGATCTACAACAAAAACTTCCCTGTTTGCACAATCAGCCGGCAATTTACAATAATATTCTACCGGTTCAGCTGTCTTTGGATCCCTGTACATTCCGATATGTCCAACCTTTGCAGCCGGAATCATTTCAAGCATTCCGTCTACCATTCCAAGCCCTGCCCTGAGAATAGGAACTACTGCGAGCTTTTTGCCTTTTAGTTCTTTTACGGTGGTCTTACAGATAGGTGTATCTATCTCAACGTCAGATAATTCCAGATTTCTTGTTGCCTCGTAACATTCAAGCATCGCTACCTCGCTTACTAATGTACGGAAGTCTTTTGAACCTGTATCCACTCTCCTCATTATACCGATCTTATGCTGGATCAGCGGGTGATCCATTACTACTACCTTGCCCATTTACCATTTCTCCTTCATTTAATATTTTTACAAGTTTTTTGATCGTCGCCCTGAGACTCTCATAACATAATCCATAATTAGGCAGTGCCCCACCATATGGATCCAGTATTTCCAATTCGTCCCCAACAAATTGTGATAACACAAATACCTGCTCAGGTGATACGTTTTTGAAATTTTCAAGTATTTTTTCACGATGAACGGCTTCCATCGTAAAAATCAATGTTCTGTCTGTAATATCTTCTTCTTCAAGCTGGCTTGATACCAGCCCTTCTGTAGATATTCCATTGCTTATAAGTACTGCTTCCGCCTTTTGGTTTATCGGCTCCGGAAACTGCACCACAAGACCCTTTGCCTCAATCTCTGCCGGGTTCCTTAATGGGAAATCAAGCATTATCTGCTTTGCCATCTGTTCCCTGCATGTACCTGATTGTGCAACAAAAATTATTTTGTCATATGGATTCATTTTCTGCCTCCCAATTTTAGCTCTTAATCCAAATTGATCACGTGATGTCCTGCTGCTTTAAGCATTCTGTTCATTATAGCCTGCCCAATCCTCGGTGTAGAAAAACTTTCTGAAAATATTTTTTCGACATCCAGATCATCACATTCTCTGAGTATTTTATACAAATGCTGTGCAATGGAATCCTCATCTCTTCTGCTTCCCATCGAAAGCACAACATCCGCATCATAGCTTTCTTTTGTCTCTTCTGTTGCAATTACTGCAACCCTTTTTCCCTCTTGTCTGTTATCTATTACAAGTGAATTTATTTTCTGTAAAACCTTTTCCTTTGGCCCGTCAACAATAACCATATCTGCTTTTGGCGCATAATGTTTGTATTTCATGCCCGGAGCCTTTGGCTTTCTTGTGTCGTCTGCTGCTATTATTCCCGGATCGATCACCACCTCTACACCCAGAACATCTGAAAGCATATCTGGCGTAATGTAGCCCGGTCTTAATACCATAGGCACAGACTCTGTCAAGTCTATTATAGTAGACTCTATTCCGATTCCAACCGGTCCCCCATCAACTATCATCGCTATTTTACCTGAGAGATCCTCTGCTACATGTGAAGCCTCTGTCGGACTTGGACGTCCTGACGTATTCGCGCTTGGCGCTGCAATAAGACATCCGCTTTTTCGGATAAGATCAAGTGCCACTGGATGATTCGGCATCCTTATCGCAACAGTATCCATTCCACCGGTCGTCGCATCAGGAACCGCCTCACTTTTTTCAAGGATCATAGTAAGTGGTCCCGGCCAGAATGCATCTGATAATTTTTTTGCTTCGGGCGGGATCGTTTTTGCAATTCTTTTAAGGTCTGAAAATTCTGATATATGTACTATCAGAGGATTGTCTGACGGGCGGCCTTTTGCGGCATAAATCTTCCTTGACGCTTCAGGATCCAGGGCATCCCCTCCCAGTCCGTATACAGTCTCTGTAGGAAAAGCCACAAGCTCGCCTTTTGCTATAAGCTCGCCTGCATGCTCCATCAGTTTTTCGTCTATATCGTCTTTATTTATTTTTATTATTTCTGTATCCATGTTCTGCCTCTGTCAATATATATCTGTATGGTCTGTTTTATCATAATCTTTCATCCACACATACTGTTATTATTATATAATAGTAAGTGCTACTTTTCAAGAAATTGTGCTAAACTAAAAACAAAGTGATGATTACTTGAAAAAGGATATGATTTGTAATACAATTCGATTAAGCCAATGGTGGCGGATAATGATCATTATTTTATAAGGAGGATTTCATTATGGCATACGTAATTTCTGATTCATGCGTTAGCTGTGGTACATGTGCTGGTGAGTGCCCAGTAGGAGCTATCTCTGCTGGAGATTCACAGTACGTAATCGATGCAGATTCTTGTCTTGATTGCGGTACATGTGCTGGTGTTTGCCCAACTGGAGCAATCAGCCAGGGCTAATTTCAGCCATGCATAACGCTAAGTAAATTAAAAAGCGGCCGCCTCAGAGGTGGTCGCCTTTTTTATATTGTCTTTTATATTCTTTATTCTACTATATGTACAGGCTTAAGCTTGTCCTTTTTTTCATGTTTCCTGAAAAGAAGTGGTTTTTTTCTTATATTTCCACGTATCGCACTGTCAAGCTTCTTGAAACGTTCTTCCTGCTGGTTATCCTGTTCTCTCATCAGATAGTTTATCTCTTTTAATATTTTTTCCTGTACCTCTGTTGTTATCTGCATACTCAGTTCTTCATTATTCTGGGCAATCGCATTCCCCACTATACCCGCCATAAGTTCCCTGAATTCGTCCATTCTTGCCTCCGGCGTCCGCATCGGTGACACGTTTGGCATACTCTCACCTTCTCCATGAAGGATGCTTTTAATTGCACGGAGCTGATATCCTTTTTCCTTCAATTCTTTGATCTTTTGAAATTCCTGTATATTTTCTCTAGTATAGTATCGGTGTCCCATTTCGTTTCTTGGAACTAAAAGGCCGAGTTCATCTTCCCAGTAACGTAAAACATGTGTCTCTACATTTACAGCAGCTGCTGCATCAGAGATCATGTAACGTACCTTTTCCAACCTGGCATCCTCCTTTTTATATACCGTATCTGTAATAAACAGTTACTATGTTTCATATAAATTATAGTTCTTATCATCCGCACATTCAAACCTTTTTAGTCGTATTATTTCGACAATATATATAAAAACCGTAAAGTGGATATTGGCTTACAACATCATCTTTACGGTTTTTCATAATAAGTATATTAATGTTCCAGATTTGCGAATTTCGTGTATTCCGGCAGCCATGCAAGGTTTACCGTTCCGATAGGACCGTTTCTTTGCTTAGCTATGATAATTTCTGAAATTCCTTTAAGCTCAGTGTCCTTATTGTAGTAATCATCACGATATATGAACATTACCACATCGGCATCCTGCTCGATCGCTCCCGATTCTCGAAGATCCGAAAGCATAGGTCTGTGATCCGGTCTTTGCTCAACTGCTCGTGAAAGCTGCGACAATGCGACTACCGGAACAGACAATTCTCTCGCCAATGCTTTCAGTGATCTTGAAATATCAGATATTTCCTGCTGACGTGATTCTGTTCCCCTTCCTGATCCTGTCATCAACTGAAGGTAATCGATTATTACAAGCTTAAGATCATGTTCAAGCTTATATTTACGGCATTTACTCCTAAGCTCAGAAATACTTATACCGGGAGTATCATCTATGATAAGCTCGGAATCTCCGATTATCCCGGCACCTTCAACAAGCTTTTCCCAGTCTGCATCCGAAAGGCTTCCTGTACGGAGTGCCTGTGCATCTACTTTTGATTCGAGTGAGAACAGACGGTTTACCAGCTGTTCTTTCGACATCTCGAGAGAAAATATTGCAGTGCACATATTTGCATGAAATGCAACATGTTGTGCTATATTAAGGACAAAAGCTGTTTTTCCCATAGAAGGACGCGCTGCAACAAGCACCAGATCCGATGGCTGGAGTCCTGCTGTTCTGTAATCAAGGTCGATAAATCCCGTCGGGATTCCTGTTACCGTTCCTTCCTGCTGTGATGCTTTTTCTATTTTTTCAAGGGCGTTCATTACTACTGTCCTGATTGGGACATAGTCTCCCGTCTGTCTAGTAGACAAAAGTTCAAAAACATCATGCTCCGTCTTATCAAGCACACTCTCAAGCGATTCTTTTCCGGCATAACATTCGTTTTCAATGTCTTCTGTTACACGGATCAGCTTTCTCTTTATGGCATTTTCTTTTACTATGTTTGCATAATATTTTATATTCGCCGATGTCGGCACCGAGGTTACAAGATTCCGGACAAAATCAAGGCTCTGTATCTCCGCCGGAACATCCTTCTCTTTCAGGCGGTTCTGCAGAGTGACAAGATCTACAGGCATTCCCTCCGTAAAAAGCTCCACCATTGTGTCAAAAATTATGCCGTACTGCTTATGATAAAAATCATCCTTTATCAAAAGCTCACTAGCTGTTACTATCGCATCCTTGCTCATGATCATCGATCCCACGACCGACTGCTCTGCCTCAAGACTGTTAGGCATTATCCTCTTTATAAGTGTCTCCTCCAAAGGAAAACCTCCTATCCCTCAACTACTGAAACAGTAAGTTTTGCTGTAACTTTTGGATGAAGCTTTACAGGAACTTCATATGAACCAAGCGCTTTTATTGACTCTGTAAGCTGCATTTTCTTTTTCTCGATGTCAAGTCCACACTGTTCCTTTGCCGCTGCGGATATTTCTTTTGTAGAAACTGAACCGAATGTTTTTCCACCTTCGCCTGAGCGGAGCTTTACAACTACTTTTGAATTCTCTATTGTCTTTTTGAGTTCTAATGCATTCTCATAGTTTTCCTGTGCAACCTTGTCGGCATGCTTATTCTGTAATTTTAAATCATTCATGTTCTTAGGTGTAGCCTCTAAACCAAGCTTTTTAGGTATGATTGCATTTCTTGCATATCCATCATTTACGTTTACGATATCGCCCTTCTTTCCGAGAGCCTTTACATCCTGTAATAAAATTACTTTCATTCTTCTATGTCTCCTTCTTTGAGCATTTCATCAATTGTATCCTGGATCATGTGTTTTGCCTGAACAACTGTACAATCGCTAAGCTGTGCCCCGGCAACATTAAGATGACCTCCGCCTCCTAATTTTTCCATGATCAGCTGCACATTTATCTCATCAATTGATCTGCTGCTTATATATATTTTTCCGTTATATTCTGTAAGTACAAACGATGCTTTGATTCCTATTATGTTTAAAAGTTCGTTTGCAGCCTGTGCGCCGACTATTGTCGGACTTTCTACATTTTCGCTCGGGCAGACTGAAATTGCAAATGCTCCTCTGTATACTTCAGCATGCCGCACAGCTTCGGCTCTCGCCTTATAGCATGCCATATCATTTCGAAGCATCTTTCTTACTCTTGTAACCTCTGCTCCTGATCTCTTTAAGAATGCAGCTGCCTCAAATGTCCTTACACCTGTTTTTGTCATAAAATTATTTGTATCTATGAGTATTCCTGCATAAATACAATCAGCTTCTGTTGCATTTATCTTTATTCCATCGTTAAAATACTGTAAAACTTCTGCAACCATCTCACATGCGCTTGATGCATATGGTTCAATGTACGAGAGTGTAGGGTTTTCTATTATCTCGCTATTTTGTCTGTGATGGTCAAAGACAACTATCTTGTCTGTACGCTTGAGCAGATCCGGACATTCTGTATAACTTGGTCTGTTTGTATCAACCACCATGACAAGAGTGTCACGGCTGACCATCTCAAGTGCCTCGGCACTGTTTATAAACATATCATCCGGATAGCCTTTTTCTGTTGTAAATGTTTCCAGAAGCGGACGTACCGAACTTGTAGGATCATTTATTACTATCTGTGCCTTTTTGTCGATGCTTTTTGCTGCGCAGTATATGCCGACCCCTGCACCAAGCGAATCTACATCCGTTATACTGTGTCCCATGATAAGGACATTCTCACATGTCTCTATTATCTCCTGCAGAGCCTGGGCTTTTACCCTTGCTTTTACACGGGTTTTGCTCTCTACCTGCTTAGACTTGCCGCCTATGTAAGATATGTCATCTTTGTTTTTGATCACAACCTGATCTCCACCTCGTCCTAGTGCAAGATCTATGGCATTTCTGGCATATTCGTAGTTCTCGTTATATTTATCGCTCTTAATTCCGATTCCTATGCTGAGTGTAACCGCCATCTCGTTTCCAACCTTTATGGCTTTTACCTCATCAAGCACCTTGAATTTGTCATCTTTCATCTGCTGTAGATATTTATATTTAAATACTACAAAGTACTTATCAGTTTCTATTTTTCTGACAAGTCCGTCGTATTTTGCAAAATACTGGTTGACACGGCGGTCGATAAGGGCAACAAGTAATGAACGTTTTACATCCTCTATACTGTCTAATGCTTCATCATAGTTATCAATATAGACAAGTGAACATACCTGTTTCTGTTCTTCTATTTCTTTTTTGTAGCTGTGTAATTCTGTCTCATCAAACACATATAGTGCAGTGAGGAATTCGTCCGCTCCTTCAGCATCGATTATTTCATTTTCATCAGCTACCGAATCGAAATATATCCTGTTGAGCATAAGCCTTACTACACAATCATCATTTTCGATTCTTAAGTCTGACACATCTTCGCTCTTCGCAAGAAACTCTCTCGTCACTGTCGGAAACAGTGTGGTTATCGATTTATGGTAATTTTTGTTAATGTCCATTTTTTCAGAAAATTTTTCGTTCATCCACAAAATCTTTCCTGAACGCTCCAACAATGCATACGGAATCTCAAACTCATTAAGAAGCTTCTTTTGTACGATCGAATATTTTGTGGCAAAGTTGATAAGCTCACCCACCACGATATTTTTGCATTTAAAGTATAAACACAATACAAGCGCCAGATAAACTACTGTAAATCCTGTCAGACAGGTTCCAAGCTTTTTGTCATAGGTAAATGCTGTCGCATCTGCGCAGACCCAGACTATAGTAAAATACAAAGGCCAGCACATATAATTGCGCAAACGCCCTTTAAATTTGATTTTCTTTTTCTTCATTATGTCTCCTTTATATACACCTACTAGAGAGTATACCACTTTGTGCGTACAAAGAAAACAAAAAGAAAAAAGTTCTCATTTAGTGGTTTATGCCAAATGAGAACTTTTGTTATGTCTGACTTATTCCTGTTTGTCTGATGCAATCTCTGCAATGGATTTTGTAAGACCAGCTATTCCCTGTATTTCTGAAGGAATTATGATCTTTGTAGCTTTTCCGTCCGCAGCCTTTGCAAATGCTTCAAGACTCTTGATCTGGAGTACCGCATTATCAGGATTTGCTTCTTTTAACATGCGAAGACCATCTGCATTAGCCTGCTGGATCTTAAGAATAGCTTCTGCCTGACCTGCTGCCTCCTGAATTGTTGCTTCCTTCTTTGCTTCTGCACGAAGGATAGCAGCCTGCTTCTCTGCCTCTGCATCAAGGATAACGGATTCTTTATTACCTTCTGCGACAAGAATTGTGGATTTCTTTTCTCCCTCTGCACGAAGGATAGCTTCTCGTCTTTCACGCTCGGCTTTCATCTGTTTCTCCATTGCATCCTGGATTGCCTTAGGCGGGATGATGTTTTTAAGCTCTACACGGTTTACCTTGATTCCCCAAGGATCTGTTGCCACATCAAGTGTCGCTCTCATCTTTGTATTGATTGTTTCACGGCTTGTAAGTGTCTCATCAAGCTCGAGATCACCGATTATATTTCTAAGTGTTGTAGCTGTGAGATTTTCGATAGCCATGATCGGATTTTCAACACCATAAGCGTAAAGCTTTGGATCTGTGATCTGGAAATATACTACCGTGTCAATCTGCATCGTTACGTTATCTTTTGTGATAACCGGCTGTGGCGGGAAATCAACCACCTGTTCTTTTAAAATTACTTTTTTTGCAATCCTGTCGATAAAAGGTACCTTAAAGTGAAGTCCTACTGACCATGTTGTAAGATATCCTCCAAGTCTTTCTATGACCATTGCATGTGCCTGTGGCACGATCTTGATACAATTTATGATTATCACTATTATAATAATCATAAGTATGGCGAGTGCTATAAGTCCCTCCATTTTCTAATCCTCCTTTATTCTTTTTACAATAAGCTTTACACCGCTTACGTTTATTACTTCTACTAATGTTCCTTTTGGTATTTTCACACCATCATTATCAGTCCGCACTGTCCATTCCTGTCCCATGACGACAGCTTTACCGGTCTGCCTTAAATTATCAATATCCTCAGTCAGTATGGTCTTTTTTCCTATAAGACTATCCACATTTGTCTTTTGTGCTCTGGAATTTATGTATTTCTTTGCCCATGGCTTTGTCAGACATAGCAGTACAACCGATACTATCAAAAAAACTGCTGCCTGTATAAATACATTTCCACCGAGTGCAGCCACAATAAGTCCTCCTATTGAACCGGCCGCAAACCATATTGATGTAAGGCCTATAGTCAACAGCTCAAGCACGATAAAAAAGATTATCATTGCCAGCCAGAATATGACATATGCTTCCATCCTCAAAACCTCCTTCTTTTTTCATTCTATATTAATTCCTTTGATAGTGCAATGAATTTAAAAAATTATTAAACATTTGGCTGATTTTATATTATAATGATTACCGGCTTGTATATATTCAGTAAATTTATATTATTTGATTCTAGTGTAATGGCATGTTGCTATTTAGCCACTAGCATATGACGGAGGTATGAAAATGACTAACGTTCTAACTCTACAAATAACCATGCTGCTCCTCATTTTTATAGGGGCACTCGTTAAAAAACTTAAAATAGTCAGCCCCACAGGACAGAAAAACATAAATGATCTGGTAATTTATCTTATTCTGCCATGTAATATAGTGAAATCATTCATGATAGACTGCGATGGCAATATTTTCAAACAGTTTGGAATGGTTTTTATTATCTCGATAGGCATTCAGATCGTAAGTGTTATACTCGGTAAAATTTTATACAGTAAAAGACAGCTCGGACACCGCATGAGCCTGCAGTATGGACTCATATGCTCAAATGCAGGATTTTTAGGAAACCCCGTAGCTGAGGGAGTATTCGGTTCTATCGGACTTGCAATGGCATCTATCTTTCTTATCCCTCAAAGAATAATGATGTGGTCATCAGGCATAGCCATTTATACACAGAGCACGGATTGGAAAGCAACTATCAAAAAAGTCGTCACTCATCCATGTATAATAGCATGTTTTGCCGGACTTTTGCTTATGATATCGCAGTGGACGCCACCTGCGATCATCACAAATACAATCACCACCATAGGAAACTGCAATACTGCCTTTTCTATGATGGTGATAGGAATGATACTCGCCGATGCTGATATCATGTCATTATTTAATTTTGAGGTACTGCGCTACAGTCTGCTACGTCTTATAATAATGCCTGCTGTGCTTTTTGGTATATGTACACTGCTTGGTGTGCCGTCCCTCGTCACAGGTGTATGTGTCATTCTCACGGCAATGCCTGCCGGTGCCACCACAAGCATCCTCGCATCAAAATACGGCTGTGATGAAATATTTGCAACAAAACTTGTTGTTGCATCAACTATTCTGTCCATGGTAACAATACCTGTATGGAATATAATTCTCACCCGTTAAAATGTAAAACATAAATTTACCGGCTCATCAGATTGTGTTCTCTACCATAATGATTATCTGTTAGAAATTAAAATCAATCTCTATGCCCTTAAGATCTTCATTAATAAGATTATTTTTCTTCATGATATTATTGATGTGGGTCTGGGCTTTTTCTACGTTGTTCACCTGCTTATTCTGCGCAGATGCGTCTGCATCCATCATTTGTGAATCGATTTCTCCCTCGATCATATCCTTTTGGGCACGCTGCCTATTATTTTGGGCTGCCTGCGATTCCGTATCCGGCTGTTCATTTTCTATGCTGTTTTTAGCTGCTTCCTGCACAAGTTCTTCCTGAATCTGCTTTCTATCCTTTGCAGCCTGAATTTTTTCATCTTGCTCATCTTTCTTTTCCTGGGCTTTCTCGGCTTTTTCCTTCTCTTCTTCAGTTTTGTTGTCTATTGTGTCCTTTCCTTCCTCGATAAGCATATTAAACGCATCATCTGCGGCTGCCTGATTTAATTCATCGGCTGCATCCTGTGCCTTTAACATATCCTGAGACTTTAACTGATCTATCTTCGCATCTGTCAGATTCTGTCTGTACATAAGTGCTTCGCGTTTTTTCTGGTCTGCCACGGATGTCATACTATTCCTAGAAGAGTTAAGCATCAGAACTTTTTTCTGATAATCAGTAAAATCCGTGTTCTGTAATTCTTTTAATCTTTCTTTTTCCTGATCACTAAAAGAATCATATGATGCACCACTCATATTGTTCTGATATTTTTCCAAAAGTTCCAGATCTTTTTGTTCATCGGAATCCGGATCTATTCCATACTCTTCCATAAGCTGCTTTTTCTGCTTTTCTATATCATTTGCCTTTGATTCATAATCTCTGGCTTCTTCAAGCGCCTGCGCACGTGCGTCCTCCATCTCTTTTCTGCTGTCAACTGAATCGTTGTCGCTCTTCCACGCATCACGTATAAGCTTCATAGCCTGATTTCTTACACTGTTTTTCTTTTGATCAATTTTCTCATCTGTTGTGTTTCCGATCATAAGAGTCCTTGCATCCACAACATTTCTTTTCTTAATCTGCTCTGCCGATTCATTCTTTTTTATTCCGGCATTATCTGCCGCAATAGCGTTTCCCTGATTTGCCCTTATCGTTAATGACATACATTTTTCCTCCCAAATGTAATACATCTGTTCTTATCCTAAATCGTACTTTGTATTTTATATCCCGCCTTATTCATTGAATCTACAAACTGTGTTACCGTCAGATTTGCTTTATCTGCTGCTTTATCTGCCTTCAGCGTCCCATCCTGAACCAAAGAATATAACATTTCCATTTTCCCACATTCCTTCTGTTCTTCCCATGCTTTACACACATCAACCACCTCATCTTTCTCATTAACCTTTAAATTCATTCCTGCGAATAAATTTATCGCAGCTGCCGTCTCTCTATCTATCTTTTTAAATGCCGGATCCTTTTTCAATACGGATTCCATTTTATTTTTATCCGATGCATTTTGTAATATTTCAAATAACTGCCCAAGTCCGGTTTCAAATTTTGTAAAATCAGTAATGTTTTCCGGTTCCACAAGATTAATCTTATAGTCCGAAACATACGGTAATATATTCTTATCAATATTCCCCATCATTTCATATAAACTTCTAGGTCCATCCCAGTTATCTGTCCCCATATAAACCGTTATTGTAATAACAGGAACCAGTTTATCTTTCCTTGTAAAACCAGACAAAAATTCTGCTGACGATCCATAATCCTTTTCTTTTTCATGAGACCTTTTTGCGTCATTTATCTGTTGTCCTTAACTTAATGCATCATATATCATCGCTTTAACAGGCATTGCGTAATGAACATCTGTCTGATTCTCTATTCCAATCAGAACCAGATACATATCATCCGCATACTTTATAGTTACGTTTTTTAGTATGTCACGCCATTTTTGAAGCACAAGCTGCTTTTTATCTATCCCAAATACAGATAAAACCTGTGTCGTGTCCTTCTCGACTAAACTGTTTGGATTGATAACCTTATTTCCATCAAATAAAACATAATTACACAAGTCGCTAAATCTGGCGTTGTCGGAAATATATTCCTTTGCCTTTGAGTCTTTAACCCCCATTAAGTTCCCCCTTATTCTTTTGTATCGGCAGGAAAATAAAATGATTAAAGACTAACTTCCCCTTAAATTCTATACAAACATTAAATTTTCCTGCTATTTTTCTGGTGATTTAAAGCATTGAAAATTTCTGTTTATTATAGAATCATTGAAGTAATCTCCTCTTATGAGTTGACCGTGTATAAAGTTAAGAAATATAATGCTTTGATAGTATATTAGCATCAAGATAAACGTATGTCATCATAAATTTTGTTTTCAAATTCATTTTATAAATTTTATTTTAAAGTTCATTTCATTGTTTAAAAATGTCACGTTCCTTTTTATATAAAAGTAGTTCCCAATTTCCAAAAGACTTCGGGTAACTCTGTTAACTGTAATATATTCCCCAAAACAAAAAATGCTATTTTCCATTATCTTATATGCTTCAGATGAAGATACCGATGTATAATATACTTCAAAGCTTAACTGGTTGATGGATTACTATTTTTACATTTTTTCCATCAAATGTACGATTAAAGTATTTCTCATAACTTTGTCTTTCTTTTATGATTTTACATTTATCATATACAAAAAATATAATATTTTTTTCTGAATAATGCACTATATCAGCTTCGATTTCTTCCGTCAGCTTCTTCAAATGCATCTTTTCTCTTGTACATTTTGTTTCTACAACAACTTGTAACTGTGGAATTTTCAGATCACTTCTGACCATCCCCACACCAGAATCTTCTGTGACCTCACTTCTAATATCAAGATATATTGGTTTTAATACCGCATACAACAAATGTTGTAAATCATATTCATTTTTTATTTTTATCATTTGAAGCTGTTCTGACGATAAGGTTGCTCTTTTATCCGGTTCTTTATCTGTTAACTCCTCCATGAATACATGAAAATTATTTAAATATTTTATTAGTATTTCTCTCGAATCGTCCGCTTTCTCCTTATACAAAAAATGTCTGAGACATCCTATGACTTTTTCTTTTGCCTCGAACATTTTTTCTCTGTTTGCCTCATCTGAAAATCTATTTTTTAAATATTTTTGTTTTTGCTGAATCTCTCTACGGAATTCTTCCGGATATTCATCTGTTAGACTATAGTTTAGCTTTCTAATTATTTCGTCATATTCATTTACATTATCTATATCTTTGATTTTATCTATATATTCTTCAATTATCCTATCCATTAATTCTTCCCCATCTTAAATAAAATAGAAATAATGGATCAAGTACATAAACCTTCCCATCTTTCCATTCTATTGCACGATAAATTTCTTCTTTTCCCTCCAATAATTCCTGCAAATGGTTTAAATGATTTCTAACTGTTTGCTTTTCCAGTTTTAACCTATCATTTTCCTCGATAACGTTAAAAATTCTATTATAAAAGCTTTCAAAATCTAATTCGGTCATTGGTGGATTTTTTGCTAATGATTCAACAATAATTCCATATAAATCCAATTCTTTTCCGTCTACTGTTCTATATAATTTTCTTTGTTGTCCTCTTGGATTTGGTCCTTTTATTAATACGCTCACTACATCTGCATAATTAAAATTTATAGTTGTAAATCTATAAGCTTTTTCCAATATTTCATCGTTAACTTCCTGTTTTTTTTCATCCTCCAACAAAGTACAAATACTTAAACATATATATTGCATTAATTGTGGCGATGTTAAACACTCAACAGCTAATTTTTCTGCAATATTATCAGTTATTTTTATTTCTAACTTATCAAATCCCTTTATGGCTATTTTTTTTAGATCTTCTTCTTTCCATGTTTCTATATTTATCAGGCTTAATCTTCCTGACAAATCAGCATTTTGTCTAATTGCATCATCAGCTCGGTGAGGCAAAGAAACGACAACGACTTTCAGTTCTCGGCGAATTGCATCTTTTAATTGTTGTGCCATCTTCATCTGCATTTCCGTTGACGCATAATGAAAATCATCAATCACAAGGATTTTATTATTTTCTATATAATATCGAATTATTTTATCTTTTGATAGAATATATTTTTCACTTTTACTGTCTCTTTCTTCACTTTTTCCTTCTGTTGAAGCTCTTTCTGTAGTAATTTCACCCATATAAGGTAGTCCTACCTTAGCTGCAATTATTGCCCAGAAATCAGTGTTTTCATTAAAGTCTGCTCCTGAGACTTCAACAATATTATCCAACCCTATAACCTGTTCACATAATATGGTTTTTCCCATTTTAGATGGTCCTATAATGGATGTCAGACATCCAGCTGTTCTTAAAGCCTGTTTTAACCTTAATTCATATGATATTCCTGTATTTTCATAATTTCTGGATACATATGTATATTCTGGAAATGCTCCCGGTTTAAAAATGTTCTCTGCCTTCAATGACATATTACCGCCTCCATAAAGATATATACAGCTATTATAACATAAATGTTAGTTTTGCAAACCTTTTATTACCTAAAGTAAGCTATATATACCTTTTTATCGTTATTTTCACTATTTTTCACTATTTGAGATCATACTAGCGGAAAAATTTTTATATAAGGCATAATTTAGTATACTAAAAATAGGGAACCCCGGATGGAGTTCCCTATTTTTACATGCTTTTCGCAAATGCATTATAAAATTACTGTAAAAGAGAAAGTACACCCTGATTTGACTGATTAGCCTGTGCAAGCATAGACTCTCCAGTCTATTCTGAACTGCACCAAGTTCTGAACACTGCTTAGATACTTTAGAAATAGCATCTGATATTGTATCAATTGAACCAGTCGCCTGTAAATATGTGTCATTCTCACGGCAATGCCTGCCGGTGCCACCACAAGCATCCTCGCTTCAAAATATGTCTGTGATGAAATATTTGCAACAAAACTGGTCGTCGCTTCTACATTTTTTTCGATGGTGACGATACCGGTGTGTAATATACTTCTTATTTTATCTCCAAAAAAGCATTTTTGGGTGCAGTCTTCACACCACCTGCACAGCTCCTTATTTCCTCAACAGTCATTGAAACATATGCCGTCCTGTCATTTTCTGCTTTATTAAATGCTTTTCTAAATTGATCAGCTACTATTTCCCTTTTTTCATATTGTTCAATATTCCGCATAGCTACAGGTAGTAAACAATTTAACCAATTAACATTTACCCTGTATTTTTTTTTATTTTCGCTTTTCAAAACATCGTTCAATTTTATTAGATTCTTTTCCATAAAAATTCTACCATTCATATTTTTCTCCAGTTGTTTTTACATACTTATCAAATGACTCTCTTACAACTGGGAAGAACCACAAAAACTCATCTATACTCTCTGTTACCAATTTGTCAAATCTATAGTAGTCCATTAAATACAACAGACTTTTATCTATACAACTATATATTGTTACTCCAAAAGTAATCCACGGAATGCTTTTCCAATTATTTTTATCATCTCTATATTTAACCTCATTACCAGTAAATTGTGGTATCATCGTGATAAAATCACTCCATATTTTATTTTTATCGGTCTTTTTATTATTATCATTGATACTTTCTCTACAAATTGATTTATTAACTGATGCAATTAATGGTGTTGCTGTTTCAAAGGCTGCCATTATTAATTCCCCATTAATAGGGCGCATACCTGTTCCGTTTCGTCCATTGCTACAATCTACACTGAGTTTTTTGTATACAGATTTATTTTCCTCAAAATAAAGTTTTCTGAAATGAACTCTCAAATCATGATTTTTCCTATCTAGCAAATATAGTTCATCTTCAATTATTTTTAAAATATCTCTGCATATAACTCCTAAAAATGCATCAAATTCTTTATTAATTACATCGTCATTTTGTTCCATTGACATTCGCAGCTCATCTCTTGCGGTGCTATCTCCTCCCAATAGAAAATCCATCAAATTTTCACTATTTATATCTCCAGCAAGTTCTTCATATGCCTGCTTTCTTATTTTTTCTAATTCCATCTTTAATTTAGCTTTTATTTTTATAGCTATATTCATATATGACTTCATCCAAATTAATGACTTTGTTGTCATATATGCAACTTTTGTTGTTCTGCCTTTTATTGTACTTATTTCAATAAATGCCTGTGTTTTGTTTTCATTTATCGGCATAGCAATTTTTTCTTCTTCTTTAAACAATGGACGTGTATATATGGATGTATCGGTTTCAAAAGTACCTGCTTTATCACTTTTCCGTACATACACATCTATAGAATTTACATCAAGATTAAATGTATACCAAGAATATGTGTGTTCATATGCTGAACTTGATAAATTATTCTCACTATCCGGCCATCCGATACCTGATACAAGCGTATTTAAAGAATGTGTAGTATTATGAAAATTAATTACATCACGATCATGAATATGTCCACTTATATAAATATCTGTATTTAGTAACGCATTTGAAAGCAGATATGATTGTACTCTTGTTTCTTCTCTTCCCTCCAACCAGTTCAATGGATGATGGGCGAGTGTTATAGTTATTGTATATTCATTTTTTAATTCTTTGTTACTTGGTATTTTTTTACTTTCATACTGTTCGTATATATCCATAAGCTGAAATAGACCGATTTTTAATTTTCTTTCATCCTTGTCTCCTACACATGCCCATGCAGTGTTTAATCTGATAAATGCAATCCTTATATCCCCTATTTCTGTAACATTAACACCATAGGTTTCGTCTATTATGTGTTTAGCGAAATTTTTTTTATAAAATATTTTATATATGTTTTTAACCAATTTCAAATGCTTATTAAAAGCATAGCTTATATACTGCCAATACTTCGCCTTGAATTTTCTTGCAGTGCTGTCATTTGCCGTAAATACATACTTTTCAAGTATCATTTTATCAATTGCATTTCTCTCTTTGTCATGATTACCTGGCACTATGTATATATCTTGAAACTTATCTCCTATTATTTTGCTAAGAGTCCGAAAGAATTTTAGTACAGAAGCTTCATACTCATAGTTTCCCTTGTGAATCAAATCTCCCGTAACAACAATTATAATATTATTGTCAATAAATTTAGCCTGCTCTGCTATATCATCTAATAAATTATTCATTAACGTTGGTAATATATTATTTTTTACATTAAAATGAAGATCTGACAAATGTAATATCGTAAAATCGTTCATATCTCTATCCTCTTATTAAAAATAGGGAACCCCGGATGGAGCTCCCTATTTTTACATGCTTTTCGCAAATACATTATAAAATTACTGTAAAAGAGAAAGTACACCCTGATTTGACTGATTAGCCTGTGCAAGCATAGACTGTCCAGCCTGAGCAAGAATGTTGTTCTTGCTGTAGTTAACCATCTCTTCAGCCATATCTGTATCACGGATACGAGACTCAGCTGATGTAGTATTCTCAACTACGTTGTCGAGGTTGTTGATTGTGTGCTCAAGACGGTTCTGAACAGCACCGAGGGCTGAACGCTGTGAAGATACTGTTGAAATAGCATCTGCAATTGCATCAATAGCATATGTAGCATCCTGCTCTGTATCAGCCTTGATACCCTTTACTCCAAGTCCTGCTGAGTTCATTGAGTCGATGTTGACTGTAATCTTGTTTGTCATGTCAGCATCTGCTCCTACGTGAAGGTTGAAGCTTAAGGCATCTTTGTATGAAACAGTTCCTTTGTTAAGGGTGAATGTTGCAGTTGCATCTTTATCAGCATTTGCTCCATTTTTAACAGCTGCCGCTATATCAGTTCCAATACTACTTGCTTTTACGATTTCAGCTGTCTGTAACTGATATGCTTTTCCTGCAGTGATTACTGTTGAATCGTTATCATCAATACCGTCTGCTCCAGCCGCATTTGCTCCATCTTTCATAGCTGTTAATGTCTTTGTACCATCAGAAACAACATCGCCGCCTTTAATTGTAATACTTCCAGCAGCACCACCACCAACAGTAGCAGCAGAGCCATCAGCGTTTGTCCATTGGTTAGTCTTGTATGTATATGTTGTTCCATTGACCGTTACAGTTTTACCATCGACTTTCTGCGCATCAACAATTTTCTGCGCATCAGCAGCAGTAGCACCAATTGTATAATTCTTACCAGCAATACTTACTTTATCACCAGCATTAAGCTCTTTTAATGTAACATCAACTGTATCACCCTTATCTGTAAGTGTAACACCATCAAGTCCTGCATCATGTGCATTTACATTATGAGCCTTCTCTGCTCCATCACCCTTTAAGAGGTATGTCTCATTGAATTTTGTTGTCTCTGATACACGGTCAATCTCTGTTGTGAGCTGGTCAATCTCGTCCTGTATTGCCTTACGGTCTGTGTTAGAGTTTGTTCCGTTTGCAGACTGTGTTGCAAGCTCGTTCATACGCTGAAGCATTGAGTGAACCTCTGTGAGGGCACCTTCTGCTGTCTGTACTGATGAAACACCATCCTGTGCATTTGTAGATGCCCGGTCAAGACCACGAATCTGCTTTCTCATCTTCTCAGAAATTGTAAGTCCTGCTGCATCATCTGCTGCACGATTGATTCTGTAACCTGATGAAAGCTTCTCTGTGCTCTTTGACTGTGCGCTTGTTGTTACGTTGAGCATTCTGTTGGCATTTGCTGCCTGCATGTTGTGTTGTACTACCATAATATAATCCTCCTTGTCCCACTTCGTGGGTTATTATGTTTTCGCCTCTGGAAATCCTTTTCCCGAGGGTTACCGCCATTTTATGGCTGCTGCCCACAAATAAAATGTGATTCGTAACCTTTTATGGCTTATTTAATTGTGCTTCGCATATGACATATAGCTTTTATGCCATGTGCTTTTATATAACAAGCAGCTCCCGGGTGTAATATCTGCTATTGCAGGCCACACTATTGCGTGAGCAATAACATTTTAAATATCACGCTGCTTATTAACATGTTATGATTTATCAGCCATTTTCTGCCGCTCGTTCCAGATGATTCTCTGGATTTCCTTCTGCGCAGTCTCTGATATCTCTGGTTCCGGATAATACGTTTCTTTCCTTCGATTTGGATCCGGATCATTATTACTTCGCGAAATATTCATGTGCCGTGGAGCATCGATCAGCAATCTGCCATGCTTGCCATTTCCTCCAACGTATACTACACGGATATCATCGCCTATATTTACATACTGCCCTTCTTTAAGTGAAAGCTTTAGCATTTCTACCTCCATGTATCTATTCATTTGAATATGTTTATTTCTGTAGCATATAGTTACATTCATATTTTCATTTGCTACGTTTTGTAACATTTATATCGTCCTAATGCTACAGTATGTTAACATCCACAGAGCAAAAACGCTACACTTTGTTACTTTTCAACAATAATTTAATCAATATCACCATAAAAACTATCATTGTTTTATACAATATTACCTATTCATTTTACTTATATCACACTGGGTATCTATTTACTTATCAGGCGCAATACTAATTATTGCCTCACTAATTACGTGCTACGTTTGTTAACATTCAGCTGTAGCGCTACAAATATACTCAGAAAAGAGAAGGTGGTATTAATATGATCAAGAATTTACTTCCAGAGAAGCTTAAGGAATTGAGAAAAATGAATAATTATACGCAGGACTATGTTGCTGAAGTCCTTGGGGTTGTCCGGCAAACGTACAGTCACTATGAAACCGGTAAACGGACTCCGGATGCTACCGCACTTTATAAGCTCGCAGGTCTATATAATATTTCACTTGAAGATCTTTTACATCTTACTGTCAATATCGACAGAGATGAAGTCTATGACGCTCCCAAACCAACACAGGCAAGTTCCGAATTAGCTGAATATTTGAAATTTTATAATGATCCTGCAAATAAGAAAAAATATATATTTCATTCTGATCTAGAAAAGAAAATGCTTTTTTATTTTTCAAAGATTTCCGATGATGATAAAAAGGAAATTATAGAATTTACCAAGATCAAGGCACGAAAAAAAGAGGGACGGTGATATGATATCACCGCCCCTTTTTAATCAATGCATTATTTTAAATTATCCTCTGCCACAAAATGTAATTGTATTGCCGGATAATTTCCCTGCACACAGGTAAATGCATATCCACCATTCATAAGTGCTGCCCCTGAATATTTATACCCTGTGCTTTGTTCTACATATATAGTCTTTGAATCTAATCCCGCTGAAAAACTAATGCTATACAGGACATAATCCCAGCAGCGTAATCAAAAAAGTAACAATTAAACGTAATCATAAAGCGTAATTATAAAAACCCCAGCCGTCTCAGACAGCTGGGGTTAATAAGTTCGATTTATTCCTGTACGTATGGCATAAGAGCTAAGTGACGTGCTCTCTTGATTGCTACTGTAAGGGCTCTCTGATGCTTAGCACAGTTTCCTGTGATACGGCGTGGAAGGATTTTTCCTCTCTCAGAGATGTATCTCTTTAATTTGTTTGTATCTTTGTAATCAATGACATTATCTTTTCCGCAGAATACACAAACTTTTTTTCTTCTGCGCATTGGTCTTCTTTTCATAGAAGATCCATCAGCTGATTTATTGTAAGCCATGCTTGTTACCTCCTTAAATATTTGTCCTTGCGGACAACTCTTAGTTAAATGGTAATTCTTCATCTATTCCATCAGGAATGTTCATGAAGCCATCACCTGCGGCCTGGCTAGGTGATGGTCTGTCTGCCGGTGTAAATCCACCATCACTACCTGATGCTGCTGATTTACTCTCTGCAAACTCAACCGATTCTACAACGACGTCAGTAGTGTATACTCTCTGTCCGTCTTTGTTTGTATAACTGCCTGTCTGGATACGGCCTTCTGCCACGAACTTAGTTCCTTTGCGGCCAAATCTCTCCATAAACTCTGCAGTTCTGCCAAAAGCTACGCAGTTAATGAAATCCGCTGTCTGTTCATCGCCCTCTCTTCTGAAACGGCGGTCTACAGCAAGAGAAAATCTTGCAATTGCTGTTGAGCTTTCCCCCTGTGAGTAACGGATTTCTGCGTCTCTTGTCAATCTACCCATTAGTATTACTCTATTCATAATACAATCTCCTATTTTCTTATACTAGGCCTCGTCTTTTCTAACGCATAAGAAACGAAGAACATTGTCCATAATACGAACGTCCTGCTCGAGCTCTGCTGGAACTGTTCCCTCAGCATCGAACTGGATGAAGTAGTAGAAGCCTTCAGTCATGTGCTGAATCTCGTAAGCTAATTTCTTCTTACCAGCCTCCTCAACTTCTGTAACAGTACCGCCGGCACGTGTGATGTACTCTTTTGCCTTCTCGACTACTGCTGTTCTCGCATCATCTTCGATCTTTGCACTAACAACGAGTGCTAATTCATATTTGTTCATGCGAATTTTACCTCCTTTTGGTCTCTGGCTCATAAATCTGATTATGAGCAAGGAATTTAATATACCACGATTTCAAATATTACCATGAAATCGCTTGGATTTCAAGGCTTTTTTAAATTTAGTTATTAAAAAAATTTATTCCACTATATATTGAGGCATATATCAGGCTATTGTTCTTTCTTTGTAAGACCCCGGTCGTTTTTTTCCACAAGCTTCCGCGGAACCATAACCATATGGCCGCATCCCATACATTTGAGCCTGAAATCGGCGCCTACTCTTAATATTTCCCATTCACTACTGCCGCATGGATGAGGTTTTTTTAGCTTTACGATATCACCTACTGCGTACTTATCCATAATATCTCCCTTTATAAACTATATCTGTATCTGTTCAAACACTGTACCAAGTCCCTGCTGTATCAAAAGATCAGCCCTTTTGTCCATTGGTGTCGCCGACTTGTTTATGAGCACAAGCTTGTCTCCATTATAGTAATCTATAAGTCCGGCTGCAGGATATACCGCAAGCGAAGTTCCACCTATTATGAGCACTTCCGCATGACTTATATAATATATTGCATCCTCCAGTGTTTTCTGGTTTAATCCTTCCTCATAGAGCACAACATCCGGTTTTACCGGGCCTCCACATTTCGGACATTTCGGAACACCTTCTGAATGAAGTATGTCCTCCGCACTTACGAACTGAAGGCATCTCTCACAATAGTTGCGCAAAACACTTCCATGAAGTTCCATAACGTTTTTGCTTCCCGCCTTCTGATGCAGTCCGTCAATATTTTGTGTTATGACTCCCTTTAATTTGCCAGCTTTTTCAAGTTCAGCCAGCTTTATATGTGTTATGTTAGGTTCAGCATCCAGACAGAGCATTTTATCTCTGTAAAATCTGTAGAATTCTTCCGGGTTTTTGCGATAAAACGAATGACTTAATATGGTTTCCGGCGGAAAATCATATTTCTGGTTGTAAAGTCCGTCAACACTCCTGAAATCCGGTATACCACTCTCTGTAGAAACACCTGCGCCTCCGAAAAATACAATGTTATCTGATTCATTTATCCATTTCAAAAAAGTTTCCATATTTTCGCTATTTGTTTTCTCACTGCACATTTTATGTACCCCTTTCCAACATAACCTTTTATGTATCCACAGCTTTTATAACTGCTGCACAAGCTTTTCCACATCTGCGTTCTCTCCCATGACCATAAGCACGTCATCTTCTTTTATACAATGGTCTGGCGGAGGCAGTATCCTTGAACCACCATCTGCTTTTAATGTTATTATATTAATATTATAATTCTGCCTTACATTATTTTCGCAGATTGTTTTTCCTACCCATTCCTGCGGTGGATTTATCTCATAGATTGAGTAATTATCATCCAGCGCCACATAATCCAATACATGATTTGCGCTGTATTTTTTTGATGCACGCTCCGCTGTATCCCTGTCCGGATAAATCACGTCGTCTGCGCCATTTCTCAAAAGAAATTTTGCATGAACATCACGATTTGCCTTGCTTACAACATATTTTGCACCCATCTCTTTTACCAGGCACGTAATTTCAAGTGAACTCTGGAAATTTGTTCCTATGCAGACAAATACAATGTCAAACTGCGGCACATTAATCCCCTTAAGGATCTTAGGGTCTGAGCAATCTCCGACCTGTGCTTTTGAAACATCATATATAAGATCCCTTACTTTTTCCTCATTTATATCCATAACCATAACTTCATTGTTGCTTTTGATCAGCTCTGTGCAGAGATGGTGTCCAAATTTTCCCATTCCAATAATTAATATCGACTTCACTGTTTTATATCTCCTTAATCGTTCTAAATATCATTTATCTATAATACTATGATACAAAATCTTTGTGTCATAAATATGAGGTATTTAATGAAAAAAAAATTAATTCTTTTTTGCTATGCTTTTTCTTTAATTTTAGTCGGATGTGGTAATAAAGTAAACACATCTTTCGAGGATTTCACAAATAATTTATTTATACAAAACATATCTGAAAATACTATTAATCTTCATTACAGCCTCTGTAATCCCGGACAATATGGGATTTCTGATATGCAGCCATCTCTTGGGGATGTATCAGCCTCCTCCAAAGCTTCGTCTGATTATTTAAAGCAATGCATTTCGCAGCTTGAACAATGTGATCATAATTCTCTTTCTGTTTCACAAAAGCTTGATTATGACGTGATTTACGATTCCATTTCAACAGATCTTAAGCTTTCCGGATACGCCCTTTATGACGATATGCTGTCCCCATCAAACGGCACCCAGTCAGAGCTTCCCGTACTTCTTGCCGAATATGATTTCAGATCACCAAAGGATGTGGACGACTATCTTCTCCTTCTTTCAGATATCCCACGTTATTTTGACCAGATCATTTCTTTTGAAAATGAAAAATCCAAAGCAGGGCTTTTTATGTCCGATGATCTGTGCAATGCAGTTATAGAACAATGCGAAGATTTCATATATCATCCATCTGACAACATACTTATAAAAACCTTTAATAAAAAGATATCCGGTTTTGATGGCATGGCCTCGTCTGAAAAAGATACCTATAAATCTAAAAATGAAGAAGTTGTATACAACTATGTTATTCCCGCTTACAAAAAGATGATCTCTGAACTTACAAAGCTTCTGGGCACCGGTAAAAATGATCTCGGTCTTTGCTATTTTAAGGACGGAAGTGATTACTACGAAAAACTTGTATACCGTAAAACCGGCTGCGATGATCCAATCGATAAAATATATGAAGCGATCGAAGCCCGCCAACATGATGATCTGGCTGCCTGCGCCATGCTTCTTTCACAAAATCCCGATTTAATATCCGAATGTGACAAAGATCTTTCCATGAAAGATGAAGATGAAATGCTTCTTAAACTTCAGTCTTCAATAAAAGATGATTTTCCATCTATAGATGATACAGATGTAAATCATACTCTGTCATATGTTGATGAATCCCTGCAGGATTCACTTGCTCCGGCTTTTTATCTGACAGCGCCTCTTGATGACTATACCAATAATAAAATCTATATAAACCCTTCCAGTAAATATGACGGGTTAGAGCTGTTTACCACACTTGCACATGAGGGATATCCAGGCCATCTTTATCAGACTGTAAAATCATATGAGTATGGTCTTTCACCAATACGATCTATTTTAAATTATGGCGGATATACTGAAGGCTGGGCCACATATGTCGAGATGCTTTCATATGCCTATGCCGGGATTGATCCAGACGCTGCACAATTTCTTAAATGCAACAAGGATTTTTCCTTAAGTCTGTATGCGGCATCCAACATAGGGATACACTATTACGGCTGGGATTTTAATAAATTATGTGATTTCTGGAAAGACTACGGCATTACTGATGTCAACGCCCTAAAGGAGGTACAGCGTCTGATCATTTCTTCTCCCGCCAATTATCTCAAATATTATGTCGGATATCTCCAGATTGAAAAATTAAAGGATTCCCAGAAAGAAACTCTCGGCGGAGATTATTCTGATATGGACTTCCATAAAGCATTTCTTAAAATAGGTCCTGCACCATTTCATATCATAGAAAAATACATAAACAATCCGGGGATATCATAATCCCCGGATACTGTCATTCGTCTAAAAGCTGTCTGTATATATCCCTTTTACTAACACCTCTGTCCCTGGCAACTCGCTTCATTGCTTCTTTCCTGTCTATTCCCTGCGACTCATAGTGTTTCATATGCTCCGAAAGCGGCATCGTCTCCCAGTTTTCCTGCTGCTCCTTTTTTATGTCATCCCTGTTTTTCCCACAGATTATAAGTACATACTCACCTCTTGGTTCATGTTCTTTTGAGTATTCAAGCAGCTCCAAAAAGGTTGTCTGCATTTTTTCCTCATGTTTTTTGGTAAGTTCACGGCATACAGTAAGTTCTCTGTCCCCGATTGCATTATATAATTCTGTGACAGTCTTTACCAGATGATGTGGCGCCTCGTAAATTATGATCGTGCGCGTCTCATTTTTAAGCTCCTCTATCACATCAGCACGTTCTTTTTTATCCCTCGGAAGAAATGCCTCAAAAGCAAATCTTCTCGTAGGTCTGCCTGACATCGTAAGTGCTGTGATACACGCAGCGGCTCCCGGAAGAGAGGTTACCGGCACCCCCTCCTCATAACATATGCGCACTATGTCCTCCCCGGGATCTGAAATTCCCGGTGTCCCGGCATCTGTTATAAGAGCAATATTTTTTCCTTCTTTGAGCTTTGCGACAAGCTGATATGCTTTTTCTATTTTATTAAACTCATGATAGCTTGTCATGGGCGTTTTTATTTCAAAATGATTGAGCAGCTTTATTGAATTGCGGGTGTCTTCAGCCGCAATAAGGTCTGCCTCTTTTAAAGTACGAAGCACCCTGAATGTGATATCTTCAAGATTTCCAATCGGTGTTGCGCACAGGTATAATGTTCCTGTCATTATTTTCTCCTAATATAGTAATGTACTCTCGGAATCTTCTTCAAACGAAGCATTCTGGCTATATTTCCGATATACTGCTTCCATTTTCTCGTCGTACATACCATGTACGCACTGCGAAAATGTCATTGTATATCGAAAATCTATCTCAGAATGCTTCATTTAGAAGATTCCGAGAGTACATAGTAACTGTTTTGATAACTGTATTATCAGACACTCACTCATCATAACCATATATTCTGTATATTTCGTCCGTATATTCATTCTGCTCTTTATAAACAACAAGCGGTTTTTCTATTGTTATGCGGCTTTTGCCCCCCTTTAATCCTTCTATCAGAACCATATTGGGCTCCTTATCGGCATAGGGATGTACAAGACGCATTCTTTTAGGCTCAATATGATATCTGGTCATTGTTGCAAATATCTCAACAAGGCGGAATGGTCTGTGGACCATGTAAAAACGACCACCGTTTTTTAATATTTTTGCACTTTCCCTTACTATGTCGTCTAAAGTGCATTTTACCTCATGGCGGGCTATCGTTTTTGCGTCATCATCATTTTTTATTCCATGCTGTCCGATCATGTATGGGGGATTTACAGTTATTACATCCATGGATTCTCTTCCGAATATATCAGATGCATTACACACATCTCCCTCTACAATGGTTACCTTATCTTCAAGATCATTGTATGCCACACTGCGTTTTGCTATATCTGCACATTCCGGCTGTATTTCTATTCCGCTGTAATGGTTTCCATTATTTTTTGCTTCCAGAAGTATCGGGATTATTCCGTTTCCGGTGCAAAGATCAAGGGCATTTTCTCCCCGTTTTACTTTTGCGTAATCCGATAAGAGCACCGCATCAATTCCAAAGCAGAATTTCTGCGGATCCTGGATCAGGAAATATCCGTTTCGATGAAGATCATCCAGACGCTCATTACTGTTTATCATCCTGCTTTTCTCTGTCATAATTCTTTTTGTAATCTGAGTCTTTTCTATACTCTCTGTTTTTATTTCTATTTTTATTGTATCTGTTGTTCTTATTATATTTGTTATAGTTTTTCTGGCGCTTACGATTTTCCTCGTTTACATGATTATTTTCTTCGTTATTTTCATCATTTCTGCGGCTTTCCTCATGATCACGCCTGAAATCACCTTTGCTGGTATTATTTTTATTTATATCATTCCTGCCTGAGTCGTTTCTGTACCTGTCGCTTCTATCATTTTTTTCAGTTCTGTCGTTTCTTTCCGCTTTATCATTTCTTTCAGTTCTGTCATTTCTTTCAGTTCTATCATTTCTTTCACGTCTTCTGTCATTTCTCTGATTCCTGTTTTCATCAGTTGTTTCAGGGGAATCGTTGTCCTCAAGACCCTTCAGCTCGGCAATTTCTTCTGCTGTAAGCTTAACATCCTTGCGCTGGCGTGGTTTTAATTTAAGCTCATCTACTGTGTACTCACGGAGTTCTTTTTCATCTCCATTATCTATTATTACCTTTACAAGCTGGCGGAGCACACTTATAGATTTGACTTCTCCAACAATGCCTTCCGGAGTATTAACTTTCTCTCCTACCGCAGGAAGTCTGCTGTTTAGGTATTCGTATGTATCCTGCTCATATTTAAGGCAACACATAAGCCTTCCACATACACCTGATATCTTCGTAGGGTTGAGTGATAAATTCTGTTCCTTTGCCATCTTTATAGATACAGGGACAAAGTCGGAAAGGTATGAACTGCAGCATAATGCCCGTCCGCATATTCCGATCCCTCCCATCATCTTTGTCTCATCCCTCACACCGATCTGGCGAAGCTCTATCCTTGTCCTGAAAACTGATGCAAGATCTTTCACAAGATCCCTGAAGTCAATTCTTCCATCTGCTGTAAAATAGAAAAGAAGTTTATTATTATCGAATGTATATTCTGCATCGACAAGCTTCATTTCTAATCCGTGTTTTATAATCTTTTCTTTGCATATAGCAAATGCTTCTTTTTCTTTGTCTTTGTTTTTACTGATGATTTTCTCATCCTCATCTGTTGCTATTCTAATGACCGGCTTAAGAGTTGAAACTACTTTATCGTCTTCTACTTCTTTTGGCGGAATGAGGACTGTTCCCATCTCAATGCCTCTTGCTGTTTCTACTATTACATGCATAGCTGTCTCAAGTTCAAAATCAAGCGGGTCAAAATAATATATTTTTCCTGCTGTTCTGAATCTAATTCCGACTATTTTTACCATTCTAATTCTCCTTTATAGTCATGAGCAATAATTCGATGACCAGATCAAAATTGACATTTGCGTTAATTCTGAGCTTAGCCTTATCAAGTGCCTCTATTATTGTCTCTATTCCATGATACGAATGTTTAGATGCCTGCTTTTTAATATCATAAACTTCGTCCTTGAAAATAAGCCCATTAACATCATTTGTTGCTTTCATATATAATACATCTCTGTACCAGACAGTTATAAGGTCAAAGTAATCCTGCACCTGGAGCTTATAGTCCGAAATCTGCTTTATCGCCTCGCCCATTTCATATAAATCTATGTCATCGAGCCTCTTTATAAGTGAAAGTGCTGATTCCTTTAATTCATTAAAATCATCTGACGATGCAAGCTTTATAGCTTTTCCTACAACTCCCTGCGCAAAAGCTGCACACACGTCTGCCTGGTAATCAGGAATTTTCTTTTCCGTCATAAGATATGATTTTATTACATCATTCTTTACCGACTTTAAATTCAAAGTGATACATCTTGATCGTATTGTCTGTAAAAAACTGTCGGCATTGGTCGTAAGCAGCATAATGACTGCATATGCAGGCGGCTCCTCTATGGTCTTAAGTAATGCATTCTGAGCCTGCTGGTTCATTTTCTCTGCCTCGTCGACTATATATATTTTGTACTGATTGCTGTATGGTTTAATTACGATATCGTTATTGAGCTGCGTCCTTATATCGTCTACGGATATAGTATTTGGTTTATCATGCTTTACATATATTATATCCGGATTATTACGGTCATCCGACTGCCTGCATGATCTACATTCACCGCATCCGTCTGGATCTTGTTTTTCACACAAAAGCGCTCTTGCGAATGCTTCTGCGATCATCATTTTACCTGAAAGATCTGGTCCGTTTAGTATATATGCGTGTGATACCTTTCCCATTTCTATAGCAGTTTTCAGATGCTCTATTATCTGTTCATGTCCGACTATATCTTTAAATCCTGCCATATTTCTCCTCCTTTACGTGAAAATATCCAGTAAAAGACCTTCTATTTCCCCGATTTTACTTAATATAGATATGTGATCTTTTTCATCTGACACAAGCTCACTTGCCAGTTCATCAAGATTTGAATCGATAAGCCTTATTATCCCGTAAACTCTGTGCCGTCCTTTTCTATCTAGGAAATTCTCTCTTGAGAACTTGTGGGAACGGTAAACTACTTCATTTAAGAAATCTTTGATAAGCCCCCGGTATTTTTTCATATCTCTTATATCCATGTGCTGCGCAAGTCTGTTTCCCTGCGCAGTTATATCATTCATCAGTTCATCTACTTTTGCCTGAAGATCAGCATCAGTTATAGCACTTGCAAGTGTAAATTTAAATGAACCATCACCTGATACAACCTTTTGCGCATCCGGTATCTGGGTTACCTGATTTATCTCATTAACCTTTACTGCCATTGCAATTCTCCTGTGATATAGCTTCTTATCTCTTTTAAAGTGTCCTGCATATCTGCATTTATGAAGCTTCGTTTTATTCCTGCATTTTTTAAGTTCTCATCTGAAAAGTCTGATGAATCAGCCAGAAATCTGCGGCACATTTCCTCGTATTTAGGTACTTTCTGCTGTTTTTCCCTGGAAATAGCACGCATCAGCCTCTCGCCATCCTCTACTTCTATATATATCGGAATTACTTTTTCATTGCCAAAGTACCTGCATATTTTTACATATGTCTCCAATGTACCTATTAAAATATAACTATTTTTATCCAGATCTATCTGCCCATCATCTACCGTGAAATATTTCCAGATTCCATATACCGTATTATATTCTCTGAGTTCTATTATTTTATTTTCGCTTTCAAGCCTTTGTACATCTGCTTCTGTGCAAAAAATGTAGTCTTTTCCGTCCTGTTCGCCATCCCTTATAGGACGTGTAGTATACGGAACTATATTTTTCAGTTTCAAGCTTTTATCATGCATCAGCTCTTTAAAAATAGAATCCTTGCCTGACGCACTTTTGCCCATTACACAAAAAATTCTGCCCATGTTATAATCCTTCTAAAATATTATGTAACTGTTCATTATCTCACAGCAGCGGAGCATATCGCATTAAAATCAACTGCTTTGAATAGTTACAATATCACAATATATAGTATAAATATCAATCCACGGTATGTCAAACCTGCGTGTAATAAGCAGCTATCGTGTTAATATGTTGTTGTTCACACCTGACAGTGTGACCAGCAACGATCACAGCCCATTTAAAATGCTTCTATATATAGTGTTCCATCTGTATCACCAACTGTTATTCCATCAACCTCTATCCCCATGCCAAATGCATAAGATATGTCATCAACAAGCTTTTGATTTATGATTTCTCCGGGTACTGCCAGTGGTATTCCGGGTGGATACAGATAAACAAATACGCCGCTTGTTTTTCCTGCCGCTTCTCTCAGCCTTGTAAGAGTACATCTTTTCTCATATGCATCACATATTTCCATGTTTTTTGACAAAGTCTGATACATATCTGCTTTTAATTTAACTTCTCCACCGGATGCTGTTTTTGGGGATAAGTTATCCACATATAAGCCTGTTTTTACACTATTTTTATTCACAGAGATTTTTTTATCTATATCCATAAGCGCATATGATAACCTGTCGAAACCTTTTTTTGTATCCATTATGCTGCAGAGAGCCAGTGCATAGTTTCCCGATGCCATCTCAAGCTGTATCTGATATTCTCCCAATAATTTTTCCAGTAGCACCTGACCACTCATCCCTGCATTATCAGTAAATATAAGGATCTTTGATTCATCAAAATCATATGCCTCATCCATTGAAAAATCTTCTTTTTTCACAAGCCTAAGGTTTTTTAGCTTTGTCTTACTGTAAAACTCATCGAGATCATTCCTCAGCTCTTTGAAAGGACGTTCTCCATTTTCTTTTATATAGTGTATGCATCTTTCAATTCCGCTCATCAGCACATAGGATGGTGAGCTTGTCTCATATATTCCTAGAAATTTTTCTATTTTCCTGTGATCTATATAAGTCCCGCATATATTAAGAAGCGCTGTCTGTGTGAATGCCGGGAGTGTTTTGTGCAGGCTTAAGATTACCGCATCTGCCCCAAGTTTTGTTGCATTCTGTGGAAAACCCCCGCCAAAACCAAAGTGCGCTCCATGTGCCTCGTCTACTATTAATGGTATTTTCCTTTTATGAACGATTTCACTTATAGTCTCTATGTCTGAAACGACCCCGTCATATGTAGGGGAAGTGATAAAAACGGCTTTTATATCAGGATCTTGGTTTAATGCCTTCTCTATTTCATCCGGTCTGATCTGTCCCTGGATCCCTGCCCTTGTTATGTCTGGATAAATGTATACAGGTTTTAACTGGCGCAGATATATACCATGATACACTGCCTTGTGACAGTTTCTGGCTACAAGTATTTTATCTCCTCTGTCTGTGGCTGCAGAAATCGCCGCCAGTATCCCACATGTACTCCCGTTTATCAGAAAATATGAATGATCTGCTTCGTATAGTTCTGCTGCCTCTGTCTGTGCAATTTTAATTATTCCTTCCGCATGATGCAGATTATCAAAGCCTTCTATCTCTGTTATATCTATATCATACGGATTTATCTGATCCATTCTGCGCCTTTTATGTCCAGGCATATGAAATGGGTAAATATTTGATCTTGCATTTTCTATTAATTCTTTTTCCATATTTTATCCAAGAAACCTTCCTAATTCCGGCATCCAGTCATCAAAGAATATCTCATTAGCACACAAGGCATTCCACAACGGCTCAATAAAACCTATTATAAGGCCGAGTGCATCTTCCCATGCTGCATCCACGTTCATCTTTTTACAGCTCTTATCCCATCTTTTTCTCATATAAGCATAGTCCATATAGCCTTTTATCTGTTCCAAACGCCTGTATGAAACAACCTTAGGCTTTTCTAAAGCATGCTCCTTCAATATATCAACAATATGTCTTCCGCTTATTGAACTGTTCTTTAGAATTAAATATACGGATACATAACTCTCCATGCTTCCTATAAGCTCAAGCTTTTCCATTATCTCAAAAATCAGATCTGCAAGAATAGATTCCGGTGAATATGAATACAGTTTAATATTTTTATGCGAATGGTTTAACGCTGTAAATTCTGTTGTGGAATGTACTCCGGCCTTTTCCTCTGACAATACTATTATTTTCACAGAAAAAGGAATTTCCGTATCATTTACCTTTGCTTTTAGAATCCATATGTTTTCTTTCTGATAACCGCTCCATCTTATGTCACTTCTGCTATTTACTTCTTTGTTTCCAAGAATTTTATTATCAAGGATTTCCTGTGGACTTCCTGCTTTTTTGCTTGTCCTGCTTTCTACATAATATAGGGTAAGTCTTTCGCACTCTTTGAATTGAGGTTTGGTAAGCCACAAAACCTCCTCCAGATTATTTGCCCTTATTCTCCATAAAAAATCCTCCGATACATACCTCCATAATGCATCAGAATATGACATATTATATTCTTCACAAATCTTCTTAAAATCCACTTTCACTACAACCATACTCCTATGAGACTCTGCACTTTTTTCACGACTTTACGCAGTCTTGCATAATCCATAAGAACCGAGATATCTTTCTCATCATCTGCTATATATGATTGTATAGCAGATTTAAAATCATCATGCTCCATTTTCGACTCATATTTTAGACAGTCGCATATAAGCCTTTCTTTATCGTAGATACCAAACGTATTTCCATTAAATTCTATCGTTGTGGCGCCCAGACCTAACACTTCCGGTTCCGTATAAAATGGTATTATCTTTGGATAATCCATTTTAAATCTTGCTTTTGATGTATTCTTGTCTACTGCAATAGTCCATCCATAAGGCTTTTCCTTAATATATCCATAAGCATATAGCGCACTTTCCATACATAATTTAGCGTCCGGAAATAATGCAGCCACAAGTGCATCCTCAGAAAAGTCATCTATGCGGTCTGTATAATATCCGTTTTTTATACGGGCAAGTTTACCGTCTTTTACAAGCTGGTTTATTCTCCTGTAATCAATCCCCTGCTTTGTCAGTACTTCCTTCTTGACTATACCATGGTTTTCTTCCATCTGTTTTTTTATGATATTTTCAACTTCCTGTTCATTCATAAATCTACCCCGCATAAATTATCTGACAATTTATCTGTTTTTCTGCATGGTCGTATATTTCTATACGACATTTTTATCGTATATATTTGTCGTTATTTTATTATTTCCATAATTTCCTGTCGTTCTTTGTTTTTTCTTTGAATGACAGTTCATATTTTTTCCTTCGTCTGCGTTTTTTCTTCTGTATCCTGAATCTTTCTTTCTGTTCTTTTTTTACAGAAATATTATGACGCAGTACATAGAAGTTATCACTTATTTTGCGCCCCACGATCACAGCTGCGATAATAAATGCTATAATAAACAAAACTGCGAATATATAAAATGGTTTTATTTTTATAATATCAGATTTTTCATTTTTTGTTGAATTATTAAAGTAACTCAAATCAACTTTTGCATCTGATTTTACAAGATTTACTTTTCCGACTATATGATCTGCATATGTGTACTCTACGGTCGCCAAAGCCCCTTCATCTGTCTTGTCCATTGCTTCTTTCTTTGCATCGCTGAATTCTGCTGTTATTGGCATTGTAATGTATGCACTTGACATTTCCGCATACATCTTATTGCTATTGAGCACCCCAAGATTTTCTTCCTCGCTTTTTGCTACATCTGCTTCGTTCTCTGCAATATTAAGCGCCTTAAAATTACTAAAACAATAATCAATAAGCTTGTTTGTATCGATCCAGTGGTTAGGCGAATCCGTATTCATTATCACAATACATAGTGTCAGTCCATCTTTCTCTGCAAAAGTGACAAGTGTACTGTTTGCCACCTTTGTAAATCCGGTTTTTCCTCCTGTGCAATATGGATTGACATATTGTGTTGACTGCCTATACTTGTGCAGCAAGGCATGATGATTATTAAGAGGTGTCTCTGTTGAATGTTTATTAGTAGGCGGTATTGTGTATGTTTTTGTGGATGTGATCTTTTTAAATTCCTCATTCTTGTAAGCAGCACAACCTATAAGTCCCATATCATAAGCACTCGTATAGTGATTTTCATCCGGAAGTCCGTTCGCATTGTTAAAGTGTGTATCCGTACATCCTAAGTCTGCTGCTGTTTTGTTCATGAGATCTACGAATGTACTGTAATCTCCTCCAAGCTTCTGACCCGTATGTTCTGCCGCTGCATATGCACATTCATTTGCCGATTCGAGCATAACTGCATACAACGTCTGCTCCATCGTCATTTCTTCATAAAGATCTCTTGATATATTTGATGTGTCACCCTCATTTTTGAAAACGGCATCGGCTGAAAACACCACTTTTTCATCCATATCACAATTTTTGATCGCAAGGTATGTTGTTAGAATCTTTGTTATACTCGCCGGATAATGTTTTTCATGTGGATTTTTTTCATATAATACTGTTCCTGTATTGACCTCCATCACAACAGCACATGGAGATGCTATCTCTGGTCCTTCCGGCCATGCCTGATCCGCATTTACTTTAATTGGTGCCATTATCAAAGATATCGCAATAATTGATGTTGATAATATAGCTGCTCCTATTTTTTTTATAAATCTATCTTGAAATTTCATTTTTTCTCCGTTATTATAAATTGCTATAAATTCTATTGATCGTAACAATACTAATTCTCTCTATAAGTATAAATGCTTAAATACTTGTAATCAAGGGAATTATATATTAAAATTTATTGTATATCACACTTAAGGAGAGTTATATGAGACTTAGAAATATACCTGGTGCTGATGAAGTTATTTCAAACAGCCCTTACTGTATACAAAATCCAGCTGAATTCCGAGGAAAATGGCATGAATTTCTCGGAAATAAAAATCCGATACATATTGAAATAGGAATGGGCAAGGGACGTTTTCTGATGCAGCTTGCCGAACAGAATCCTGATATAAATTACATAGGAATCGAAAGATATACCAGTGTTCTTCTTCGTGCAGTACAAAAAACAGAAGAAATGCCTCTTTCCAATATTCATTTTCTGTGTATAGATGCTGCAACGCTTCCTGAAATATTTGCAGAGAATGAAATATCCAAAATATACTTAAATTTTTCTGATCCATGGCCAAAAGACAGACATTCTAAAAGGCGCCTTACTTCTTCTACATTTTTAGAAAAATATGATCAGTTTCTTGCTCCGGACGGAAATATAGAATTCAAGACAGACAATCAGGATCTTTTTTCTTTTTCACTGGATGAAATCGAAAATTCTGATATATGGCATTTAGATGCCTATACAAGAGATCTCCACAATGATCCTGTTTTAAATGCCGGAAACATAATGACTGAATATGAACAAAAATTTTCAAGTCAGGGAAATCCAATCTGTAAACTCATCGCTTCAAGATAAAAAGCACACTTTTCTGCATAGGGATAACTATAAAATCTCTATACAGAAAGTGTGCTTTTAGCATACATATCATCTATATTATTCTGACTCACAATTCTTACATCACAGCTACAAATTTATCATCTGCAAAAAGTCTCTCTTCGCCCGATAAAACTATATTTATGTAATTCAGGAGATTCCACATTTCAGAATCCTTTTTATTCAACTTTGCTGCATTTGCGTATGCTTTTTTGGCTTCCCTGAAATAATCAAGTGACTTCTCATGTATTCCCATTTTCTGATAACATGATGCAATATTGCTATATGATATCGCTTTTAGATCACTTGAGCGCATAACCTCTGCTGTTGCAAGACTCTCAAGATAACAATCCAGCGCCTCTTTATTTTTATTTTCTAATGTATATACAAGACCGAGCACATTCAACATTTTGACATATTTATCGGTATTATTTGTATTTTTTAAAAATCTGACAGACTTTTTAAGATGCGAAATTGAGTTTTCATGATCATACAGTTTTAAAGCATTTATACCTTTTTTGAATTCTACTTCTGCAAGTTCATTAAAATCCAGCGCCTTTATTTTATTTTTCATACATCCGCCCTCATAGCTGTTACTTTTTTCCTAGTTATAAGTATAAACTCTTTTTCGTAAAATATCAATGATAAACATTCTGTTTTATATTAAATATTTCTTAAAACAATAAAAAAGCACCAACCCTATGGCTCATATGTCCATAAAACCGGTACTTTCGAATGCGCCTCCAGGGGCTCGAACCCTGCACACCCTGATTAAGAGTCAGGTGCTCTACCAAATGAGCTAGAAGCGCAAATTTCAATTTATTCTTTCCTTAACGCAAAAATTATTATATAGTATAGTTAACACAAATGCAACACTTTTTTTAATAATTCTTTTATTTTTTTGTATTTTATTAATTTTTTTTGAAAGGAATTTGTAAATATGACAGTCGAAGAAAGATTACTCAAATATGTAAGTTACTGGACTACATCAGATGAAAACAGTACAAACATCCCAAGCAGCAAGCGCGAATTTGCTCTGGCTGAATTACTTGAGGAAGAATTAAATGCCCTTCACTTATCAAATGTAACGCTCACAGACCATTGTTATGTATATGGTCTTCTGCCTGCCACAAAGGGTATGGAATCAAAGAAATCCGTAGGCTTTATATCTCACATAGATACTGCACCAGATTTCAATGGAAAAGATGTTAAACCGCAGATCATCAATAACTATGATGGCGGTGATGTTCTATTAGAGGGAACCGGCGAATATCTCAAGGTGTCCGATTTTCCAACTCTTTCTACATTAAAAGGCCGCACACTCATAACAACAGATGGTACTTCCCTTCTCGGCGCAGATGATAAGGCCGGTGTTGCAGAAATCATCACCGCCATTGAAGAAATTATAAAAGAAAATATTCCCCATGGTGATATATGGGTAGGCTTTACACCCGATGAAGAAATTGGTGCTGGTCCTGAATTTTTTGATCTCGACTATTTCAAAGCTGATTTTGCATATACCGTTGATGGTGATTACGAGGGCGAAGTCGCATATGAAAATTTTAATGCTGCAAGTGCTGTATTTGATATAACCGGTGTAAACGTACATCCGGGTGAAGCTAAAGGAATAATGGTTAATGCAGCTCTTGTAGCATGCGAAATAGCAGGAATGCTTCCTGAATCTGAAACACCAGCTGAAACAGAGGGCAGACAGGGATTTTATCATTTAACTGATATGAATGGTGATGTAAGCCATGCTTCTCTTTCTTATATTATACGAGACCATGATGCTGCACTTTTCAATGACAGATTGGATACTTTAAGATCTATCGAAAAAAACATCAATGCAAAATACGGTCCTAAAACAGTGGATCTTACTATAAAACATTCTTATGATAATATGCTTTCTGTTATTAAAGACAATATGTTTATAATTGACATAGCCAAAAAGGCTATAGAACAGAATGGACTTGAACCAATCTCAAGACCTGTAAGAGGTGGAACTGACGGTGCCAGACTTTCTTTTATGGGGCTGCCATGCCCAAATCTCGGAACCGGCGGTTATGGTTTCCACGGACCTTTCGAACATATTTCTGTTGAGGCAATGCATACAGCCACAAACATAATAAAATCAATTGTACAATTGGTTTAATAGGGCATAATTGATTGACATTTTATGATATTATATTGACTTTTCACTCTATTTATCTATAATAAATTTTTCCATATAGTCAAAAAATGAGCTGCGCACATAACGGCGCAGCTCATTTTATATTACATACTCGCTATCAGTGCAGCTATCTCATCTGGTGTAAGCTGTCTGTTTGGATCGTCCGTAGGAATTGATGGTGCCGGCTCTGGTTCCTTTGGAACTTCAGCCTCTGATACAACCGGCTCATTTGCATCGTCCACCGGTTCTGCCTCTACATCTGCTATCACATCCTCAAACTGTGAATCTGCCTGAGGTTCAATAACTTCCTCTATCTCATCCGCCATCTCCACATGTTCAGGTTCATTTTCCGGTTCTTCTGATAGATCGACCGGTTCTGAATTTTCTATTTCATCTGACATATCTGCTGATTCCGGTATATCCTCGATCATTTCAGACATATCATCTAACGGCTCCTCTGCAGCCTCCTGTTCATCAGAAACATTCTCTATTGTTTCTTCAGTGATGTCAGACATTTCTGTCTGTACTGATCCTGTATCATCTGCAGCTCCAGAAACCTCTTGTTTCTCAGAGTCATCAGGAACAGTATTTTCGCTTTGTACTGCTACTGGTTCAGACTGCACCGGTATAGTATTCATATTTGACATAGCTTGTGCCGGTATCTCAACATTTGCATTAAATTGAACCGGATTATTTGCTATCGCCTGACTCAGACGGATTTCCATATCTTTTATAGACTCTATCAGTTGCTGCTGCTTTTCTACTATGTCCGTAAGAGAATTATTCATTACATTCTTCTGACCTTCTAAAAGTGTCTCATTATTTGAATCCATCCTGTCTTCAAAATTAGTGATCCTATCCAGCAGCTGGTCATTTGAATTCATAAGTGCTTCAGCATTTTCTCTGCTTCTGTTTATTACAACCTTTGCTATTCCTTTTTGGGTATTAACAATCTCATCTGTAGGGACTTTTGCAACCGACTGTAAAATATCAAGTTTCGAATCTATTTCCTCAAAATATTTTTTCAATAACAAATATGATGCCTTTTCAGACTTAAAAATTGTATCATATCGTTCTTCATTTCTCTGATCATTTAAAGACTTAAAAGTAAAAATACTGCTCACAATAAAATATAAGCATATCAGCAATAACACTGTAAGTATTGCTATACTTAGATACTCCTCAGCAAAATTGATCATCATATACAACTGTGCATTCATTACAATACAAAAAATAATGACTGAAAATATAATTTGTAATTTTGCTCTTGTTTCTTTTTTCTTATTCATCGCGATCTCCCCTCCATGGAACTTTTTCTCGCACTAAACAAATCAAACCGATTGCAATATACATATATTATAACGTTTTAACAGTCGAATGTCGATAATTTTTTAGTAATATTATCCTATATTCTTTTCATGACACAGATATCGATAACCCTGAGTTTTTACATTCAAATGTGCTGCCGCTATGCCAGTACTATTACAGCGGCACCAAACCCTTCTACTTTTCCATCAAATACGCTGTCCGTAAGCAGATCATATTTCTGCGCATACTCATCAAATTCTTTTGTGCTGCTGCCACAATTGAAAATCATGGCAAGTGTCTCTTCACCACTTTTTCTGATCAGAACAATCGTATCCTCCTCATCATTTGTGATTGTCTCAATCAATTCTCCCTCTACAATGCATGCATGTGTCTTTCGGACCTGCATGAGCTTCTTATACCAATTATACATCTCCTTGTCCTGGTATTCTTCATCCCAATACATGCCTCGTCTGCAGTCCGGATCGTTTGCTCCCGGCATTGCGTACTCATCGCCATAGTAAACCATAGGCATTCCCGGCAGTAACAGCTGAAAGGCTGCTGCGAGATGCTGTTTTTTCTTATTATCGTTGCACAGATGTAAAAATCTTGCTGTATCATGGCTGTCGATCAGGTTCCACATCAGAGGATAGCACTTTTTGTTTAAGCGACCCTTCAGATATCCCAGATTCTGTACAAACTGGCTGACATTGATCTTTTCGTCTGCAAGCAGATCTATCAGGTTCAGGTAGAATGGATAATTCATGACAGTATCCCACTCATCTCCCTCGAGGAAGTCTCCTGCGTAGTGCCATATCTCACCAATTATCAGCATATCCTTCTTTACTGCCTTGATTGCCTTTCTGAAATTCTTCCAGAAGAAATGACTGATTTCGTCTCCTACATCCAGTCTCCATCCGTCAATATCACATTCCTTAATCCAGTAGCAGGCAACATCCGTGATGTACTTTTCAACTTCCGGATTTTTGAGGTTCAGCTTTGGCATTCCACCATAATAGCCAAAGCATTTGAAGTTTGGAATCTCTCCCCATTCACCCCTGGGCGGCAGTTCGTCGATAAAATACCAGTCCAGGTATTTCGACTTTTCGCCTTTTTCCAGAATATCCTGAAACGCAAAAAATTCCCTTCCTGTATGGTTGTATACCGCATCCAGCACTACCTTCATGCCACGCTCATGAGATTTTTGTACGAGCTCCTTTAAATCCTCTGTTGTTCCAAATGATGGGTCAACCTGATAATAATCAATGGTATCATACTTATGGCACGAATTTGATTTAAAGATTGGCGTCAGATACACCACATCGATTCCTAGATCCTTAATATAATCCAGATGCTCTATGATGCCCCTGAGATTGCCATGCAAATCATCCATAGGCGTAATCGGTGCCTTATACCACAGCTTTTTGTCCACCGGCTGTGTTGAGGCAAAGCGTGACGGAAAGATCTGATACACTACCTTGTTTGCAGCCCACTGTGGCACCTCAAACATCTCTTCCTCCCTGAGGTTCTGCGGACAGTCAAACATTCTGTCCCTGTTTGTAATGCACTCTTTGTCAAACTCATAGTTGCCATAATATACTTTTTCGCCCTGCATGTCTGTAAATTCAAAAAAGTATCTCAGACATATCAAATTCATCTGAAGCTGCGCCTCATAATAATCATGAAACTGCGAGGTAGCTACCTTCTTCATAGGAAGCGTCATCCGTGTATCCTTGCGCTCCATAGGTATATACTTGTCCTCATAGTGAAGGATTACCTCCTTCATATCATCCTTTTTTACCTGCACACGTATAACAAATAAATCCTTATCTATCGCATAGCAGAATCTTTTATCCATATCATGAATAATTGCTGAATATTCCATAAAATGCCCCTTTACTTACGTATTTTGATATTTTGTATTTTAACGCACTTTTTAAGACAATTCTATCATTATATCAATGACATTTTTTCACTATTTCTACTTTATGCGTAATTTTAGCTTAATAGCATTTGTCAAAAATTCTTGCTTTTTTCTTCCGATTGACAAGAAAAAGTCTCACTACTACAATTTACTCAAATACTTCCCGGCCAGTCATTTTCCAAGAATGCTGTCCTGATGGGATATACAAAGAATGGAGAACATTATTATGGGAACAACCGCTGAAAGCAGGACTGCTTATCTTGAAAAAATGCGATACAGATCTTATTTCATCTGGCTTCAAAAAGCAGTTGGCAAGTTGTATGAAATCAACGAGCCTATTACCGCAGAAAACTGGGATATGATTTCAGAACAGATACACAAAGCACATCAGAATCCATCCTTTTACCTAGATGTGCTGAAAAATAGATGCAAATATCAGAATATAGTCGTAGATACCTACTGGAATCCCGGCACTGACAACGAAAAACCTGAGTTTTTTACACCATACTTCCGACTGGATCTTTTTTTCTTAGGCTATAAAAAAGGACTGCTGAGCAGGCAGAGCGCATTTTCATCTTAAAGGAAGAAGATATAACACCTGATGATATCAGCGCTTTCCAGGACTATTTATTCTGGAAAATCTTCGAAATTGCAGCGGAGGTATCACTCCCACTACAGTGTCATACACTGCTTCAAACCGTATATTGCACCAGCTTATTGAAATGGCACAGGGTTCACAGCCTCTATCATGCGTGGTTTTATCGCAATAACCATTTTCGCATTTGCACTTTCAGCCGCCTTTGGCATGACAGGTGTGTGGCTTGCTTTTCCGGCGGCTGAATTCGTGACTATATTTATTATTGTTAGAGGACTAAGACAACTCTAGCTGTAAACTTTTGGGGAAGAGGTAATATAAGCTAATTCTCCCCATACATCTCCGGTCGCCTGTCCCTGAACAGTCCCCAGCTCTTTCTCTCACTCTCCAGCTCATCCAGATCAAAACTGTGGAGTATGAAGCCCTCCGATACTCTGTCCATCTCCTCAACAACCTCTCCGGTTGCGTCTGTGATAAACGAAGAGCCGTAAAATGTCAGTGCAGAGCTCTGGTTTCCGTTTTCTGCACACGGTACAACCTCCTCTGTGCCTATCCTGTTTGCCGCCACAACCGGCATCAGATTGCAGGCTGCATGTCCGGTCATGCACCGTCTCCAGTGCGGCATGCTGTCACATTCCAGTATCGGCTCGCTGCCTATGGCTGTAGGGTAAAAAAGTATCTCCGCACCCTTTAAAGCCATGCCTCTTGCTGTTTCCGGGAACCACTGATCCCAGCATATGCCGACTCCTATGGTTGCATACTTTGTCTTAAACGCTTTAAAGCCTGTATTTCCCGGTGTGAAGTAAAACTTTTCCTGATAATAATGATCGTCCGGGATATGTGTCTTTCTGTATATTCCAAGCACCTCTCCGTCGGCATCTATCACCGCCACCGAGTTGAAGAGCTGTCTGCCCTCTCCGGCCTCATAAAAGCTCACAGGAATCACCACTCCAAGCTCCTTTGCCAGTGCCTTCATACTCTGCACTGCATCATTTTCAGAAAGCGGCTTTGCATAGTCATAATAATCGTAGCGCCTCTCCTGACAGAAATACTGTCTCTCAAACAGCTCCGAAGGAAGTATTATCTGCGCTCCGGCCTCTGCCGCAGCCCTTATAAGCTTTGCTGCTTTTTCAATATTTTCTTTTACATCACGGCTGCAGCTCATCTGTATTGCAGCAATTGTAACCTCTCTCATACTATTCACCTTTCTCATCCTGTCGTCTCACAATGGGCTTTTCCCAAGTCTCCAATGTGAGACGGAACGATTACAACCAATTAAATTACTGTGGTATCTGCTGTGTGATACAGTGTATAT
>CAJLRL010000009.1 GCA_905209075.1 uncultured Lachnospiraceae bacterium | reverse complement strand
AGATATTAACAAGGAGCATACCAAAAGCAATAGGTACTAAAAGTAAAGGCTCAAAACCTTTTTTAATTGCCAGGAATAAGAATACACATGCTACAGCGATCATAACATAGTTTCCGACTGACAGATTAAAGAAGGCAGTCTGGTGTAGGAGGTTTGAAAGTGTTTCACCTACGTAACTCAAAATAGTTTACCTCCTGAAATTAGTTTAATGTTGCAAGTAATGCGCCAGCCTCTACAGAATCACCAACAGCAACTTCGATACTTGCTACTGTTCCATCCTCTGGAGCGACTACAGGTGTCTCCATCTTCATGATCTCAAGGATAAGGATTGTATCACCTTTCTTTAATGCATCTCCGACCTTAGCTTCAAGCTTAAATACTTTTCCGGCTGCTCCGGCTTCTACTTTGATGCTTCCTGCTCCGGCTGATGCTGCTGGTGCAGCTGCCTTTGGTGCAGCCGGTGCTGCTGCTCTCTTTGGTGCAGAAGCAGTGCTTGGAGCGCTTCCAGTCTCTTCTACTGTAACATCGTAAACATTTCCGTTAACGGTAATTGTATAATTTTTCATTTAAAATTTCCTCCTAAAATTATCTTCTATTGATTGAACGGACTACAAAACCTTCTGTTGTAGTGCCTTCGCTTGCAGCGATCGCTGCTGAGATAACAGCAACAAGTTCTGTGTCATCCGTAAGATTCTCTGCAGGTGCTGCTGCAACAGTTGCTGTTTCTTTCTTTTCTTCGCTCTTTACAGATTCTGCCTTCTTTTCTTTATTTCCAATAAGTGCAATAAATTTAAAGCAGTAAATAATGAGTGAGATAAGTATCAATACACAGAACACAATACTCATTGAAATAGCTGTATTCTGTCCGGCCTTAGCAAGTTTCTGTCCCATAGTCTGTACAGGAGTAAGCCCGATACTGGTAACTTCCATATTAACAGAATCGTAAACCATCTCAAATGTTACATCCTGCTTGCCGAATTCAAGTGTCATGTCAGTTGTAAGCGTTCCACCTGACTTTGTTACTGTAAAATCCTTGCCTTCTGTAGTATCTGCCACGTCACCGTACTCATCAACAAGGTCAAGCCATGTTGGTACGGCTGCAAGTTCTGCATCAATATTTTTCATTGAAGCAGTCTGTCCATTCTGTGCCAGTACGCTGTATACAAGTTCGCCCTCTGTTCTTCCGGACTTTTCCTCAGCATTTTCTACGTCTTCTTTGTAAGCATCATAATCGTCATAGCTATTCACAATCTGAAGATAATTCTGAATATTTGTAAGACTTGTCTGCGCTTCTTCTTTGAGCTCGTCCTCTGTATATCCGCCATATGTAGTTTTCGAATTATCAGATCCGCAGGCTCCAAGCATACATACTATCATTAAAAGGCTAAGGATATATGTTATTTTTCTTTTCATAACAAATGCGCCTTTCTATTATTTAGTTCCATGTTTCTTGTCTGGTGTATATACATATTTTGTATAAAGCATCTCAAATGCTCCAACAAGATATTTTCTAGTATCGGCAGGTTCGATTATAAGATCTACATAACCTCTTGCAGCTGCTGAATTAACAGATGACTGAAGTTTCTCATAATCAGATGCTTTTTCTGTAAGTTCTGCTGCATCTGCGTCAGGATACATGATCTCCGCTGCAATCTTTGAATCCATCATTCCGATCTTTGCGTCAGGATATGCATATACCATATCTGCTCCGATCGATTTAGAGTTCATGGCTACATATGCGCTTCCGTAAGCTTCACCTGTAATAAGGTTGACCTTTGGACATGTTGCATTTGAGAATGCATATGTCATCTTTGCAAGTGCTTTTGCAAGTTTCTTTTCTGAGCACATGCAGTTTTTGAATCCGTTTACATTTGTAAGTGTAAGTACAGGGATTGAGAATGCATCACAGAATGATACGAACTCTGCAGCCTTGTTACATCCTCTTGCTGTAAGAGAAAGAGGGAACTCCTCTGCTTTATTTCCATCTGCATCATATACAGTGCTGCAGTTTGCAACTGCACCGACAGTCATTCCGTTTAATTTAACGAAACCTGTCACCATATTTTTTGCATAGTCTTTCTTTGTCTCAAAGAATACATGATCATCTGAAAGTTCTGATAATAAATATCTAGGATCAGCTTTCATATCTGCCATGCTGTTGCATGCGCGGTTTAAATCATCCTCACATACATCTGTATATACATCACTTTCGTTGTTGAGTGGGAGCATGCTTACAAGTGCTCTGATATCAGCGATAATATCATCCTCTGTTCCAACGCCGTCAATGCATCCGTTATTTTCACTCTGGAATGAAGCATTTGCTGTGTCACATTTTTCTACACGGTTTCCTTCGATCGCATCAGGTGAATTTACAAACATTCTTCCTTTTGACTCTTCAATAAAAGCGAAATCACAAAGAGCCGGAACAACTGAAAGTCCACCACCACAATTTCCGAATACACCACAGATCTGTGGGATCACTCCACTTGCAGCTGCTTCTTTGGCATATATAAGACCAAATCCATCAAGAGCATCTACTGACTCCTGAAGTCTGATACCGCCACAATCGATCATGCCGATCACCGGTGCACCCATTTTCATAGCCATGTCATAAACAGAAGCTATTTTCTTTGCATGCATCTCGCCGATAGTTCCGTTTAAAACAGAAGCATCCTGGCTGTAAATAAATACAAGATTTCCATCGATCAGACCGTGTCCGATTACAACACCATCTGAAGGAGTTTTTGCTGCAGTAAGATTAAAATCTGTGCTGCGAGCTGTCACAAGCGAGCCAATTTCCATAAAACTGTTCTCGTCGACTAACTTAGCAATACGCTGCATTGCCAAGTTTTCATTGTTACTACTCATTTTATGTCCTCCATCTATAAAAAATAAAATTTTTCGCTAGTATGATAATAGCCTATTTTTACTAGTTTTTCAACTCATTTGTTAAAATTTTCACTATTTTATTTTTTCAGTAAAATTTATTAATATTTAATGTAAAAGTTTCACAAAATTTCTGACTTATTTTTTTATCAGGTTCATACGTTGTCACTTCCTCTGTATCTGCATCTGCATTCTCTTTAGAATTTCCTGCTTCTATAAATGAAAAGCTTTCTTTTGTGCTTGTTCCATACTTTATCAGCTTTTTCGCATCTTCCCATTTGTAATTTTTATTATCAGGCCATCCACATCCCAAAAGGGCCATACACATCCTTTTGCCGTCTTTTTCTATTGCTGCCACATAACAATATCCTGCTTTCGATGTATACCCTGTTTTTCCGGATACGCAACAGTCTGTCTGGGTTAAAAGCTTGTTATGGTTTGTAAACGTCATATTGTTTCCGTTTTTATCGGTAAATCCATATTCCATTGTCTGGGTTATTTTCTGAAATTCTGCGGATTTTTGTGAATCCCATGCACAATATTTCATTATATTGCAAAGATCATTCGCTGTTGTATGGTGAAAGCTTATCTCATCCTCATCATCGAGTCCGTTAGGTGTGAGAAAATATGTATTATAACATCCCAGTTCATTCGCCTTTAAGTTCAGCATATCTGAAAAGCCTTCCACAGAGCCGCCTATGTGCTCTGCTATGGCATATGCGCAGTCGTTATACGATTCAAGCATCATTCCATATAAAAGATCCTGCATTTTATAGCTTTCACCCTCAACAAGTCCAAGCTTTACCTGTGGCTGCCCGGCAGATTTTTCCGACACCCGCACCATATCATCCAGATTACTGTTTTCAAGTGCAACTATGCATGTGAGTATCTTTGTTGTACTTGCATTTGCCATACTGTCGTTTGCAGATTTTGAGTACATTATCACATCATTATCTGCATCCAGAAGTGCAGCTGACTTTGCATGTAACCCAGGTTCTGCTGTTGCGGCTGCCATCGAAATAGCAATGGTCATAAAAGAAACCAATATCCGTTTACCCAAAAAAATAATCATATAATCACCCCCATCGGTAAAATATATGATTATTTGTCATGTCCGTATTATAAAATTTTTATACCAATATCACAAACTCATTATATATTAAGTTTTACATTCATTTCTTCTTCTGCTTCCTGCTTGAATTCTTCAACCTGCACCGGACTTAAAACCGGCAGTTCATCAACAGATTGAACTCCAAAGCTCCGCAAAAATTCTTCTGTCGTCCCAAAAAGAAGCGGTCTTCCCGGTGCATCAAGCCTTCCAAGTTCTTTTACCAGATTATATTCAACCAGTTTATTAACCGCATGGTCGCTTGAAACCCCCCGGATCTTTTCTATTTCAGCTTTTGTAACAGGCTGTTTATAAGCGATTATAGACAATGTTTCAAGCAATACATCTGACAGTACTCTCTTTTTGGGCTGCTTTGCTATCTTTATCAGATACTCATACATCCTGGGTTTTGTGCACATCTGATACGAACCATCCAGCTCTATTATCGACATTCCTATATCATCAGAATCCTCATATTCTTTTTGAAGCTCTTCTATTATTTTTTTTGTCTGTTTTTGGTCCAGATCAATCGCAGAAGATATTTTTTCAAGTTCCACGGATTCACCCATTGTAAATAATATCGCTTCTATTATTGCTTTATAATTCATATAAGTATTACCTCTTTTATGCAGCAATTCTTGATTCTATAAGTATGTCATCAAAAATATGTTCCTGCGATATGTTTATCCTTCCCATCTTCATAAGCTCAAGAATCGCAAGAAATGTAACTATCACTTCTATTTTTCCACTTGAGGACTCCAAAAGATTCCTGAAACTGAAATTTTTATGGGTAGTGGCATAATTTGTCAGATAATCCATTTTATCCTCCAAAGATACCTCTTCCTTTTCAATCTTTCCGAATTTTGATCTCACCTTGTCTATCTTATCAGCCTGCTTTTTCATTATATTCTGGAAAATATCATTAAGCTTCTTAAGCGTGACATCCGACACCAGTTCATCCAGATCAAGTGGTTCCTCATAGGCAAGCACTTCTTTGGGAATCGTAGGCTGTTTAAACATGATCCTTTCTGCGTCCATCTGACGATCTTTAAGTTCATATGCCATACACTTATACATTTTGTATTCAAGAAGCTGCTGTACAAGTTCTGCCCTTGGATCTTCTTCTTCCTCTTCTTCTTTTTCGGTCCTCGGAAGAAGCATTTTGGATTTTATGTCAATAAGTGTAGCTGCCATCACTAAAAACTCACTAAGGACATCAAGATCCCTGCGTTTCATCTCTGCTACATATTCCATATACTGGCTGGTTATTTCCACTATTGGAATATCATATATATTAACTTTATTCTTTTCGATTAAATATAACAGCAGATCCAAAGGACCTTCAAAGACCTGCAGTTTAATCGTCATATCCATATATGAAAGCCTCACTTTTTGACTGATTTTTGCACCAGCATATTGTAACAATATATTGGTATTTTTTCAAGAGCAAATTACAATATATGGTATATCCATATTACAACATATGATTTTGTCAAAAACTATAATAATGGTGCAAAAAGCTGAAGTACGCTTTGCATAAACCTGACTACAAAATGCCTGTTGATGCACTCTGCATCTGTGACCTCTTTTGATACTTCAAATGTTTTCAGGGCATCATTTTTTACATCAAGCACCGTTTTACTATTATATAAATAGACAAAATCTTCAAAATTCCAGTAAATGCTCCGAAAATCAAGATTGCATGTACCAACTATTGCTGTGGTATCGTCCGATACAAAACATTTTGAATGGATGAATCCAGGTGTATATCTGTAAATACGCACTCCTGCCTCCTTAAGCTGTCTGAAATTTGCCTCTGTCTGAAGATATATCAGTTTTTTGTCCGGTATAGCCGGAACAACGATTCTTACATCCACACCTGAAAGTGCTGCTGTTATCATCGCATGGCTTAATTCTGTACTTAGTATAAGGTATGGCGTAAACATATAAATATATCTTTTTGCTCGTGATATCATGCTTACATATATATTTTCTCCAACATTGTCATGGTCAAGCGGCGAATCACAGAACGGCATAACAAATCCCTTTGCATCCGTATTTGTGTTTTTCTTAACAAGGTATTTACTTTCAACTTCTCCTGTCCTGTTTATATAACTCCACATTTCAAGAAACATAGTGGTAAAGCTGTTGACACATTCACCTGTAACTCTGATACCGGCATCTTTCCAATATCCGAAACGTTCCACTTCATTTATATACTCATCAGCAATATTATATCCTCCGGTATGTGCTATTTTTCCGTCGACCACAAGTATTTTTCTGTGATCCCTGTCATTCATTATCACAGAAAGCACCGGTTTATATGGATTAAATCTGCATACCTTGATTCCCTCTTTCTGCAATTGTTTTATAAAACCTGCCGGTGTAACATTTATACTTCCGAAATCATCATATATTATGCGTACCTCTACGCCTTCTTTGACCTTTCGTTTTAAGATATCTAACATACTTCCAAACATTTTTCCAGGTCCTATGATAAAGTACTCCATAAATATGAATTTTTCTGCCCGCTCAAGATCTTTAAGTATATCTTTGTATGCCGTTTCTCCATTACAATAATATGTTGTCTCATCCTCTTTATATATAGGATAGTTTTGGTTCTGCTGTATAAGTTTAGCCTGGCGGTACGCTTCAATGTTACTCTCTCGAAGTTCTTTTTCAATATTTTCATTCGCCGGTCTGTATGTGGCATGAGCATCGACTATTTTTTTCATTCTTTGCTGTGTACGTTCCGTAAGCTCAGGACGTCCAAAAAAGAAATAACATGGTATACCTACTATAGGGAGGCTTAATATCAGAAATATCCATGACAATTTTATATAGGTTTTCATCTGCCTGTTCGCTATATACATAGCAAGGAAAAATGCCGCAATCTTTAATATCATATCAAAAATACGACTTCCTGCTGACGCAGTATAAAATAATAAGAAAAACCATACCATCTGCAATATGATTATCGTTGAGACAATAAATAATTTGCTTAGCAATCTTTTAAGTACTTTTCTCATATAGCACCCCTTTCGTAATAAGTATTTTATATTATTCCGAGCAATTTATCAACATCCACGATTCCCCAGTTTCTATCCTTCTGTGATGGAATCCTTTTACATGTATTATATAACCGGAGTTTTACTTCCTCCGGTTTCATTTTCGGATATCGCTCCAATAAAAGCGCAACCGCTCCTGCCACTATAGGTGTTGCCATTGAGGTTCCGCTTTTTCTTACAAATCCGTTATTTCTATTAGAAAGACTTAAGATCTCACTTCCCGGCGCAAGAACTTCAGGCTTTACAATACAGCAGCCTGTCGGTCCTCTTCCACTCCTGAAATCATCATAACTTCCAACCGTGATTATTTTTCTTGATATTCCGGGCACAGTGACCGAAAATGGTCCAGGTCCATAATTTCCAGCCGCCGCAACTACAACTATCCCAAGATCCCACAATTCATCTATGACATCAAGTATTTTTTGTTTTTCTGTCAATTTAGAATCAGGCAGGTACCCTACGGAAAAATTAAGTATTTTTATGTCATATTTTTTATGATTTCTTTTTATCCATTCAAGTGCCCTAAGAGAATCGCCCGTTTTTCCCATTCCAAACTGATCCAACACTTTAAATACTGCTATTCTTGCATTTTCTGCCATCCCTATCCTGTCAGCACATATTATCCCAGCCACATGTGTTCCATGCCCGTTGTCATCATATATTTTTGTTTTTCCCCCAATATAATCATTAAAACAGACTATTTTATCATTTAATAGTTCATGTCCGTACACACCCGTGTCTAATATTGCGATATTTACATTTTTGCCACTAAGTCCGTTTTTATATACTTTTACTGCATTTATTGCCTGTTTTGCCTGATCCATATATTACTTTCCAGTTTAGATATTAATATATGATATGAAAAAAGACCGCACAAAGTGCGGTCTTCTTTCGCAATTTATTATATTAAGCCTCTTCTTTTACATCTTTCATTGAGAAACTTATCCTTCCCATCTTGTCCTTTCCAAGACATACAACCTTTACCTTGTCTCCAAGTGTAAGAACATCCTCTACACGGTTGATCCTCTCATTTGCGATCTTGGAAATGTGTACCATTCCCTCTTTTCCAGGAGCAAACTCGATAAAAGCACCGAACTCTTTTATGCTTACAACTGTTCCTTCAAAGATCTGTCCCTGTTCGAAATCAGTTGTGATTATCCTTATCATATCGATAGCTTTGGCTATCATCTCTTTGTCTGTACCACATACAGAAACAGCTCCGTCATCTGTGATGTCGATCTTTACGCCTGTTCTGTCAATGATCTCGTTGATCGTCTTACCCTTCTGACCTACAACATCACCAATTTTTGAAGGATCGATAGTGATCTGTTCAATCTTCGGAGCCCATCCATTAACTTCTTTTCTAGGCTCTGCAATAGCTTTGCTCATAACCTCATCCATAATGTATAAACGAGCCTCACGAGTTCTTGCGATTGCTTCCTCTACGATAGGTCTTGTAAGACCATGTATTTTGATATCCATCTGGATAGCAGTAATTCCCTCATGTGTACCTGTTACCTTAAAATCCATATCTCCAAAGAAATCCTCAAGACCCTGGATATCCGTAAGTACTACGAAATCATCATCTGTATCACCTGTCACAAGTCCACATGAAATTCCTGCAACCATAGACTTGATAGGTACACCAGCTGCCATAAGTGACATACATGATGCACATGTGGAAGCCATAGATGTAGAACCATTTGACTCAAAAGTTTCTGATACTGCACGGATCGTGTATGGGAACTCCTCCACACTTGGAAGAACAGGAACAAGCGCCTTCTCAGCCAATGCTCCATGTCCGATCTCACGACGACCCGGTCCACGTGATACTTTTGTCTCTCCTACAGAGTATGCCGGAAAATTGTAGTGATGCATATATCTCTTTGTTGTGATGTTTGCGTCAAGCCCGTCAATTTTCTGGATTTCAGATAAAGGAGCAAGAGTTACAACATCACAGATCTGTGTCTGTCCACGGGTAAACATTGCAGAACCATGAACTCTTGGGATCAGATCAACCTCTGCCGCAAGCGGTCTGATCTGGTTGATCGCACGGCCATCAGGACGTTTGTGATCTTTTAATATCATCTTTCTTACAGTCTTTTTCTGATACTGATAGATTGCCTCTCCAAGTACAGCAAGATATTCTTCATTATCAGCAAATGCTTCCTCTAATTTTTCAGTAATAGCCGCAATATTAGCCTCACGCTTCTGCTTTTCATCTGTAAATACAGCTTCCTCCATCTGCTCAGGTGTTACGATTTTTTTGATATCCTCAAACATCTGCTCAGGTATTGCACAGCTTTCATACTCATGCTTTGGTTTACCGATCTCTGAACGTATTTTGTCCATAAATTCTATAAGAGTCTGATTGATATCATGGCATTTATATATAGCCTCGATCATCTTTGCTTCCGGAACAACATTTGCACCAGCTTCGATCATGATAACTTTTTCTTTTGTAGATGCAACAGTAAGCTGAAGATCACCCTCATCCCATTGCTTCTGTGATGGGTTTACAATAAACTCACCATCCACGAGTCCCATCTGTGTCATAGCACATGGTCCATCAAAAGGAATATCAGAAATGTGAACAGCAAGTGCTGTACCTATCATTGCAACTATTTCAGGACGGCACTCAGGATCAACTGACATAACAAGGTTGTTAAGAGTAACATCATTTCTGTAATCTTTAGGGAAAAGTGGTCTCATAGGACGATCGATAACACGATCTGTAAGGATTGCATTCTCAGATGCCTTTCCTTCTCTCTTATTGAACCCTCCCGGGATTTTGCCTACAGAATACATCTTTTCTTCAAATTCAACACTGAGTGGGAAAAAATCAACTCCATCCCTTGGTTTATCAGCTGCTGTTGCTGTAGATAAAACCGTTGTATCACCATATTTGATAAAAACTGCTCCATTTGCCTGTGCTGCAACTCTTCCGATATCTACAGTAAGAGTTCTTCCGGCAAGTTCCATTGAATAACTTTTGTACATATTAATCTCCTTTAACTTTTTTTACAGAAGTCCGAAACTACTGAACAATCCATGCTTCATCTAAGCATAGTCTCTTCAGTGGTCTCGGTTGAACTTCTGATTTTACTTTTACAGGAACCCTTTTGACTATTTCCTATAAATCAAGAATAGAGCGGAATATAAAAATACTCCGCTCCAAATAACAATTATTTTCTAAGTCCTAAGCGCTCAATAAGTGAACGATATCTCTCAATATCAATTTCCTTAAGGTATGCAAGTAATCCACGTCTCTGACCGATCATTTTTAACATACCACGTCTTGAATGATGATCCTTTGGATTCTCTTTTAAATGCTCAGTAAGCTCTGCGATTCTTGCTGAAAGAATAGCAACCTGAACCTCTGGTGAACCAGTGTCATTAGCTGTTCTTCCGTACTCTGCGATAATTGCCTGTTTCTTTTCTTTTGCGATCATTTTATGATCCTCCTTTTATTTTAATGCGCCCAAAATATAAATATATGATACTCAGTCAAAGGTCGGAGTGTCCAATTACCGAGTATGGGCAAAACCATACTTTCAAAGTATAGCATAGTACGTATTCATTGTAAATATATTTTTTAGAAATATCTAGCTACACAAATAGGCGTTCTATAATAAGCATTAGATACTTTTATTCCATCACGCGAATTGCTTGCATGGACGATCTGTCCGTCACCGATATATATGGCAACATGTGAGATACTGCTTCCACTTCCGTAAAAGAATAAATCTCCCGGCTGTGCATCTGAAGAGTTTATTATTGTTCCACATCCCGGCTGTGCACTTGACGAATGAGGCAGTGATACTCCGTACTTTCCAAGTATCTGCATTGTAAATCCGGAACAGTCAACTCCGTTTGTAAGGCTTGTACCACCCCATACATATCTATTTCCTACAAATGAAAGAGCATATTGTACAAGGCTTACCCTGACATCAGATACGCCATCGCCGTATTTAACTTCTGTAATAGTTTTTGCTGTAGGAAGGCTCTTTGACAATTCCACAAAATCAGATGCTACATATCCGGTTTCATCATCAACGGTAACCTCTACCCACTGTCCATCAACACTGTTTACTGTAAGTTTTTCAGAATCTCCTACAAGTGACACGATACTTGAATCGGTAGACTTATCTGATCTGACACGAAGTGTCTCTGTCTTAACTGTGGCAACTGTTGACATTTCTTCCTGTGCCATAGCCTCTGCCTCATCACCTGTTGCGATATATGATGCATTTACATATCCAGTAACTTTTCCGGATTTGATCTTGAGCCATTCACCATCATCCTCAAGTATTTCACACGCATTGTGCTTCGTCATGATTCCAACGACACTGCTGTCTGTTGTAGCCTCTTCCCTTATGTTTAAGTTTCCCTCACTTATATTTGACATTGCAAGATTTGTATATCCACACTGCTGGGCAACGGTCTGCACAGCTTCGCTCTGCTGTGTGTTTTCATCTGCCTGATCCTGTTGTGTCATATCAGAAGCTGCATCTGCCCCTGCCTGGCTGCTCTCTGGTGCTGAAACAACATCTTTACTCTGTGTCATTATCGATACGTCATTATATGCATATGAAAGAGCAGATGTCACGCCTGCTGTGAGTTTAAAACTCTCACCCGAAACATTGCTCAGATCCTTTGACACACCTGCTGTAAGTGCGCAGTCTGATAAAATCTTTCCTTTTGAATTATCATCTGCCACACTGGCATTTACTGACATGGTTCCCATGGCAAGTGTAACTGCGGCAATAACCGATGCCTTTCTGATTTTTTTATTATTTATACTCATAAAACCTCCAAGTTCATACATAACTATAAATTTATAGTTACGAGTATATCACGAATTATTAAATTGTCAACACATTTATGTAACATTTCCGTAATATTTTATCACTTTTACTATGTCACCACTTATCTGTTCTTTCAACTCTTCTATCGAATCAAACTTCTTTTCCGGTCTTAAAAAGTCATACAGTTCAACCGTCACCACATGATCATACACATCCTGGCTGAAATCTATTATGTATGTTTCCACACCTACAGGATTTTCCCCTTCTATAGTAGGTTTCCGCCCGATATTTGTAATCCCCAGATACCATTTGTCTGAAACATTTACCTTTGATGCATATACACCAAATGGCGGCAATATTTTTTCCGCTTCCGGAAGGATATTTATAGTCGGAATCCCAAGTGTCCGCCCAAGCTGTTTTCCATGCACGACTCTTCCCATTATAAAATAAGGATATCCCAGAAGCGAATTAGCTTTTTTTATATTTCCACGAGCTACTTCTTCTCTTATATATGTGCTGCTTATGTCGCGCCCATTATCTTTTAATTTATCAACCACGATCAGTTCATATCCATATTTCGGTGCAAGCTTTAAAAGAAGCTCATGATCTCCTGCCCTGTTATGTCCAAACCTGAAGTCATCTCCTACTACTATGCATTTCACATTCAGTCTTGATACTATCATCGAAACAAACTCTTCCGGCTCCATGCACATAACTTCCTTAGTAAAAGGACATTCTATCAGATAATCTACCCCGTCTTTTTCGAATATGTACTGCTTTTCATCGTTTGTCGTAATTACCTTTGATGCATCGCCAAGTACTTTTGTCTTAGGCGGAATATCAAAAGTAAATACTATACGTTTATATCCATTTATACTGCTTTGTTCTTTTTGTCTGTCCATTAAAAATTCATGTCCCCTGTGCAATCCGTCGAACTTTCCAAAAGTTATGACCGATGGCTGGTCAACATGAAAATCAAGTGTATTTTTTATATATTCCATACTCTATTCCATAAAAATCTTTACCGGCTTAAAATCGTCTGTTTCCGCCTTATATGTATATATCCCGACAAAAGAATCCTCTGGATTATATATTCTGTATCTTCCTTCATCGTCATATTTTCTTTGTTTATTACCATCTGCATTTATCATTTCTGCCGGAATCCGGTTCCCGTTTTCGATAAGCTTCTGCGCCATTAAAACTGTATTAACCGCCGGAATATTTTCAAAAAGCATATCAACCGGAAGGACAATGCTTTCTTTTAGCTTTTCTATTTCTGAAATTTTATAGGCATCCCCTATATCAAAGCACGCAACCTTTGTTCTAAGCAGATCCTTCATGCAGCCATAACAACCTAGCTTTGTACCTATATCATCGCACAGGGATCTTATATATGTCCCTTTTGAGCAGGAAACTGTCATAACAACTTCCGGGAGACATATCTCATCTATGGTAATATCATAGATGCTGACTTTTCTGGCTTTTCTTTCAATGGTCTTTCCTTCTCTTGCAAGTTCATAAAGCTTCTTTCCATTTACTTTCAAAGCCGAGTACATAGGCGGAACCTGCTCTATAGTTCCTACAAAGGTCGATATAACATCTCTTACCTGCTGTTCTGTTACATTTACCACGGCTTTATTGCATACTTTACCCGAAATATCAAGTGTATCAGTCTGGATACCCAGCAGCATTGTTGCTTTGTAAACCTTGTCCTTATCAGTTAAAAGATCACACACTTTTGTTGCTTTTCCAAGGCACACCGGAAGAACCCCCTGTGCATCAGGGTCTAATGTTCCGGTATGTCCGATTTTTTTCTGTCCGAATATTCCTCGCATTTTAGCAACGACATCAAAGCTTGTATAACCTTTCTCTTTGTATACATTAATTATTCCGTTAACCATTGCCTCTGATATTCTCCTTTATAGCGCCAATGATCCTGTCCCTTGCAATATCCACCGGTCCATCGATCGTAAATCCGGCAGCTTTTACATGTCCACCACCACCGAATATGGAAGCAATAGCTGACACATCATAATCTCCGTTTACCCGAAGGCTTCCCTTATATGTTCCGTCTTCATTTTCATATAAAAATACAGCTATTTTTATATCCTTTGTTATCCTAAGCTGATTCACGATCCCATCAAGATGTTTTGGAAGCACGTCATATTTTCTCATCTCATCCAGGCTTATCCATGTGAATATAACATCTCCATCAAGATAAAGCTCACTTTTTATCAGAGCCTGTCCTAATATTTTATTCTGGCTGAAAGTTTTCGTATAGAACGTCTCATCAATGATCTTTGGATAATCAATTCCCATTTCCATGAGACTTCCGGCAATATCCATAGTCTTTTTTGACGTACATGAATATTGGAAAACTCCAGTATCATGAACCATTCCTGTATATATACATTCCGCTATATGCATAGTCAGACGTTCTTTTGGTAATAGTTCATATACAAGTTCACATGTGGAGCTTGCATCCGGAAAAATATAATTTTCGTCTGCAAACGCTCCATTTGTGACATGATGATCTATACATATTGTTCTTTTTGCCTCTTTAAAAAACTCCGCAGCAGATCCAAGCCTTCCGAGATCACTGCAATCCAGTGCTATATAAAGATCAAATTGTCTGCCGTATGAGAATGTATTATCTATCTCATCTGACCTTTGCATAAATTTAAATATATTAGGACTTGGTTCCAAAAATAATTTAACTGTTTTATCAGGATAATAATCCTTTATATAATTATAAACAGCAAGTGTGGAGCCGACACAATCTCCATCAGGTCTTACATGTCCTGAAATTCCGATCGTATCTGCATCCTTTAAAAACGAATCGATTTCTGTCATCTTCTAATCCTCTTTAAGATTTTTTGTAACCTCATCAATTTTCTTAGACATAAGAACACCATACTCTATAGACTGATCGATTATAAATGTTATCGCCGGAGTATTTCTAAGATTAACATTCTTTGCCAGTGTTCTTCTTATATATCCCTCTGCTGATCTAAGTCCTGCAAGTGTATCCTGCTGCGACTTTTCATCTCCGAGGACACTTATATATGCCTTTGCAGTTTTAAGGTCAGGTGCGACCTCAACTGCAACGACACTTGTCATCGGATTGATTCGCGGGTCTTTTATCTCCCCGCGGATAATATTAGATAATTCACGCATAACTTCTTCGTTTATGCGTATATTTTTAATACTGTTTTTTCTCATATTCTGCTCTTTCCTTTTAATTATCTAGGAACCTCAACCATCTTATAAGCTTCAACAACATCAAATTCAGCAATATCGTTAAATCCGTCAAATACAAGACCACACTCATATCCTGTCTTAACTTCTTTTACATCATCCTTAAATCTCTTAAGTGACGCAAGATCTCCCTCAAATATCTGTTTTCCTTCACGAGAGATCCTTACCTTACATCCTCTCTCCATATATCCGTCAAGAACATAAGATCCTGCAATATTTCCGACTCCTGAAGCCTTAAATATCTGTCTGATCTCTGCATGGCCGATAACTTTTTCTTCAAAAATAGGATCAAGAAGTCCCTTCATTGCTGCTGATACGTCTTCGATAGCGTTATAAATAACTTTGTAGAGTCTTACATCTACGCCCTCTCTGTCTGCTGTAGCCTTTGCAACCGGGTCAGGCCTTACATTAAATCCAATGATTATTGCGTTTGATGCTGATGCAAGGATCACATCCGATTCATTGATCGCACCAACTCCGCCATGTATAACTTTAACAACCACCTCGTCATTTGAAAGTTTGACAAGACTCTGTTTTACGGCCTCGACCGATCCCTGTACATCAGCCTTTACAATTATATCAAGTTCTTTCATATTTCCTGACTGTATCTGTGAGAATAGATCATCAAGTGACATCTTTGCTTTTGTATCCTCGATAAGCTTATTCTTCTCTTCTGAAATATATGTGTCTGAGAATGCTTTTGCCTCTTTTTCTGAATCACAGGCAACAAATGTTTCTCCAGCCGATGGAACACTGTTAAGTCCAAGTATCTCTACAGGTGTAGATGGTGTAGCCTCTTTAACACGTCTTCCCTTGTCATCTATCATAGCACGTACTTTACCATAGCTGCTTCCACATGCAATAGGATCTCCAACGTGAAGTGTACCTTTTTGTACAAGTACTGTCGCAACAGCACCGCGTCCCTTGTCAAGCTGTGCCTCTATAACAAGTCCTCTTGCATTTCTGTTCGGATTTGCCTTTAGCTCAAGCACTTCCGCTGTAAGGAGGATCATCTCGAGAAGGTTGTCGATTCCCTCTTTAGTATGTGCAGATACCGGACAGAAAATAGTGCTTCCACCCCAATCTTCAGGGATAAGTTCATATTCTGATAATTCCTGTTTTACTTTGTCAATATTTGCACTTGGTTTATCAATTTTGTTTACAGCTACGATGATTTCTACACCTGCTGCCTTTGCATGGTTTATAGCCTCGATAGTCTGTGGCATAACACCATCGTCTGCCGCAACTACAAGTATTGCTATATCTGTGGAATTGGCTCCACGCATACGCATTGCTGTAAACGCCTCATGTCCAGGTGTGTCAAGGAATGTAATATTCTGGTTATTTATAGATACAACTGAGGCACCAATATGCTGTGTGATACCTCCAGCCTCCCTATCCGTAACACGAGTCTCGCGTATTGCATCAAGAAGTGATGTTTTACCATGATCTACATGACCCATTACACATACAACAGGTGGACGGGAAACCATTGTTGACTCATCTTCCTCATCTTCTTTAAGAAGTTCTGCAATAACATCGATTTTTTCTTCTTCTTCGCAAATAAAATTAAACTCGAGTGCGATTTCCTCTGCCGCTGCAAAGTCAACCTCAGAATTAACAGTTACCATCTCTCCTTTGAGGAAAAGTTTCTTTACGATAGCTGATGGCTGGATCTTCATCTTATCCGCAAGATCCCTTATAGTAATCTTCTCTGGAAGTGTAATTGTCTTGATCTCATTATCATCTTCCTTAGGCTGTGGCTGTGGCTTGTTATTTTTCTTTTTACCGCCATGCTTCTCAAGATTAATATAATTTTCCTGCTTCTTTCCGAGTTTATCCCTGTTCTGGTTATTATTGTTATGTTTATTGTTTCTTCTGTCGTTATTTCTGTCGCGGCCTTCCTTACCTCTTACATCCTCTGCAGGTGCAGCAGCAACAGTTTCTTTCTTAAAACGGTTATTTCTATCGTTATTTCTGTCATTGTTTCTGTCGTTATTTCTATCGCCCTGGTTTCTGTCATTTGAAGGACGTTTGAATCTGTCTGACTGACCGCCTTCATTTCTTGGACCTCTGAAATTTCTGTCACCATTTGGTTTTCTGTCGTTATTTCTTTCACCATTTGAACGTCTGTCAGAGTTGTATCTTCTGTTATCTGAATTTCTATCGTTGTTTCTGTCACCATTTCTATCAGAATTTCTTGTGTTAGAATTTCTATCCTGATTCTGGCTGCGTGAAGGACGCTCATTTCTCTGCTGATTTGTGTCCTTAGCCTGCTTTGACTCTGCCACATCCTCGAACGCATTTGCAGTTCTTTCACTTATAGGACGCATAGCTCTCTCCCCGATAGGTCTCGGTTTTATAATACTATGTGTCTCAGGACGTGTGAATGTGTTATTTCTCTTTCTGTTTCCACCCTGATTTGCTGTTCCCTGTCCATTATTTGAACCACTCTTTTTTGACTGGCTGTTATTTGAAGCCGGCTTTCTTGCCTGCTTACTGTACTGGGCATTAAATACAGCTGTGATACTTGATTTTTTCTTTGGTCTGTCTGCTGATTTATCTTCCGACTTAGCTTCCTGCTTTGTGTCAGCCTTCGGCTCATCTTTTTTTGCGAATTTATTTCTGACTACCTTTTGTGCCTCATCTTCTATGCCGCTTGATGCACTTTTTACTGCGTAATCAGTACCACTTAATGTTTCTATAATATCTTGTGATTTTATATTCAATTCTTTTGCAAGTTCATGAACTCTCATTTTTGCCATATATATGTTTTCCTCCATTATTCAGTTTTATTTATGCATAGTTTGCTTTCAACCGCTTTTGCAAGGTTTTCGTCTGTCACCGCAAGTGATGCACGGAATTCCTTTCCTATAGCCCTTCCCAGGCTGGTTTTGTCACCATAAAAATATATAGGGACCTCATAAAAGGTTGTCATATCCGAAAAATGCTTTTTTGTATTGTCTGATGAATCATCAGCCACAATAACAAGAAATGCTTTTCCTGTCTTCACTGCTTTTTCAGTTGAGAACTCGCCACTTACTACATTGCCGGATTTTGCCGCAATACTTATCATAGAAAGAACTCTATCTGTCAAAACTGTTCATCTCCTTTTCAAGTTCATTATATATTTCGTCTGATACTTTTATTTTTAAAGAACGCTCAAGTGCTTTCGTTTTTTTTGCTTTCTGGAAACATTCATGGTTTTTGCAAATATATGCTCCCCTGCCATTTTTTCTGCCTGTTTCATCCAAAACAATTTCATCCTCAGGAGTCTTTATAACCCTTATAAGTTCCTTTTTTTCTTTCATTTCCTGACATCCGACGCACTTTCGCAATGGAATTTTTTTATTTGCCATTATTCTTCATCACCATCATCTGTATTTGCGTATGCATCTGCCTCTTCATTTACTTCAGTATCATTTATTTCTTCATTTTCTGAAACTTCATCATAAGCTTCCTCTGTTTCAGGCTTCTGTGGATATTCATCTTCATTTGAATACTCCTCTTCATAATCATCCTCATAGTCATTTTCATAATCAATGAAATCACCGGATTCTCTTGCCTGTGTCTCACTCTTTATGTCTATCTTGAAGCCTGTAAGTCTTGCTGCAAGCCGCGCATTCTGTCCCTCTTTACCGATTGCAAGAGACAGCTGATAATCAGGAACTACTACTTTTGCTGATTTTTCATCAGCATCTGCAATAACAGAAATGACTTTTGCCGGACTTAATGCATTTTGGATCAGGATTGCAGGGTTTTCATCCCATGTAACGATATCAATTTTTTCTCCTCTTAATTCATTTACGATAGCATTTACTCTGGCTCCATTCATACCAACACATGCTCCTACCGGATCAACGTCTGGATCATTTGACCATACAGCAATCTTTGTACGGCTTCCAGCCTCTCTTGAAATAGATTTTATTTCAACGATTCCTTCCTTTACCTCTGTAACCTCTGACTCGAAAAGGCGTTTCACAAGTTCAGGATGTGTTCTTGAAACAAGGATTTTTGGTCCTTTTGATGTTGACTTAACTTCGAGAATATATACTTTTATTCTCTCTGTCGGTTTAAACACCTCACCTTTTATCTGTTCACTCTCTGTAAGAAGTGCATCAGCCTTTCCAAGATTGATACTTACATTTTTCCCGATGTATCTCTGCACAACACCTGTTACAACATCTTTTTCTTTGTTATTATACTCATCGAAGATTACTTTTCTTTCCTCTTCCCTGATCTTCTGTAAAATAACATTTTTTGCATTCTGTGTTGCAATTCTTCCGAATTCCTTTGATTTTACTTCTACTCTTACAACATCTCCAAGCTGATATTTTCCATTTATCATATGTGCATCTGCAAGCGAAATTTCCTCAACAGGATCTTCAACTGTCTCTACAACTGTTTTCTCCTGATAGCACTGGAATGCACATGTCTGTGGATCAATTTCAACTTTTACATTATCAGATTTACCAAAATGGTTTTTGCATGCTGTGACAAGTGAATTCTCTATCGCTTCAAGTAAAGTCTCTTTGCTTATGTTTTTCTCCTGCTCGATTATATTTAACGCTTCTAACAACTCATTACTCATTATATTTTCCTCCTATTTGTGTTATCGTGCGCTTAAAACTGTAACTGTCTTATCATGCACAGTTACTAAAAATCTAATGCCTGACGTATAAGTGCAATATCACTTCTGCTAAATGTAGTGTCATTGCCATCCTCATCAGTTATTGTTACTGTGTCTTTATCGTATGCTTTCAGCAATCCATAAAATTCTTTCGATTTATTGATGCTTCTGTATGTGCGTATTTCAACTTCTTTATTCATATTGCGCACATAATCCTTTTCTTTTTTAAGAGGCCGTCCTAGTCCCGGCGAACTCACCTCGAATGTATATGAATCCGGGATATAATCTTCCCTGTCAAGTATCTCGTTCATGATCCTTGCAACATACTCACAATCATTGATCGTTATCCCGCCTTCTTTGTCAATGTATGCCCTAAGATAATATGTTCCGCCTTCTTTTACATACTCGACATCAACAAGCTCAAAATTCTTTTCTTCAAGAATCGGCAGAATAAGACTCTCCGTTCTAGCTTCATAAACATCAGCTTTTGACATATTCCCACCTCTTTTCAAATAATTTAATGCTGGTCTATAAACGTGAATTGAGAGAGGACTTCGTGCCCTCTCTCAATCTAGTCAACATGTTATCAATAGCATAATAGCACTTATTAAAAAAAAATGCAACTTTTTTCAAAAAAGTTCTTGCTTTTTTTTAAACTTCATGATAGTATAATACATGGTTCGTTGGTCAAGCGGTTAAGACGCCGCCCTCTCACGGCGGAAACACGGGTTCGATTCCCGTACGAACTGCTCACTGAATTTAAGAAATTAAATACAGCCCAACCCAGGAACATCGCATCTATGCGATGTTTTTTATTGTTTCAAAAAACTTTTTTCTCCCAACATATATGCATTTTCCAGCGTAAAAGAGATCACCTCTTCATATTGATATATCCGATGTGATCTCTTTCCATAATTCTTATAAAATCATTCAGTTTTAATCTTCATAACCGTTTGGATTGTTCTTCTGCCAGTTCCATGAATCTGCGCACATATCCTTTATGCCATATTTTGCTTCCCATCCAAGCTCTCTCTTAGCTTTTGAAGGGTCACAGTAACATGTAGCAATATCACCAGGTCTTCTAGGTTTGATAGAGTATGGGATCTCAACACCTGTAGCAGCCTCGAAATTTTTAACGATGTCAAGGACACTGTATCCATGTCCTGTTCCAAGATTGTAGATGCAAAGTCCTGCATTCTCCTCAATCTTCTTTAATGCTTTTACATGTCCTACTGCAAGATCTACTACATGGATATAATCTCTTACACCGGTTCCGTCCGGAGTATCATAATCATCTCCAAATACGCCAAGCTCTTTGAGTTTTCCTACTGCAACCTGTGTTATGTAAGGCATAAGATTGTTTGGAATACCATTTGGATTTTCTCCCATAGTTCCACTCTTATGTGCACCGATAGGATTAAAGTAACGAAGGAGTATCACATTCCACTCGTTATCAGCTTTCTGGATATCCATAAGGATCTGTTCAAGCATTGATTTCGTCCATCCATAAGGGTTTGTACACTGTCCCTTCGGGCACTCCTCTGTGATAGGGATCTGTGCAGGATCTCCATATACTGTAGCCGATGAAGAGAATATGATATTTTTACATCCATTCTGTCTCATCACATCAACAAGTGTAAGTGTTCCTGCTATATTATTGTTGTAATATTCCCAAGGTTTTGCAACAGACTCTCCTACTGCCTTAAGTCCTGCAAAATGAATACAACTGTCTATCTTTTCCTCTTTAAATATTTTATTTAATATTTCCCGGTCTAATATATCACCTTTATAAAATTTAACAGCTTTGCCTGTAAGATCCTTTACCCTGTCAAGTGATTTTTCAGATGCATTTGAAAGATTATCAAGTACAACTACGTCATAACCAGCGTCAAGAAGTTCTACGCAAGTATGGCTTCCAATATATCCGGCACCACCAGTAACTAAAATTGCCATAATTCATATCTCCTTTTCTTTTTGTTAAAATAATTGTAGCGCATTTGCTTCTTTTTGTATAGAATTAAATGTAGAAGAAATATGTAAAAATGTTGCATAGGAATTTTTCTATGTAGAATAGGCGGTCATAATATGAATAACAACTATAAAAATTCCTACATCGTAAAAGAAAAAGAGCTTGTATCACTCTCAGTATATAATGTAGGCTTTCAAAAGTGTAATTCTCTCTATCAATGGGGTCCCGGCATAAGAGATCATTACCTTATACATTATATAATAAGTGGAAAAGGACATTACACATTAAATGGCAAAAAGCATTTTCTTTCTGCCGGAGATGCATTCCTCGTATATCCAAACACCGAGATAACCTATCAGGCTGACGAAAACGATCCATGGGAATATACCTGGGTCGGTTTTACCGGCAGTGATGCCGCAATGATACTACGTGCCACAGATTTTTGCGAAGAAAAACCATTTATAAGAAACGTTCCAAATGGTGATGACATAAAAAAACAGCTGATACATATATACGATGCCCGGGGTACTGAATTCGAAAATGCGCTCGAAATGACAGGACGTCTTTACACCACTCTTGCTCTTTTTATAAATGCTGCCTCAAACCAGCCTCAGTCAAATAGCACAAATTCATATGTACAAAAGGGAATCGAATATATCTCAGCAAACTACTCTTACCCGATAACCGTGGAAGATATAGCCTCATATATCGGTTTAAGCCGAAGCCACCTTTTCCGCTCATTTCAGTCTGTCCTCGGTGTTTCCCCTAAAGAGTATCTTACTGATTTCCGCATAAAACAGGCCTGTTATCTATTAAAGCATTCCAATCTCTCAATAACAGCCATTGCAAATTCAATAGGTTTTGATAACAGCCTGTATTTTTCTAAAACCTTTCACAAAATAAAAGGGATCTCCCCAAAAAATTACCGCATTCAAAGCAAAAAAAATACCCGGAACTCTTAAATGCTCCGGGTATGATCTAGTTTAATTAAGCAACCTTAGATTTTGCAAGCTCTACAAGTTTTGCAAATCCTTCTGCATCTGTAACAGCCATATCAGCTAATACTTTACGGTTAAGATCAACATTTGCTAATTTTAATCCGTGCATAAACTGGCTGTAAGAAAGTCCATTAAGACGAGCTGCAGCATTGATACGTGCGATCCATAACTGACGGAACTGTCTTTTTCTTTCTTTACGTCCTGAATATGAGCTTGTAAGTGCTCTCATTACAGACTGTTTTGCTACTCTATACTGTTTAGATCTAGCGCCTCTGTAACCTTTTGCTAATTTTAATGTTCTATTATGTCTTTTCTTAGCGCCTAAACCGCCTTTAACTCTTGCCATTTGTTGATTCCTCCTTAACTAATAATTACATATATGGTAAAATCTTCTTCATATTCTTAACATTTGACTGATCTGTCATTGTTGCTTTTCTAAGATTTCTCTTAGTCTTTGTTGTTTTCTTAGTTAAGATATGTCTCTTGTAGGCTTTATTTCTCTTTAACTTTCCTGTTCCTGTAACTTTGAAACGTTTTGCAGCTGCTCTGCTTGTTTTCATTTTTGGCATTGTGTGTTCCTCCTTAAATTGTTATCTCTTCTCTGCCAGCACCATGCTGATGCTTCTGCCTTCAATCTTTGGTGCTTTCTCCACTACCGATACTTCAGCAAGATTTTCAGCGAAATCATCTAATATATGTTTGCTTGCATTCATATGAGCCATCTCACGACCTCTGAATCTAAGTGTGATCTTTACTTTGTTTCCTTTTGCAAGGAATTTCTTTGCAGCATTCATCTTAGTATTTAAATCATTAGCCTCGATATTTGGTGAAAGACGTATTTCTTTTAATTCAACAGTTTTCTGTTTTTTCTTTGCATCTTTCTCTTTACGAGCCTGCTCATAACGATATTTACCATAGTCAATCACCTTGCATACAGGTGGTTTTGCATTAGGTGCTATCTTTACGAGGTCAAGTCCTGCCTCGTCAGCAATTTTCTGGGCTTCTCTGGAAGAAACTATTCCTAGCTGTTCTCCGTCCGCACCAATCAGTCGAACTTCTCTGTCTCTGATCTGTTCATTAATCATTAATTCGCTAATTGTTTTATACCTCCATAAAAAATAGTGGATAGGCAGACTATCCACTATACAATCTTCAACACAAATGTTTGAAAATATTAACACTAAGTCGCTCGATTGCGCTTAGGTGAGAGTGGATACTCTACTTTGTTTTCTTTCAACTATTAGAACTTAACACATAAACTATACGATGTCAAGCATTTTTATTATATATTTGTTATTGTTCACACCTGACAGTGTGACCAGTAATATATGTTTTACTGCTGCATATTTTACTGTTCTAAAGGCTCAGCCGGGATAAACACCCTTCCCCGGTCAGCACCATTTTCCTTTGGCACCGCATCCTTTGCCTCCATACAGAATACTTCCTGTGAGTTTACAACAGCCTTTCCCCGTTTGTCAAGCTTTGCATATGTTCCATCAGTATCCATCACCCTCGCTTTTACTGTGTCCTCAAGCTCTACTTTTAAAATATGAAGTGCTTTTTCTTTAAGATCATCTTCAAGAACCGGAAAAACTATTTCCACACGCTTATCAAGGTTTCTTGGCATCCAGTCTGCACTTCCCATATAAACTTCATAATTTCCGGCATTTTCAAAGTAAAAAATCCTGCTGTGTTCAAGGAAGTTTCCAACAATCGAACGGACTGTTATATTCTCACTCACTTGCGGTATTCCAACTTTAAGACAACATATGCCTCTTACGATCAGATCGATCTTTACACCAGCGGCTGAAGCCTTATAAAGTGCAGCTATGATCCCCTGATCACATAAAGAATTCATCTTTGCAATTATATGTCCATCATGTCCTTCTTTTACATTTTTTATTTCCCGATCTATAAGATAAAGAAATTTATCCCTGAGCCAGTAAGGCGCAAGTATAAGTTCATTCCATGAAGAAGGCTCAGAATATCCGGACAGCATATTAAATACCGCTGTAGCATCCTCTCCTATAGACTCTTTGCATGTAAATATTCCGCAATCCGTGTACAGTTTTGCTGTTGAATCATTATAATTTCCTGTTCCAAGATGCACATATCTTCTGATGCCATCCTCCTCACGTCTTACAACAAGTGCGATCTTACTGTGCGTCTTAAGTCCGACAAGTCCATATATAACATGGCATCCTGCTTTTTCAAGCTTCTGTGCCCATACAATATTATGTTCCTCATCGAATCTAGCCTTAAGTTCAACTAAAACCGTAACCTGCTTGCCATTCTCAGCCGCCTGTTCAAGTGAACTTATTATCGGAGAATTCCCACTAACCCTGTACAGTGTCTGTTTTATTGCAAGAACATCCGGGTCATTTGCTGCCTGACGAATAAAATCAACAACCGGTTCAAACGTTTCATATGGATGATGTAAAAAAATATCCTGCCTTCTTATTGCAGTGAATATATCTTCGTCTTCGTTTATCTCCGGCACTCTCTGTGGTACCGGCTGTTTATATCTCAGGTGGTCATAACCATTGACACCGAACACCTTCATCATGACCGTAAGGTCTATCGGTCCTGCGATCTTAAATATATCATCATCTGCAACCCTGAGTTCAGTTTTTAAAAATTTAAGAAGTTTTTTGTCAACTCCATCTTCTATTTCAAGACGTATGACCTCACCCCACTGGCGCATCTTAAGCTTATTTTGTATTTCTTTTAGAAGATCTGAAGCCTCATCCTCATCTATCGTAAGATCCGCATTTCTCATTATCCTGTATGGATATGCACATAAGACCTCATTGTTTGAAAACAGCTTTTGAATATTTCTCTCTATTATCTGCTCAAGAAGTATAAAACAGGTTGTATTCTCTTCACCCGGAATAGGCACAAGCCTTGATAATACTCCAGGCACCTGTACCGTGGCAAACATTATCTCTTTATTTGTCTGTTTTCCGCTGAGAAGCGCTGCTATATTCAATGTTTTATTTCTGATCAGTGGAAATGGTCTTGAGGCATCAACAGCCATAGGTGTAAGCACAGGGTATACTGATTCTTCAAAATATTTATCTACATATTTTTTCTGTTCTTCATTCAGTTCCTCATGCTTGTTGTAAATATATATCCCTTCTTTGTTTAACATAGGAAGAAGCGATCTGTTATATGTGTTATACTGACATTCAACAAGTCCCTTTGCCTGTATGTTTATCGCTTCAAGCTGTTCCTTTGCCGTCATCCCTGCTATGTCACATTTTTTATATTTAGCGTGGACCATATCTTTTAATGAGGCAACTCTTACCATAAAAAATTCATCGAGATTTGATGATGTTATGCTCAGAAATTTAAGTCTCTCCAGCAAAGGAATATTCTTATCCCTTGCCTCCTCGAGAACTCTCTTGTCAAATTTGATCCAGCTTAATTCTCTGTTGTCGTAATATATTGGATTTTTATAATCTTTTTTGTCCATATTTCCTCCCTACATCATAACTTTCTTTTCTCTTAATACCGGCTTGATGCTGAACACATTCTCAAAATATGATGTCTTCGATGCAAATAACGTCTGTTCCAAAGATATATCCTCAAATGATTCTACAGATATGATCATTTTCTTTTCCCGCAGTGAAATCTTAATATTTTTGAATTTCTGTTTGTGGCTCTGGTCAAGCGCATTTGAAAGTCTTAGTATTGCCGAAAGCTTGACAGCTGTAAGATAATCCTCCTTTGTAATATCCACATCAAGCTCACCATAGTCACATAAAGGAATACTGTTAAATAATACCGTAAGAGCTACTATCTGTCTTTCTAAATGCGTAAGCCCTATTATCTCCGATGACATGATTATATTGTAGGCTGATTCTGCGCTGTTTGAAAGGCTGACAAATTTTCCGCAATCATGAAGTATTGTTGCTACCTGAAGAAGCAGCCGCTGTCTGCTTCCGAGCCCATGTGTTCTTTTTATTGCATCAAACACCTGGACAGTCAGCTTTGTAAGTGCTTCTATGTGCGTAGAATAACTGTTGTAGTGCTCTGACATTGCAAGTGCCGCTGTAATAACATCTTCATCAAAATTATGAAAGCCCTTTAACAGTTTATTTCTGTCTGCATAATCAAAAGCTATTCCATCATTTACATTTACTCCCGGTATCCATACTTCCTTTGCCGTAAGCTTTGTGGCAAGTGCTTTAAAGAGTATTATTGACGGAATTATAAGATTTGACTTATCATTTGTGAGATTTAACTCGTCAATTATATCTTCTTTGGCATTTTTTGAAAGCTTGACAAGATATTTAACAAATTTCTCTGTTTTTATGAGGTTATCTCCCTTAGCCTCTAACTCCATTCCATTTATAAAATTGATTCCATAATCATTCATAAATATTATATAATCCAATTCTGCATCAAGATACAATGCCCTGAACACTTCAAGTTTTTTATTTATGTATTCTTCAATCTGATTACGGTATGCTTTTTCTGTAAGACCCGGCTTATGCAAAAGCTCATACAGCCTTATAGTTCCTATATCCATATGTTGTGTGGTAACAATATGTCCATCTTTAAAAATAGTTATCTGTATTCCCACTCCGCCAACATCTATAACAGCCGCATGATGACTTACTATTCCTTCAAATCTTGCCTGCCCTGCAACCGACTTATAGCTTAGGAACCGGTGTTCTGAATTGCTTATCACATTTACAGTAAATCCTGTCCTTAAGTGTATCTGATCCAGAACAAAAAGTGCATTAGAACTATCTCTTAATACCGAAGATGTATATATTTCGTAATCATCAACCTTATACCCCTGCATGATTTCCTTAAACTGTGAAAGGATATCACACAGCTGATCAACTATCTCATATCCTAGATTTCTGTTTACGAATGAATCTTTTCCCAGATCCAGTCTTGCATCTACATTGTCTATTGTACGGATAGATTTTTTTGAAGAAAGCTCAAAAATTTTCATTGAAACTTCAAAAGACCCTATATAGATTGAAGCAAAAGTTTTAATTGTCATTTTGTCCACCTGCCTTTAATATGTGCCAAGAATTTTTAATGCAATTGTTTCCTCTTTTAAGCCGCGCAATGCGTTCTGAACTGCATCGTCTGTAAATTTTCCCTCAAAATCAATAAAAAATCTATATTCCCAGTTTCTTCCCTGAATAGGACGGGATTGTATGTTTGTCATGTTTACGCCATTATATATAAAGTGGGAAAGCATATGGTAAAGTGAACCACTCTTATGTGGAATTTCAAAGCATATGCTTATTCTTCCCGAATCTTTCCTGCATATTTTTCTGCCTGATACAATTATAAATCTTGTGAAATTATTCTTATTATTCTGGATGCATTCATCTAAAACCTCAAGTCCATATATATCGGCCGAAATATGGCTTGCTATTGCAGCTTTTGATATATCATTGTCATCCTTAACTTTTTTTGCTGAAACAGCAGTGTTTTTTAAAGAGATTTTGTTCCATTGTCTGTTATTTTCAAGATATTCAGAACACTGCATAAGAGCCTGCGGATGCGAATATACTGTTTTTATATCAGAAAGTCCGGCCCCCGGAACTCCAAGGAGACTATGGTCTATCTTTATTATCTGTTCTCCCACAATATAATTATCATATTCGACAAGAAGATCATAATTTTCCGAAACAATTCCTGCCGATGAATTTTCTATAGGAAGCACTGCAAAATCCGCTTTATTGTTTTTTATGTCTTCCATGGCATCTTTCCATGTCTCAACATTATACGAATCGCATTTATCACCAAAATATTCTTTCATTGCAAGCTGGGAATATGCTCCCTCAACTCCCTGGAAAACAACTCTTGCGTTTGTAAAATCAATGTCATCAACACTCTCAAAATCTTCTTTTTCGCAGATTCCATGCTCGGTCAGCAGCTGATATTGTTTTTTACGGCTCATAGCCATTATCTGTTCAAAAAGTTCTAATATCCCATGACGGGTAAATTCCCCGGAAGCCTTTTGAGATAATGTCTCCAATTTGCTGTCCTCACGGCTTTTATCAAATACTTTTTTGCCTGTAGCTATTTTGTACTTGGCGACCTGCTCCGATATTTTCATTCTCCGCTCATAAAGCTCTACTATTTCATTATCTATAATATCAATATTTTTTCGTAATTCTAATAAATCTTCCATGTCCACTCCCATAATTTTTTTATATAAAAATAATATTACAAACCCAAATGAAAGGCAAGCAAACCTTGAAAGATTTCGCCCTAATAGTTATAATTGTTTTATATGGAGGGTATGTATTATGAAAAGAAAAACAAAACTGATCATTGCAATCGTCATCATACTTGCAATTTCATTAATACTTTATCTTAAATTTTATAACCGGACCAGGTTCAACGATTCATATGTGAATGGTAATCTTTCCGGAAATCTGTATAACGAAGGCTTGTTCTGCGAAAACGGCGGAACCATATTTTTTTCAAATGCGGATGACGGAGGCAGGCTTTACTCAATGGACAGCTCCGGCACAAAACTAAAAAAACTAAGCGACGATAATGTAAAGTATATCAATGCAGATTCGAATTATGTATATTACGTCAGAAGTAATTCCGGCAACAATGATAAATATGCTGTTTTTTCTTTTGACAAAAACAGCCTGTGCCGTATATCAAGAGATGGCGGCAAAATAACTATTCTTGATCCTGACCCATGCATATATGCCTCTTTGATAGGCAACTATATTTATTATCTCCATTATGACAGCACGGATGCATCAACAGAACTCTACAAAGTAAAGATAGATGGTTCCGAAAAAGAAAAACTGATGGGCGGTTATGCCTTTACATGTAATTCCAATGGACAATATTTTTATTATAACAGTCCGGATGACGGAAAATTATACCAATTTGATACAAAAACAGATACAAGTTCTTTGTATTACGACTGCAGCTGCTATAAACCGATCGTAACAGAAAACAACGATATATACTATATGGATGTAAGTCAGGACAATGCCATAGTACATACCAGTTTAAACAGTTCAACGCCTGTGACATTGACAGAAGGAAATATCGAATTATATAGTGTATATGGCAGCTACATATATTATCAGCGAAGCGGCGATGATCCGGCACTTTGCGTTATAAAAAATGATGGTACCGGATTTAAAGAAATTGCCAAAGGCGAATACAGTAATATAAGTATTACATCTTACAATATATATTTTAAAGATTTTTTCAATGGCACATTTTATTCCACTCCGACATCCGATCCTGGAGAACTTACAACTTTTTCTCCAGGGACTGTGAAATAGTTCAAAATCTGCCACAAAAAGGCGGGATCACAATTCTGTGATTCCGCCTTTTTTGTATATATAAGTTTTAATTGTTACTGTTCACACGCAAGCTTGACACTGCGCTGTCAAGCTATGCGCCATAGTGTTAATTATTGAGTGATTACAGCCCTGCCTCGTAGAGGCATTTTAAATGGGCTGTAATCGTTGCTGGTCGCACTGTTAGGTGTGAACAGTAACTTTTAATTTGCATAAAACTCATATCTGTTTCTATATATGTCACTGCGCTTTCCAGTTGTCTGGTCTATCGCTATAACCGATAACACATTATTTCCAACAGGTATCTCAACCGGTTCTGTATATTCAGATGAACTCTCATCAGGATCTGAGCCGTCCCATGTGTAATATATTTTACAGTTATCCTCAGCAGTCATAGTGATATAACTTTGTGCACCAAATGTTCCACCATCAGGATCCACAACAGGAGCATCCGGTTCCTTAAATTCAATTTTGTATTCCTTTGAAACAATATCACTATATATGCCTCTTGAGTCAACAGCAACAGCTTTTACTTTGTATGTCCTTTCGCCATCAAGATGAATAGGATTTGAATATATTTTTCCATTTTCCTTCGGATCAGAATTATCAAGTGTATAATATATTTTTACATCAGAATCTGCCTTTATCCTTACATCCGTTACCTCTTCATATTTTCCGGCCGCCGGACTAAACTGTGGTTCATCTACAATGTATGGATCAAACAGTTTTTTTACATCGCTGCTGTCACTCTCATTCGAAAGTGCAACTATCGCATCATAATCCTTTTCATCCTCATATGTTGATATGAGTGCTTTGTAAGCCTCAACATTGTCCGGATCAATACTTATTATTTCCTGATAAAGAATCTTAGCTGCATCTATATCTTTTTGATCCATATATATTTCAGCCAGCGAAAATCTTACATCTGTATTATCACTGTCAAGTGACAATGCCTTATCATAATATGAAACTGCATCGTCCGTATCGCCATTTTTTAGTGATTCCTTAGCCATTTTTATCTGGTAATCAACCGAATTATCATGCTGCTTTTTAATGTTTGCAGTTATAGTCGCTGTAAGAATTATCAAAGCAATGATTATTACAATAACAGATATGATAATCATCTTTTTCTGCTGCTTTTTCTTTTTTACAACTTCTGTTTTTACTTTACTATCCTCTTTATGATCTTTAACAGGTCTTTTTACTGGCTGTTGTGCCTGTTTAATCGTATTTTTATTATTGTATGGATTTTTTTCAATGGATGAAGACTTATCTTCACCCACAAGATTATCCAAATAATCATCAAAGGCATTATAATCCGGAACTATCTGGACGGGCTTGCCGCACACCATACAGTATACGCTTCCTTCCCTAAGCTCTGCGCCACAATTTTCACACTTCATAATTACATTCCTCTTAGACTAAAAATACATTTCCATAGCAGAAACACAATTGCTCATCAGCATTGCTATGGTCATAGGTCCGACACCACCAGGAACCGGTGTAATATATGAAGCCTTCTTTTCAACTTCATCAAATTTAACATCTCCATAAAGCTTATTATTTTCGTCTCTGTGAATTCCCACGTCAATAACAACCGCATCATCTTTTACAAATGATGCATCAACGAATTCTTTCTTTCCAATTGCAACAATAAGTATATCCGCCTGACGGCATATCTCTTTAAGATTTTTTGTCTTTGAGTGACATACTGTGACAGTGGCATTCTCTCTTAGCATCAGCAGAGCCATTGGTTTTCCGACAATATTACTTCTTCCGATCACAACGCAATGCTTTCCGGAAATTTCTATATTGCTTCTCTTTAAGAGTTCTATAATTCCGGCAGGTGTACATGATACAAATCCTTTCCTTCCTATCACGAGTGATCCAACACTCACAGGAGAAAAACCATCTACATCCTTTTTAGGCGATATAGACTCTATAACCAGATCCTCATCTATATGTCCCGGCAGTGGAAGCTGGCAGAGTATTCCATGGACACTGTCATCTTTATTAAGTTTATCGATAAGTGCAAGTAATTCTTCCTGTGTTGTTTTTTCTGGAAGCTCATATGATAAAGATCTTATTCCCACATACTCACATGCTCTTTTTTTATTTCTAACATAGACACTTGAAGCCGGATCTGCTCCAACCTGTATTACCGCAAGTGTGCATTCTTTTCCCTCTTTTTTAAGTGTTGCCACTTTTTCCTTAAGTTCGTCCTTTATGTTTTTCGAGATTTCTTTTCCATCTATAAGTTTAGCCATTTTCCCTCCTAAAACAGTCCTGTTATCACGCCGTTATCATCAACATCAATTCCATAAGCCGCCGGTTTCTTTGAAAGTCCAGGCATTGTCATAATAGCACCATTTATTGCTACAACAAATCCTGCACCTGCAGATGCATATACCTCGCGCACATTGATCTTGAACCCACTAGGTCTTCCAAGTTTTTTTGCATCATCAGAAAGTGAATACTGTGTTTTTGCCATACATACCGGGAAATCTCCCATTCCAAGATCTGTTATTCTCTTTAACTCTTTTTCAGCAGCGGCTGTATATGTAACACCATCAGCTCCATATATTTCTTTTGCGATCTTTTCTATCTTCTCTTTGAGTGAAAGCGAATCATCATAAAGGACTTTAAAATTACTCTCTTTATTTTCAAGTGTATAAAGCACTCTGTTGGCAAGCTCTATTCCACCTTCTCCACCTTTCTCCCAGACTTCTGAAAGTGCAAATTCACAGCCTCTGTCTTTACAGAACTTCTCAATATAGTCTGTTTCTTCTTTTGTGTCTGTTATAAATGAGTTGAGCGTAACCACAACCGGCACCCCGAACTTCTGAAGATTCTCAATGTGTTTTTCGAGGTTTACGATACCTTTTTTCAATGCATCAAGATTCTCTGCAGAAAGCTCATCCTTTGGAACTCCACCGTTATATTTAAGAGCACGGACTGTAGCGACCAGTACTACAGCATCCGGCTTAAGACCTGCCATACGGCACTTGATGTCGAAGAATTTTTCTGCTCCAAGGTCAGCTCCAAATCCTGCTTCTGTTATAACATAATCTGCAAGTTTAAGTGCTGTCTTTGTAGCACGTACACTATTACAGCCATGCGCAATATTAGCAAATGGTCCTCCATGAACCAATGCCGGTGTATGTTCAAGTGTCTGGATAAGATTAGGCTTAAGCGCATCCTTAAGAAGTGCAGCCATAGATCCTGTGGCCTTCAAGTCTCCTGCTGTTACCGGTTTTCCATCAAATGTATATGCTACAATGATCTTTGCAAGCCGTCTCTTTAAGTCTGCCATATCATCCGCAAGACATAATATGGCCATTATCTCTGATGCAACTGTTATCACAAAATGGTCTTCTCTCACCATTCCATCCATCTTGCTTCCAAGCCCGACAACAATGTTTCTAAGAACACGGTCATTCATATCCATACATCTTTTCCATACTATCTGTCTTGGATCGATACCAAGCTCGTTTCCCTGCTGGATATGGTTGTCCAGTAAAGCTGCAAGCAGATTGTTTGCAGAAGTTATAGCATGAAAATCCCCTGTAAAGTGAAGATTTAAATCTTCCATAGGCACGACCTGGGCATATCCGCCTCCTGCCGCTCCGCCTTTTATACCAAAACATGGTCCAAGTGATGGCTCACGAAGTGCTATGAGAGCCTTCTTTCCAAGACGTCCAAAGGCCTCTCCAAGTCCGACACTTGTAGTTGTCTTTCCCTCTCCTGCCGGAGTTGGATTTATAGCTGTTACAAGTATAAGCTTTCCATCTTTATTGTTTTTTGATTCATTTATAAGGTTATCAGAAATTTTTGCTTTATATTTGCCATATAATTCAAGGTCATCCTCTTTAATTCCGATTGAAGCAGCTACTTCCTTAATCGGTAACATTTTTGTCTCCTGTGCAATCTGAATATCTGTTTTCATCTTTCTCCTCCATAAAACTAATTATTGTTTGCTAATATTGTTTCAAGTTCCTCTTTGGTAACCAGAACTTTTCTCGGTTTTGTTCCCTCTTCCGGTCCTACCACACCAGCTTCCTCCAGCTGATCCATAATCCTTGCAGCACGGTTAAATCCCACTTTGAGGTATCGCTGCAGCATACCGATAGAAGCCTTTTCTTTGTCGGTAATTATAGATGCTGCCTCTGAGAAATAAGCATCCCGTCCATCATCCTGGGATTCTATATCTGAAATAGAAACAGTATTATTTCCAGTACTGTTTGCCATGCTGTCCATTTTTTGCTGGATATCACTGCTGTAATCCGCATTTTCATTATGTTCCATAATGTAGTTTACCACCTCTGATACCTCTTTGTCAGATACAAATGCACCCTGCACACGAAGAGGTTTAGGCACTCCCTGCGGATCAAACAACATATCTCCTTTTCCTAAAAGCTTTTCGGCTCCATTCATATCAAGAATCGTGCGGCTGTCCACACCACTTGTAACTGCAAAAGCAATCCTGCTTGGCATATTTGCCTTAATAAGTCCTGTTATGACATTTACCGATGGACGCTGCGTTGCGATTATAAGATGTATTCCAGCTGCCCTTGCAAGCTGTGCGAGGCGGCATATCGCTTCCTCTACATCTTTTGATGCAACCATCATAAGGTCTGCCAGCTCGTCCACAATAATTACGATCTGAGGCATTTTCTTTGGTTTTTCCTGCCCCTCCATAACTTCAAGCGAATCTATCTTTTCATTATATCCATTTATTTCCCTGACATTTGTCTCTGCAAATTTCTGATACCGGTCTGTCATTTCCGCAACAGCCCAGTTTAAAGCTCCTGCCGCTTTTTTAGGGTCTGTCACTACCGGTATCATAAGATGCGGTATTCCATTGTATACACTAAGCTCAACTACCTTTGGATCTATCATTATAAGTTTTACTTCATCAGGTTTTGCCTTGTATAAAATACTCATAATAATAGTATTGATACATACTGATTTACCTGAGCCAGTGGCTCCTGCGATAAGAAGATGCGGCATTTTGGCTATATCTGCGACCTTAACTTTTCCCGCAATATCCTTTCCTACAGCAAACGCAATCTTTGATCGTGCACTCTTAAATTCTTCTGATTCCACGAGTTCCCTGAATGATACAGCAACACTCTGTCTGTTCGGAACCTCAATTCCTACTGCCGCTTTTCCCGGAATAGGTGCTTCTATCCTTATGTCAGCTGCTGCCAGATTAAGCTTTATGTCATCTGCAAGATTTACGATCTTACTTACCTTTACACCCATTTCCGGTGTGATCTCAAATCTTGTAACAGCCGGTCCGCAGCTTATATTATTTACCTTTGCATTTACGCCGAAAACTTTAAGTGTTTGTTCAAGTTTCGCAGCTGTTTCCATAAGCTCTGCCTGTGTATTTCCTGTACTGCCACCTTTTGCCTTTGCAAGAAGATCTACTGTAGGGAACTCATAATTATTTGATGCTTCATTACTATTTTGTATTTCCCTGGCTACATTTGCAACCTCTTTTTGCATATCATCCTGATTTGACTTAGTACGTCTCTTTGTCCTTTCAGCCACCGGAGGCTCATTTAACGGCTCCGTTTCACTGACCGGTATCATATCTTTTGCTCCGGCAATCTGTGGTTTAACAGCTTCATGCATATCCTTTTGTTCCACAGGTTCAGGCTCTATTATTCCTGATATCAACGGTTTTTTCGTTTCGGTGATGCCTGTATCTGATGTTTTGTCCTGTCCTTTTTTCGCTGAAGATGTATTTAGTTTTGTATGTTTTTCTTCTTTTATATCCGGCATTTCAGGATAATTTTCTATATGTATCTCACCCATATCATCATACAGTTTAGCCTGTTTTGGATCCTGTATTTTTGTGTCAAGTGAAACACCTGTAATTTTTTTATCCATGCGCCTTTTTGCTTTTTCTTCGCTTCGGCTCTGTCTGTATTCCTGATATCTTTCGTTGTTTTCCCTTGCTGACTCATAGACTTTTTTTCCACTGTGTTTTACGGATTTCATAACAGATTTTCCCGTTATGAGTACTATACATATAATAAGTACAGCCACATCAATCACATATGAACCTATGACTCCGAATGCCGGCACAAAAATATATCCAAATACTGCTCCTATAAATCCACCGCCAGAGCGTCTTCTGACACTGTCACTGTATGCTACCGCCGGGCTTACAGCATCACTTCCATATACTGCAAGGTATAAAAAGACACATATGAACCATATAAACACTAAAGAAGAAATAAGTTTTAAAATTGCAAAAGCATTGTCCTTGTTCGATACAGCAAAAAAAGTTCCTACAAGCAAAACTATAGGAAATATATATGCCACCATACCAAATACGCCAAAAAGGAAGCCACTTACTGTGCCTCCCACATGGCCTCCTATGCCCATATTACTGATAAATAGCAGAATGGAAACTGCAACTACTATCCAAAGAAATGTTTCTTTTTTAAAGGCTGCTATCTTTGCCTGCTCTTCCATCTGTTCTTTTTTTGTCTTACGTTTAGATGAGGATTTTTTCCTCGCTGCCATGTAACTAACCTCCAAAAGTTTATCCAGTCCATTATAGCATGTTTTACTTAATTTGTGGTTTTTTTTTCATTAATTCGTATATTTTATGATATGCACTGCTTATTCCACCGACTTCGTCTATAATTCCCTCTTTTACAGCCTCTTTTCCAACAAGCACAGTCCCCAGATCTTTCGTCAGCATTTTTGTATTCATCATCATTTTTTCCATCCGGTCCGGCTCTATCTTACTGTGCTGTGATACAAAGCTTATGATCCTTTGCTGTATCTGCTTAAAATAATCAAATGTAGCCTTGGCTCCTATAACTGTTCCGCTTAGTCTTACGGGATGGATTATCATTGTAGCGCTTTCTACTATAAATGAATAATCTGCTGCTACTGCAAGCGGAACTCCTATCGAATGGCTTCCACCTAAAACAAGCGACACTGTCGGTTTACTTATGGATGCTATCATCTCCGCTATTGCAAGCCCGCACTCTACATCCCCTCCAACTGTGTTTATAAGTATAAGAAGTCCGTCGATCCTGTCATCCTCCTCAACAAGTGCCAGTTTCGGAAGCAGATGCTCATATTTTGTAGTCTTTGAGTTCTGTGGAAGACAATCATGCCCTTCAACCTCTCCAATTATAGACATCAAAAAAATATTATTTTCCCCGCCCTGTCCGAATTCAACTATATTTTCATCTTTATTCTCCATTTCCTGCTCCTTGCCGTTTACATAAATAATGCCGTAACCTTGTTCATGTAAAACAATTTGATCATAAACAAAAGTGTGGGCACAAAGCCCACACTTATTATTAGCACTATTATGTATATTATTCTCCGAGAAGATAATTATATAATCCTTCGTATTTGTATTTTGAAGCATTCCACGAGAAATCGTTTGCCATTCCTCTGTCAACCATCTGGTTCCATTCTCTTTTTTTATCAAAGAAAATATGTTTTGAATAATTGATGACAGATAACATTTCGTCAGCGTTATAATTTGAAAATGAAAAACCATCTCCTGAGTTTTCATATTCATTATATGCCTTTACCGTATCCCTGAGTCCGCCTGTCTCCCTGACGATTGGAACTGTTCCATACCTGAATGAGATAAGCTGTGTAAGTCCACATGGCTCGAACCTTGACGGCATAAGGAATGCATCTGCTGCCGCATATAGCTTATGTGCAAGATCATCCGAATAACATATATTTGCAGATACTCTGTCCGGATATTTCCATGCATAATGTCTGAACATATTTTCATATTGGGGATCACCTGTTCCGATCACAACAAACTGTGTATAATCATCTATGATGCCCTCCATAACATGATTTATAAGATCCAGCCCCTTCTGGTCTGTAAGTCTTGATATCAGACCTATCATATATTTCTTTTTGTCTACTGCCAGTCCGAGTTCTTCCTGAAGCTTGAGTTTGTTGTTAAATTTCTTCTTGCGGAAGTTTTCTGCATTATAATGGCAGTATATTTTCCCATCCGTATCAGGATCATATGCATTGTAATCTATTCCATTTACAATTCCCTGCATATCAAAATGTCTTGCCGAAAGAAGTCCATTTAATCCTTCGCCGTAATAGTCAGTCTGTATTTCATTGGCATATGAATCGCTGACAGTTGTTATATAATCAGCATACACAAGACCACCTTTAAGCATATTTGCATCTTTATTAAATTCAAGCTTATCCGGTGTAAACAGATCATCTGTAAGTCCTGATACACCCTGTACCCATTCTTTATCCCATATTCCCTGGAACTTAAGATTATGGATCGTAATAATTGATTTTATTCCCCAGAAAAATGGATTTGCTGCGAATTCATTTTTAAGGTATACCGGCAGAAGTCCTGTCTGCCAGTCATGGCAATGTATTATATCCGGCTTAAAATCGATAAGCGGAAGCATAGACAATACTGCCTTATCAAAAAATGTGAACTTCTCTATCTCAAATTTCGTGTCACTTGTATATGGTGTAAAACCTGAATAAAATTCCTGATTATCAATAAAATAATAGGTCACATTATCAAATGTGTATTTTAAAACACCCACATACCGATCCTGAACATATGGACCTGAACTCAAATAAAAATGTGTAACATATTCAAACTGGTTCCTGAAATGTTCCGGGATGCAGCTGTAATTTGGAATAACCACCCTCACATCCCAATATTTCTTATCAAACTCTTTAGGAAGTGCTCCGCATACATCAGCAAGTCCGCCTGTTTTTATAAATGGAACACATTCCGATGCGACAAAAAGAATCTTCTTCATATAACCCCTCCCGGTCAAACACTATTCTATTCTTCCCAATTATGATAAACTTCCTGAACATCATCATCATCATCCAGAAAATCAAGGATACGTCCTATATTGGTAATATCAGCTTCCTCTGTAAGTTTTACATAAGTCTGTGGAATCATTGTAACTTCTGCAGATGCCATTTCTATTCCGGCATCCTCAAGTGCTTTTCTTACAGTTTCAAAATCTTCAGGCGAGGTTGTGATCTCGTAGCTGTCCTCTTCCTCTGAGAAATCATCTGCACCTGCATCAAGTGCCTGCATCATAAGATCATCTGCATCCATATCACATTCTTCTTTATCTATGATGATCTGTCCTTTTTCATCGAACATATATGATACGCAGCCCTGTGTACCGATGCTTCCCTGTCCTTTTGTGAAAGCATTTCTTACATTTGCCGCTGTACGATTTTTGTTGTCTGTAAGACATTTTACTATTATAGCTGTACCTGAAGGTCCATATCCTTCATATGTAGTAGTCTCGTAATTGACACTGTTTCCATCTCCGGCAGCCTTCTTGATACCTCTTTCTATAGTATCATTTGGCATATTATTTGATTTAGCCTTCGCTATAACCTGTGCCAGTTTAAAGTTATTTGCAGGGTCAGGTCCTCCCTCTTTTACTGCTACAGCAATCTCTCTACCGATCATTGTAAAGATCTTTCCTTTTGCTGCATCATTTTTTTCTTTCTTATGCTTGATATTCGCAAATTTTGAATGTCCTGACATAATCTGTTCCTCTTTTCTAAAATATATAAATAATATAATGTAATTATAATATCATTATTTATCCGCCTGTGCAAGTTTTCTGATAACCACCTGCTTTATAACATTATCTTCAACCTGCGTTATAGAAAATTCATATCCATATGCTGTTATGACAGTCTTGTCTCCCTCTTCTGGTATTTTGTCCATAATAGATACTAAAAATCCATTCAGAGTTTCGTACGCATCATCCTCAAGTGGAAGATTTAATGCTTCTTTCACGTCTGGAAATTCTGTCATTCCATCCATGACAAAAGTCTCGTCATCACTCTTTGTTATATGCTCTTCCTCCTCATCATGTTCATCTTCTATATTTCCGACAAGTTCCTCAAGTATATCCTCCATAGCAGCAAGTCCTGATATCTGTCCATATTCATCTACGACCATAACAAGATGGTTTTTCTGCATCTGCATCTGTTTAAACAGATCATTTATACTTACTGTCTCCGGTATAAATTCGACGTTACTTATAAGATCATCTATATCCTTTATCGGTGTTCTGAATATCTCATTCTTCTTAAAAAATCTGAATGCATCTTTTATATGTAACACTCCTATTATATTGTCCACATCATTTTCATATACCGGAAATCTTGATTTTCCAGACTCGATCATAAAATCTATCGCATCAATAAATGACGTATTTCCGTCAAGTCCCACGATATTTTTCCGGTGCGTCATGATGTCTTTTACTTCTTTATCATCAAATTCAAAAATATTATGTATCATTTCTGCTTCTGATGCCAGGATTGTTCCCTGTTCATGGCCTTCCCTGACCATAGATCGGATCTCTTCCTCGGTAACATCATCGTTTCCGAGGAAGTTATCCAGATTTGTATTTGTCTTGTTGCCTGAAAGTAAAAAAACAATAGTCAATATAAGTATTACAATAACAACTAATAAAACAATTATAATATATAACATACTCTTATCCTATGTATAAAGCTCCAGACTGATTTCCAATGCCTTATCGATCTTCAATAAAATATTATTATCAAGATGGCACACTTTATCCTTCAAACGTTTTTTGTCGATGGTCCTAAGCTGCTCAAGCAAGACTACAGAATCTTTTGCAAGAGCATATTCTTTGCACTTTAATTCTACATGCGTGGGAAGTTTAGCCTTATGCATCTGCGATGTTATCGCTGCACATATTACAGTAGGGCTATGCTTATTGCCCACATCATTTTGAATAATAAGAACAGGTCTTACCCCGCCCTGTTCAGAACCGACCACCGGTCTTAAATCAGCGTAATATATGTCTCCTCTTTGAATAATCATACACAATCACTCCATATTATGGTATACAAAAAGTATTTCCAATTTTTTCGAGTGTATTCTGTATCTTTTATTAATAATTATTAATAATTATCTGTCATTATTTTTGTGATAAATTCTCGGTACTCTAGGAGTTATAAGACATGCAAACTCATAATTAAATCTTCCGGAAAGTTCTCCGAGCTGTTCCATCGTAATTTCCTCATCTGCATCTTTACCAAGTAATGTGACCGTATCCCCTATTTTTACTCCGGGTATATCAGTGACATCGACCATGCACTGATCCATGCACACTCTTCCACATATAGGTGCTTTTTGTCCTTTTATAAGTACCCATCCTTTATTGGACAGTCCTCTTGCATATCCGTCTCCATATCCTACCGGCACTGTTGCAACTGTCATCTTTTTCTTTACGGTAAAAGTGCCTCCGTAGCTTATCTGCCTTCCAGGTAAAAGTTCTTTTACATATGCCACCCTGCTTCTTAACGACATTACCGGTTTAAGTGAGATTTTTGTTTTGTCAACCTCCTCTGACGGCCATAATCCATACAGCGTAATACCGGCTCTTACCATATCCATATTACATTCAGGTATCTCAACTATACCTGCACTGTTAGAACAATGCTTTAAAGGAATCTGTACACCTTTTTCTTCCACCATAGCTATCATCTTTTCAAACTGTTTAAACTGTTCATATGCCGGAGCTTTTGATGATTCATCAGCTCTTGCAAAATGAGTAAATATACCCTCTATCATTATATTCGGCAATTTTGAAATACGTGCAACCGTATCGGCACTTTCTGGTGTTACCTGAAATCCTATCCTGCTCATTCCCGTATCCACTTTTATATGTATACGGCACACTTTATTTTTTTCTGCGGCAATATCTGATAATGCCTGTGCTGTTTCATATGTACATACAGCCGGACGCAGATCATTTTCTACGATTTCCTCAAATTGCTCCGGGAAACTCAACCCAAGGATAATTATAGGTTTTTTTCTTCCGGCTTCCACAAGCTGCATTGCCTCATTGCTTGTGGCAACTGCATATCCCCAGAGATATGGAAGGTTTTCAAGCACCCTTGATATTTCTACCGCACCATGTCCATAAGCATCAGCTTTTACAACTGCTGCTATCTTTGTACCAGGCTTTAATTTTTTGTGCATTGACTCCATGTTATACAAAACTGCATCGAGATCTATATCTGCTCTTACTCTGTTTACTGCCATTTTAGTTTAATCCACCTTATTCCAAATTTCTTTTAATCCTTTTATAATATCACTAGCCATCATACCACATGATCCGGTTTTAATAAATACCTTATCTCCTGCAAGTCCATGAACAAATACTCCATACGATGCCGCCATTGCTGTTTCCATGCCTCCTGCCAGAAATGCCCCTATCACGCCTGAAAGTACGTCACCGCTTCCGGCTGTAGCCATTCCGCTGTTTCCACTCCTGTTTATAAATACAGTTTTTCCTTTATCTGCAGTTATTGTCCGAAAATCTTTTAACACACATACAAGATCATACTGTTTTGCAAACAGACATGCTGTATCTATAAGATTTTTCTGGATATCCCGGACCTCTTTTCCTGTAAGCCGGGACATCTCGCCAGGATGCGGAGTGATCACTATATCATTTTTATGTTTATTTAAAAGTGACATATCATCTGATATGATATTTAATCCATCTGCATCTATAAGAAGTGGAACATCGCATTTTTCAAGCACCTTGTGAACAATATCCACAGCCTGCGGCTGCTTTCCTATCCCCGGACCCAGAACAACTGCATCTGCCCACTTCAATGCTCCTTCTATATCATCATATGTTCCAATAAGAGCCTCTGGAACCTGATTTTGTATAATAATCCTGTTTTCCTGCGGAGTAAGTACTTTTACAAGTCCGCACCCACAACGGTATGCTGCCTTAGCACTCAGGACAGCGGCTCCTGCCATATTATAGCTTCCTGCTATTACAAGCAGACGTCCATACGTTCCTTTGTTTGAATGATCCGGTCTTTTCGGAAGATTTTTCAAGTCCTTTTCTTCGATTGAAAACATATGTGGTTTTGTCTCCACAAAGCTGTCATCAGTTATACCTATCGGAATGGTAACAAGTTTTCCTGTGTATTCATTTCCCGGCCATAATATCTGACCTGTTTTTTCATATGAAAACGTATATGTGATATCGGCTTTAACTGCTGCATTCATAATCCCGCCGCTTCCGGCATTGATCCCTGATGCGATATCTACTGCTGCTTTTAGTGCATCATGCCTGTTTATATCTTCTATCACTTTAAGATATCTTCCGGAGATTCCACGTGAAAGTCCTGTTCCGAATATAGCATCTATTATTACGTCATATCCTTTTTTTATTTCATTTTCAACAGGATAAGCATAGTTTTTATATATATTTTTTTGAAGCAGAAAAAGTTCACTGCTGCCCTCATCTTTGTCAGAACAGAAAAATACAGACGCATTCATTCCGTTTTGATTCAGAAGTCTTGCGATTGCAATTCCATCTCCCGCATTATTTCCTTTTCCACATACTACAAGAAATTTTGTCTCTTTCGAAAAAGACGCAACAAGCTCCCGGACAACTCCCATCGCAGCCTGCTCCATCAGAATAACAGATGGAACGCCATAGACCTTTGATGTGTTATCATCCAGAAGCTTCATTTCTTCACCCGTAACTATTGTTTTCAACTGTGACTCCTTTACTCTTTGCTGCCAACCATAGGGTCATCATATTGTATATCAAATAAATCAAGCACCTCAGCTCCAAATATATCATGAAGATAGGCATATATCTCGCGGTTATTTATATCACGGTTCTGCTTTTTGATTATGTTTTTCTTGAGTTCTATCCTTATTCCGGAAATCCATTCCTCTATCTCTTTGGACTCTTCCCTGTTTGTGATTATCTTTTCACTGAAATAATCCATCGACATAAGCATAAGACTTTCATTTGTCTCATTTATCAGCTTCGGCAGTTCCAGCAGACGATCTTCAAGATTTTCGACCTTTTCATTTATTTCGTCGATCATCCGTTTATCATCATCCAGCTTTTTTTGTCTTGATACAGAATCCGCAATTTCTGTCGTTCCGTCCATATTCTGAACTATATTTGACATCAATTTACTTTTTAGCTTTTTTAAATCTTCCAGATCATTGTTGCACTGTCCCTGTTCTGCCAGATATCTGTCCAGCTGGGTCTCTATCTCTCTTATCTGATCTGTTTTCCCATGTATCGCAAATAATCTGTGCCATTTCTGGTCTAAAACCAAAAGAGGCACCTTCTTCCCGATAAGTGCTTTTTTGAAGTCTTCCTCAGATTTCATAATTCAATACCTCTTAAAGCTGGTATAGCGTTTTTAAATTCTATACTAGTTTGATTGTTTTACAATGTTATAGCTTAACTGCATAAGGCTGTCTGACAAATGGACACTCTCGACAACAACATTCTTGTCATCAATGCGTAAATCCACATGTGCAAAATTCCATATGGCATGTATTCCAAGTTCCACAACCTTTTTCGCTATGCTGTCTGCCTTTGATTTTGGCATGGTAAGTGCTGCTATATCCACCTGATGTGTCCTGCAGTATTCATCAAGCTCATCCAGCATATAAATCGGTATCCCCCTGACACTCTGTCCTTTAAGAGCCGGATTTACATCAAAAAGTGCTGTTATAACAAATCCAAGCTTTTCAAATTTGACGTAATTTGCAAGAGCCTGCCCTAAATTTCCGGCTCCGATAATTATTATTTTGTGCTCAGTATCTAGTCCAAGAATTCTGCCTATCTCTTCGTATAAAGACTGGACATTATATCCGTATCCCTGTTGTCCGAATCCACCGAAATTATTAAGATCCTGTCTTATCTGTGATGCGGTCACGTTCATTCTGCGGCTTAAATCACTTGAAGATATCCGCTCTACACCCTCATCTAATAATTCACCTAAATATCTGTAATATCGCGGCATCCTGCGAATTACTGCCTGTGATATTTCCTTTTCCAAAATTCCTGTCCTCCAATCTATACAGCATATACGAAAAAAAACCTAAACCAATTATAGAATCTATTGTTAAAACTGTCAATGTGTGAAAATTTTAACATTCCATAACCGGTTTAGGACATACAAATTTTATAAAGTTTTTTCGAGTTCTTCTCTTATTGCTTTGATAAAATTCTCACTGTTCAATACTGTAGGATTGTCTATAGTTGTTATGAGTGCAAGATCCTTTGTCATCCTGCCATCTTCTATAGTTTTTACACATGCAGCCTCAAGTTTATCCGCAAACTCACAAAGCCCCTTGATATTGTCAAGCTCTCCTCTTTTTCTAAGAGCACCTGTCCATGCAAAAATTGTTGCTACAGAGTTTGTAGAAGTTTCCTCACCCTTTAAATGTTTGTAATAGTGTCTCTGAACTGTTCCGTGAGCTGCCTCGTACTCATAATATCCATGAGGTGATACAAGTACTGATGTCATCATTGCAAGTGAACCAAACGCAGACGAAATCATATCGCTCATTACATCTCCGTCATAATTCTTGCAGGCCCAGATAAATCCACCTTCTGATTTCATGACACGCGCTACTGCATCATCAATAAGTGTGTAGAAATATGTAATCCCTGCTTCTTTAAACTTGTCCTTGTACTGTGAATCAAAGATTTCCTGGAAAATATCCTTGAATGTATGGTCATATTTCTTTGAAATCGTATCCTTTGTCGCAAACCATAAATCCTGCTTTATGTCAAGGGCATATTTAAAACAGCTGTGTGCAAAGCTCTCAATTGAATCATCAAGATTATGCTGTCCCTGAATAACTCCTGCACCTTTAAAATTATGGATAAGTTCTCTTGTCTCGTTTCCATTTTCGTCAGTAAATACAAGCTCTGCTTTTCCGGCTCCAGGAACTTTCATCTCTGTTGCTTTGTATACATCACCATATGCATGACGTGCAATTGTGATAGGTTTTACCCATGTTTTTACATTTGGCTCTATTCCCTTTACAACGATAGGAGCACGGAAAACAGTTCCGTCAAGCATAGCTCTTATTGTTCCGTTAGGGCTCTTCCACATCTCTTTTAAGTTGTATTCTGTCATTCTGGCTGCATTTGGGGTGATCGTAGCACATTTTACTGCAACACCATATTTCATTGCAGCATTTGCAGAATCAACCGTAACCTGATCGTTTGTACGGTTTCTCTCCTCAAGTCCGAGATCATAATACTCTGTCTTTAGATCGATAAAAGGAGTAAGAAGCTCATCCTTTATCATCTTCCAGAGAATTCGTGTCATCTCATCTCCATCCATTTCAACAAGGGGTGTAGTCATTTTAATCTTATCCATTTTAATCTCCTTCTATTATAAAATTTTATAAAACGCAAGTGCCAGGTTACATAAAACTACTTAATAAGGTTTTCCCAGCCGCGCTTTTGCATATTTTCTTTTGATTTGATTATATGTGCAGACGCATATTTTTCTGCCAGATCTGCATCGTGCGCTTTTATCGCCTGACAGATCATCTTGTGTTCCATCGTGGAATCCTTTGCTCTTTCATTTTCGCTTAAGGTAACTCTTCTGACTCTGCCGACATATTCATGATATTCTTTTAAAATACGTTTTAATTCTTTGCTCTGCGATGCCTCGTATAATATTTCATGGAAACGGTTATCCAATAAAAGAAGCTGCTTTGAATTACCCTTTTCTTCATGAAACTCAGACAGATATATGATCTCCTCCATCTGTTCCATAAGCTCATCCGTAATTTTTTCTGCCGCCCATCTGGCACATAAGCCCTCTAGCCTTGCTCTTATATCATATATATCTCTTATATCGTCAAGTGAAACTTCCTCAACAAAAGCACCTTTATTTGGAATTATTGTAATAAGCCCTTCGAGGTCAAGCTGGCGGAGTGCTTCTCTTACAGGGGTCCTGCTGACGCCAAGCTCTTCGCCAATTGTCATTTCCTTAAGCTCATCGCCATCCTTATATCTGCCGGATAATATACCATCTCTTATATGATTATATACTCTGGCACTCAAACTATAATTATCCTGTGACATATTTTACCTCAACTATAAAACAATATCCAGCTTTTTACAACAATCTGTTATCTGCACAACAAGCTCATTGTCTGTAATTGCGGTCACGCGTCCGTCATCATACTGCTCATCAACCCATTCCTTTACCATCTCGACGAGCTTTGAATTTTTGTCTATCTTCCTGTCATCTGACAGATGATAATATGTATTTATCCAGTGTGCAATTCCTGCAAGACCTGAAGTATTCGACACAGCAACAAGTGGTGGACGGTTTAAGAATTTTCCTGTATCAAAAATATTATATATTTCTTCGTTCTTAAGTAATCCGTCAGCATGTATCCCTGCTCTTGTCACATTAAAGTTGCTTCCTACAAATGGTGTTCTTGATGGCTGGACATATCCAAGTTCTTTTTCAAAATACTCTGAAAGTTCTGTTATGACTGTCGTATCCATTCCATCGAGAGTTCCTCTAAGCTGTGCATATTCAAATACCATTGCCTCAAGAGGTGTATTTCCAGTACGCTCTCCTATTCCGAAAAGTGAACAGTTTACTCCACTGGCACCATAAAGCCATGCTGTTGTAGAGTTATTGACCGCTTTATAAAAATCATTGTGTCCGTGCCACTCTATAAGCTCTGAAGGCACACCCGCATGTGTTGTAAGTCCATATATTATTCCCGGAACGCTTCGCGGGATAACTGCACCCGGAAAATTAACACCATATCCCATCGTATCACACGCTCTTATTTTTATTGGGATTTTATATTCATCCATGAGTTTCATAAGTTCTACACAAAACGGAATAACAAAACCATATATATCTGAACGTGTTATATCCTCAAGATGACATCTTGGACTAATGCCTGTCTCTAAGCATTCCCTTATGACGCTTAAGTACATGTTCATTACCTCGCGCCTTGTCATCTTCATCTTGTAAAAAATATGATAATCTGAACAGCTTACAAGTATTCCTGTTTCCTTTAAACCTATCTCTTTTACAAGCTCAAAATCCTTCTTACTTGCCCTTATCCACGATGTAACCTCTGGAAATTTATATCCTCGTTCTAAACACTTATATACTGCATCCCTGTCCTTTTTACTGTATAAAAAGAACTCGCTCTGTCTGATCTTTCCTTTTGGTCCGCCAAGCTTATGAAGATAATCATATATAGTGACTATCTGATCTGTAGTATATGGTGCCCTTGATTGCTGCCCATCCCTGAATGTCGTATCTGTTATCCAGATTTCTTCCGGCATATTATGTGGCACTATTCTGTCATTGAATGCGATTTTAGGAATTTCCGAATATGGAAAGAGATTTCTAAATGTATTCGGTTCAGTGACATCTGCCAGCTGATAAAAATGTTCTTCCAGCTGCAACAGATTTGTTTTGTTATTCATTAAAACGTCTCTCATGTCTATGTCTCCCATAACTTAAAATGTTATATTTTACCGCAAATTTATTCACTAATACTGAATAATTACTCCGTTCTGAATAATTGTATACAATTATACTTTATTCGTCAATACATTTTTCTGTAACCATTTGTTATGGCAGGCATAACATAAAGTGTAAAATAAATTATTTGGAGGTCACTTATGAGTGATTTAGCAGCAACAAACTGTGGATGCAGCAATTGTGGAGAAGGAAACGGATGCAGCAATAATTTATGGATCATCCTGTTACTATGCTGCTGTTGTGGAAATGGCACATCTTTATTTAATGGAAACGGATGTGGTGACAATAACAACAGCTGCCTTTGGATCATCCTTCTTCTTCTTTGCTGTGGCGGATATGGAAACAACAGCTGTGGAAACACCGGATGCGGATGTAGTGGAAACAGTATCTGCTAAAAAATACATCTTTCATATCTGTGCGGGCCTATCTGGCCCGCTGATTTTTAGGATCATTTTCCTTTTTTGCATTTTCAATTTTTTTTAGTATTTCACACTTTTTATCTATTTTGTGTTCTTCTAAACAGCGTTCATCAATCTCGTAAACATCGTGTCCATCTATGATCAATCTGCCCATATCATTCTTGATAAATATATTTTTTATACATTATATGAAAAAATATGCATAACGTGAATTCTGCATCATAGAATTTAAAAAAAGGTTATTTTTATGGACGAGAAGACATTATTTACTCCATTTGATGAAATTACACAGACTAAGGAATTGCAGATGCTAAAAACCATTGTTCCTTATCTTTCAAAAGATAAACAGCGTCCACTTGTCATGATGATCTCATGCATGGCAATGCTTAATTCCATGAAAGTCCTGTCCGAGACACCGGCTCTTTCCGTTGCTGAAACTGAAACTCCTTCAGACAGACGCATCGCAATGCTTAATGCATTAAAAAAATATTTCAGCCCATCTGAACAGGAGACTATCGACAACATTTTAAATGTATTTTCTATTCTTGATAATAAGGAGATTTATGACCAAACAGGAATTTTTAAATAATTTTGCCAAAAAAGCAAAGCCCTCAGACACAACAAGCGCTCTTCCATTTCTCATGGATAATTTAAGAGAAGCAAAACGATATGGCATAGAATTCAGTAAAGAAGAAGTTTTTGAAATGTGCAGTGAGCTTAGCAAAAACCTGCCTGAGAAAAACCGCAGGCAGGTCGAAAAGCTTCTTAAGATGTTATAATCATCCAAATGAGTCTGTATTTACACATAATATCTTATCAATAGGCGAGATCGAACTTCCTTTTCCATCTGTGCCTTCTAAATATTTTTCACCGGCAGATTCAAATATTATATACAGACAATCATCTACCGAATCAAGTTCCTCTGAACCAGGCGGCATTTCTACTTTTATGTCCGGCTGGTTTGGTCTTGATGAAAGTGCTATAAGTGATCTGTAACATTTAAGATATGATGATGAGTTACGTCCGTATGATGTGCTTAGGTACACTTTTCCATTCTCATCAAACGTAACCCCCTGGACTTTCGATGGGATTTTATATGAGCTTAAGGCTGTAAGTTCATCATTTTTTTCACTGTAATGGTATGCAAGCATTTTTGAATCAAATAATAATGTGTGTGTTGCGACCCACAATCTGCCTCCATAATATGTTATACATGACGGCTTATTATCTATCTTAAAAATGTCGACAACACCTGTGGCATCTATTACCTGTTTTGAGTTTGCCGTTGCCATAAGATCTATAAAATCGTATGAAATCCTCTCCAGCGTGTTAGCATATGAATTACATACCCATACATTCTGCCCGTCAAAAGCAATTCCTCCCAGATGACTGTTAGAATCCATGCCAAGCGTAACAAGATAGTCCCCACTTTTACGGTCAAAGACCATAAGTTCGCCAAGTGTATTTTTTGTATCTGAATAGCTTGTTATAAGCACATAATCATCAGTTATACATATTCCCTGTGGGCACTGTGATTCGCTGAATATATAATTGTTAAGAAAATCCTGCTCTTTCGTCTCCGGCATCCCCGGAATATTTATCTCATCTATAAAATCATAGTCACAGTCTTTTAAAAATATCGTACCACTGTCCTTTTTTGCAGTGTACTCATAATGTTTTACACTGTACTCATTATTTATAGTCCTTATCCATTTTGCATAGACAACGCAGCCTTTATTCTTTGTATAATAAATGATATCTGCTTTTTTTGAATAGTGCTTGTCAAGATACCATCCGTCAAACTTGTACCCGAATTTATATGGTTCCCTTAGTCCTGCATATTTTTGCTGCGATGTAATATACGAAACATTATTTATATTATTTGATGCTCCCCCAAGATCATAATATATATATGTTACCCCATCGTCTTCTGACATATGGTCATATATTTTCTGTATAGCCAAATCTGAGCTAAAAGAGGCAGAATCTGCCTCCTCCAGCTCAGATGCATAACATGTTACTGTATATAATGATAAAAATGCAAATATAATTATTCCAACTAGTTTATTCTTCAATGTCAACAAGTTTATTTGCCCTTTCCTCAATCTGTTTTTGTGCCACATCATCCGGTGCCTGTTCATATCTTAAGAATTCATAAGAAAAAGTGCCGCTTCCACTCGTCATTGAGCGAAGTCTTGTGTTATATCCATAAAGTTCAAGATAAGGAATGTCTGCCGCTATTTCCTGATAGCCGTTATCTGTCGGATTCATTCCCATAACACGGCCTCTTCTTTTGTTGAGATCTCCCATTATATCTCCTGTATACTGCTCCGGCACAACAACCTTAAGTGCTGCGATCGGTTCTAACAATACAGGTGAAGCCTCAAGGAAGCCCTTCTTAAATGCCTGTTTTGCAGCGGTCTTAAATGCCATCTCTGATGAATCAACCGGATGTGATGACCCATCGTAGAGTATTGCCTTTACCCCTATAACAGGATATGCTGCAAGCGGGCCTGATTTTACAGATTCTGCAATTCCTTTTTCAACTGCCGGGAAAAAATTCTTTGGAACAGCGCCACCTACCACGCACTGCTCAAATTCATATGCTTTTTCCAGATCGCCGGATGGCTCAAATCTCATCTTTACATGTCCGTACTGTCCGTGTCCTCCAGACTGTTTTTTGTATTTGTATTCTACGTCTGAATTTTTCCGGATAGTTTCTTTGAAAGCCACGCGTGGGCGCTTTAATTCTATTTCTACTTTGTATTTTTCAAGCAGTGCATCTGAGACTACTTCAAGATGCGTGTCACCCATTCCGTATAAAAGTGTCTGTCCATTTTCGCTGTCGTTTACACTTTTAAGCGTAAGATCCTCCATCTGTATCTTTTGCAGTGCCTGTGAAATCTTATCTTCATCGCCTTTATTTTTTGCCTTGTACCGCATTGACACATATGGCTTTGAAATTGCAGTCCTTATAAATGCAACCGGTACTCCTTTAGTCGAAAGCGAATCTGTTGTAAGAGTCTTCTGCAGTTTGGGAAGCGCCCCTATATCGCCCGCATGAAGTTCTTTTACTTCGATTGTTTTCGTACCTCTCAGCAGATACAGCCTGCCGGCTTTTTCTTCAAAATCCCTATGATAATTATATAATACATCATCGGTCTTCAGCACTCCGGAATTAACTTTTATTAATGAATATTTTCCAATATACGGATCTACTATCGTCTTAAATACATATGCCGACTTTGGTTTTGCAAAATCATAATCTGCATTGTATACTTCGTTTGTCTTCGTGTTTATTCCTGCGCACTGCCGTTTTTCCGGACTTGGGAAATATTTTATGATATCGCTCATCAGCGTATACATTCCCCGTGCAAGAATATTAGATCCCATGAGGACAGGTACGATAGAGCCATCTATTACATTTGCCCTGAGTGCTGAACGTATCTCATCCTCCGAGAACTCCTCACCTCCAAAATACCGCTCCATAAATTCTTCACTTGTCTCAGCAACAGCCTCAAGCAATGCCTCCCTGCATATTCCTAAATTTTCTTTTGAATATTCAGGCACGTCAAATTTGTCCACTTCTCCCTTTTCGTTCCATCTTTTTGCTTTTTGCTGGATGACATTTACATAACCGACAAATTGCTGCTCTTCTCTTATAGGAAGGTGAAATGGCGCTATCTTTTTACCATATAATTCCTGAAGCTGCGCAACCACCTGTCTGTAGCTTGCATTGTCAATGTCCATATCTGTCACAAAGATCATTCTTGGCAGTTTATATTTATCACATATCTCCCACGCTCTTTTTGTTCCGGTCTGTATCCCAGCCTTTCCGGATACAACAATTACCGCTGCATCCGCAACAGAAACCGCTTCCTCAACTTCTCCTATAAAATCAAAAAAACCGGGAGTATCAAGTATATTGATCTTTACATCCTGCCATTCTATAGGTACAAGTGACATGTGGATCGAACACTTACGTTTAATTTCTTCTTTGTCAAAATCACTTATAGTATTTCCATCCTCTATATTCCCCATACGTGATGTAATACCAGATAGATATGCCATTGCTTCTGTAAGTGACGTCTTGCCGCAGCCGCCATGTCCTAACAGGACTACATTTCTAATCTTATCAGTTGTATAAACATTCATCTTATGTACCTCCCTACATTAAATTATAGAAATATTGTACTATTATTTCCCGTTTTACTCAAGACTTTTATGCACTTTTACTATATTTTATTTTCAAAAATAATTTATTGCTTTATAGTGCTAAACTTGTTATTATTAAATATAGTGTTTAGAAATTAATTTCTATTTTGGAGGATATTATGAAATTCGATAACATTGGTTTTATAGGACTTGGTCTGATAGGCGGTTCTATTGCCAGAAAAATTAAAATAAATAACCCTGATGCCCGTATCATAGCAACTGCCGGACATGAAAGCACGATAACCCAGGCTTACGAAATCGGGCTCATAGAAAATAACATGATTCTTCCTCTTGATGAGTTTGATTCATGTGATGTTATTTTTTTGTGCGCACCAGTCACAAAAAATATAGAATATCTCACACAGCTTAAGGATATAATCTCTCCTTCATGCATAATAACCGATGTTGGAAGTACAAAGACACAGATCCACGAAACTGTTACTGCACTTGGGCTTGAACACAATTTTATAGGCGGCCATCCAATGACCGGTTCTGAAAAAACAGGACTTTTAAATTCCAATGCCCAGCTTCTTGAAAATGCATATTACATAATCACACCTACAGCCCAGTCAGATGAACAGGATATAGAAGACTTCAAAGCTTTTGTCAGCTCCCTTGGTTCCATAGCACTTGTTCTGGGTTATGAAGAACACGATCATGCCACAGCTGCGATAAGCCACCTTCCGCATATGATCGCATATTCACTTGTAAATCTTATTGAAAATATTGACTCCGAAAACGAGACAATGAAAAAGATAGCTGCAGGTGGTTTCAGGGATGTCACACGCATTGCAGCCTCATCTCCTGAAATGTGGGAAAGCATATGCCGTTCTAACAGAACACAGCTGCTTTCTTTAATGGATCAGTACGAAAAAGCTTTTTCCAGACTGCGTCATCTTGTTGATGCCGGCGATTCAGATGCCCTTATGAAGTATTTTGAAGATTCTAAAAATTACAGGGATTCACTTACTCTTCCCGGAACAAAAATCCGCAAAGATTATCATGAAATTTTTGTTGATCTTGCAGATGAAGCAGGTGGGATTGCAATGCTTGCAAGCCTTCTGGCATTTAATGGCATAAGCATCAAAAACATCGGCATTATCAATAACCGGGAATTTGATGAAGGTGTGCTCCGCATAGAATTCTATGACGACAAAGCACTCGAGGAAGCAATAGATGTACTTTTAGAGCGCAATTACACGATTCACCGCAGATAATACTGCAAAGATCATATAACGCTTTCATTTATGAGCCAAAACAGCCGCTTCACAGATTAATCAATATCTGCAAAAGCGGCTGCTTTTTAATATACACATTCTTCTAACACGTCATAAAAATTTTCAAAAGTTTTCCTGCAGCAATATGGATCCATTATTTCTATTCCATCGCTGACAAGTCCAGGCAGTGTAAACGACATTGCGACACGATGATCTTCATATGTCTGTATCCGGCATGGTTTAACTTTAGCCGGAAAAATCCTTACTCCATCGTCAGTTTCTTCTGCCTTTACACCCATTGCGCCAAGATTTGTTATAATTGCATTTATGCGGTCGCATTCCTGGAATTTTATATGTGAAATGCCATTTATCTCGACCACCTCATCCGCAAATGGTGCAATTGCGGCAAGTGTCAAAGCCTGATCCGAAAAGGATGATAAATCCCATTTCCCGCCATGTATCCTATTATCCGGCGAAGCTTCACATATTATCGACTCTTCATCCTCATGAAGCTTACATCCCATGTCCAAGAGTACATCCAAAAAAGCAATATCTCCCTGAAGACTCTTTCTGTGGACACCGATAACCCTGCTCTTTACTCCAAGTATAGGGCTCATCGCATAAAAATAACACGCTGCAGACATATCCGGCTCAATGTCATAACACAAAGCCCGGTATTCCGATCCCTCCGCTATTATATAGCTGCCTTTTATCTTGTCTGAAATTGCCCTGACTCCAAACTGCTCCATCATCTTAAGTGTCATATCCACATAAGCCATACCATGTGTTCCTGTGACATTAATTGTAAATGTCCTGTTCATCACGACAGCTGCTATAAGGAGTGCACTTAGGAACTGGCTGCTTTTATCTACGTTTATATCAACAGAGTCAGCATATTCTCCACTATTCCCTATAGTAAACGGAAAATGATATTCTTCATTCTCATATTCAATAACAGCCCCCAGCTTTTCCAATGACAAAAGAAGATCCTTCATAGGACGCTTTTTCATCTGTTCTGAAGATGTTATATGGTACCGGCCTTTTGACAAACCCAATAATGCAGTCAGAAATCTCGCCGCTGTTCCGGCGCTTCCTACATCTATAGATGCACTGTTTTTAGGTATCTGTCCACCGAATCCTGTTATTGCAATCTCTTTTTTTGTTTCATTTACAGCAACCGGGAATCCCAGTTCTATAAGAGCATCTATAAAATGCCTTGAATCATCGCTGAAAAGACATCCTTTTAACACGCTGCGCCCTTTTGAAAGTGCAGCTATCAAAAGAGCTCTGTTTGTAATACTTTTTGAGCCGGGAACTTCTGCCACAATATCATGTGGTTTTTCTACTTTTTTTACTTTATAAATCATTGAAAATCTGATAAATATCAATCTTTAAAGCATCTGTATCCGTCATTCCGATAAACACTGCTCCGTAATGATAAACTCCTTCTTTTTCTTCACAGCGGACGATCTCTATAACAGCATCAACCACTTCTTTTGTCCATATCTGGATTTTTGTATCATAATATGTATGAAGCGCAAGCGGCACGTTAGCCTTAAAGCCTATACCACTTCGTGAAATGTCTGTCACGTCGACATGTACATATTTAAGAGTTGTTATTCCATCTTCGTCAAGTCTTTCAAGCTGCACTGATACATCAATATCAAGTCTTTTGTGTTTTCTTTTTTCTTCCATTTTCTTACCCCATTTATACTATTTTCTTACACATATGATAGCATCCTTAGATACCAGTCATAAATATATTAGTATATCCCCATACAATTTACAAGCAGAAATTATGCTGTTGTCCTCACTGCAAGGGGTTTTTATGGCCCTGCTTCGACGCAAGCCTGACACTGTGATGTCAAGCTATGCGCCATAGCATTAATCAAAAGTGCTCATCAGTCCATGCTCATATCATCAGTTATAAACATTGCATCTCCAAAACTGAAAAATCTGTATTTTTCTTCTACTGCTTTTTTGTATGCCGATAAAATATGCTCCCTGCCTGCAAGCGCAGAAACAAGCATTACCAGTGTCGACTGTGGCAGATGGAAGTTTGTTATGAGACAGTCTATTACTTTAAACTTATATCCCGGATAAATAAATATATCAGTCCACCCACTGCACTCATGAAGCATTCCATTCTCATCTGCTGCGGATTCAAGTGTTCTTGTACTTGTTGTTCCGACAGAGATTATACGTCCGCCGTTTTTCTTTGCATTATTTATTTTGTCTGCAGCTTCCTGTGATACCATATAAAATTCTGAATGCATGTGATGGTCTAGCACATTATCAACCTTTACAGGTCTGAAGGTTCCCAGTCCGACATGAAGTGTTACCTCTGCTATATCAACGCCCTTTTCTTTTACTTCATTGAGAAGCTCCTTTGTAAAATGAAGTCCTGCTGTAGGAGCAGCTGCTGAGCCATCGTATTTTGCATATACAGTCTGGTAACGGTTTTTATCTTTTAACTGGTGTGTAATGTATGGTGGAAGCGGCATCTGTCCAAGTTTATCCAATATTTCCTCGAAAATCCCATCATAAGAAAACTGGATAAGCCTGTTTCCGTCATCAACAACATCTATCACTTCACCTGTTAAAATGCCATCTCCGAATATGATCTTTGTACCCGGTTTCGCCTTTTTTCCCGGTTTTACAAGAGTCTCCCACACATCATTTTGTTTTCGTTTCAAAAGCAGGATTTCTATTTTTGCCATAGTTCCTTCTTTTACACCATAAAGACGTGCAGGTATGACCTTTGTGTTATTAAGCACAAGGCAGTCACCCGGCCTTAAGTATTTTATTATCTCTTTAAAAATGTGATGACTTACCTCTCCCGTTTTTTTATCGAGAACCATAAGTCTTGAACTGGAGCGGTCCTCCAGAGGATCCTGTGCTATAAGCTCCTCTGGAAGATCATAATCAAAATCTTTTACGTCCATAATATTTCCTATCTATAATTAACCACGAAGTGTTACACCAACTGTATCCTTGAGATGAGTGAGGATATTCTTTACATATTTCTCTACAACTTTTGCCTTAAGTTCCTCATCCTTTGGTGTAAATACAACGTTAAATGCCATACTCTTCTTGTTCGGTGGAAGCTGTACACCCTCATATACATCGAATAAAGTAACATCTGTTACATATTCGCAGGCTTCCCTGATTCCATTTTCGATCTGCTCACATGTGATATCTTTATCTACAACAAAGGCAAAATCTCTCTTCTCATCATCAAATTTTGAGATTGGTGTAAATACACGGTCTTTTCCATACCACTGTGAAAGAACTCTTAGATCAAGTTCCATAACATATGCAGGAACTCTCATATCAAGGTCATCACATATTTCATATCTTACTTTTCCAAGATATCCTACAAGCTGTCCGTCACAGAATACCTCTGCTGTCTGGTATGGATGGAGGAATGGTCTTTCTGCTGTCTGATATGTGAATTTCACATCAAGTGCATCTGCAACATTTTCTGCAATTCCCTTTAATGTGAAGAATGTTTCTTCTTCACCGAATACACCAACACAAAGAGTCTCTCTCTCATCCGGATATTCTGTAAGAGGAAGTTCTTTTGCTATGAAGATATTTCCCATCTCAAAAATACGCCCCTCTAAAGTTCCCTTCTTCTGGTTTCTTGAAATCGCATAGAGCATTTCAGATGCGAGTGTTGTTCTCATGAGAGAAAGGTCTATATTTATAGGATTTATAAGTTTGATTGCATGTCTCTGCGGTGCATCCTCTGGGAATCTCAACAGATCAAGGTCTGATGGTGAGAAGAATGAATAATGGATTCCCTCATATGCGCCTGCTGCACATAAAGCCTCTTTTATCTTTCTCTCAGACTGCTGTCTTAAGTTTAATCCGCCTAATGTAACATGGGCTGTCGGCATAAATGTAGGTACTACATGCTCATATCCGTACATTCTGATAACTTCCTCTGACACATCAGGATAGTCTTCCATATCTTCACGATATGCTGGTATCATTATTGTAAGCTCATCACCATTTACCTTTGGTGCAAAGTTTAAGTTTGTAAGTATTCTTACGATCTCATCTGTAGGAACTTCTATGCCGATGACACCATTTACTTTTTTAATAGATACTTTCATCTCTTTTGGCTCAAGAGAGTTTCCTGTTGTCACTTCGATATGTGTCGAAGATACTTTACCACATCCAAGCTCTTCTATAAGATGAAGCGCTCTTCTCATTGCCATTTCTGTTGTATATTCATTCACACCCTTTGAGTAAAGTGCGCTTGAGTCTGATACCTGACCGAGTGCCCTTGAGCTTTTTCTGATGTTATCTCTTGCAAATTTTGCAGATTCAAACATAACCTCCGTTGTATCTTCCTTGATTTCCGAATTAAGTCCACCCATGATTCCGGCAAGAGCTACAGGCTTTTTACCATCGCAGATTACAAGGTTTGAATTGTTAAGTTCAAACTCTTTTTCATCAAGTGTGACAATTTTTTCTCCTTCTTTTGCACGTCTTACAACGATCTCATTGCCCTCAAGATATGAGTAATCAAATGCATGCATAGGCTGTCCTAATTCTTTAATGACAAAATTAGTAATATCGACAACATTTGAAATAGATCCGATCCCAACAAGTGCAAGACGTCTTCTCATCCATGCAGGTGACTGTTCCATCTTTACGTCATGTACATAATGTGCTGTATATCTAGGGCAGATATCCTGTGCTTCAACAGTTACTTTGAAATCTTTCTTTACATCATCAGCTGTAAAATCTGTTGCAGGCTCTTTTAACTCTTTGCCAAGAACTGCTGCAACTTCCCTTGCCATTCCATATATACACTGGCAGTCAGGCCTGTTTGCCGTTATAGCAATATCAAAGATCCAGTCATCAAGGCCAAGGATAGGTTTTACATCTGCTCCGGCTTTTGCATCCTCAGGTAAAACTAAAAGTCCGTTATATCCTGCTCCCGGATAAAGATCCTCGTTTAAACCAAGTTCCACACCAGAACAGAGCATTCCATATGAATCATATCCGCGGAGCTTACCCTGCTTAATTTCCATGACACCCTCTATAGTGACATGATCCTTTGCCGTTGCATAAACTGTCGCTCCGATAAGTGCAAGCGGGAATTTTCCTCCTGCCTTTACATTATCTGCACCACAACAGATCTGGAATGTTCCGTGCTCTCCTGCGTTTACCTTGCAAAGACTTAAATGTGTCTCTGGAATAGGCTCACATTCTTCTACAAGACCTACAACTACGTTTGAAATGTCTTTTCCTACTTCATATGATTCCTCTACCTCGAAACCGCATGAGAATAATTTTTCCTCTAACTCCTTTGGAGTTACATCTATATCTACATAATCTTTTAACCAGCTAAGTGGTGTTAACATAATTCGTGCCTCCTAAAATTTACTATTTATCATCAATCTGCTTTAATACTCTAAGGTCTGATTCAAACAGATGTTTAATATTGTTTATGCCGTATTTAAGCATTGCAATTCTCTCGATACCGATGCCGAATGCAAATCCACTGTACTGATCTGTATCAATATTACATCCCTCGAGCACTTTCTTGTTTACAACTCCTGCTCCGAGTACTTCAATCCATCCTGTACCTTTACACAGGCTGCATCCTTTTCCGTGACACTGGAAACAGCTTACATCAACCTCTACAGACGGCTCTGTGAATGGGAAATATGATGGACGAAGACGTGTTGTAACACTCTTTCCGAATATCTTTTTTACAAGCTGGTCAAGCATTCCCTTAAGGTCACAGAGTGTTATCCCCTTGTCAACAACAAGTCCTTCCATCTGTGTGAACATTGGAGAATGTGTAGCATCATCATCTGAACGGAAAACCTTTCCCGGAGAAACAACCTTGATAGGTGGTTTCTTTGCTTCCATTACATGGATCTGTCCTGCTGATGTCTGTGTACGGAGCAAAAACTCCGGTGATAAATAAAATGTATCCTGCATATCACGTGCCGGATGATCCTGTGGTGTGTTAAGGGCAGTGAAATTATAGTAATCATTCTCAATTTCTGTTCCCTCGTATACTTCAAATCCCATTGAGGTAAAAATCTCAGAGAGCTGGTTCTTAACCTGTGTAACAGGATGAAGGTTTCCTTTTTCATGTTTTTTTGCAGGCATTGTCACATCAATTTTTTCGCTCTCATACTTGCGCTTTAATGCCTCTGCCTCAAATTTCTTTACTTTCTGCTCAAGCAGACCCTCGATAGCCTCACGGGTCTCATTAACCCACTGTCCAACTTTTGGGCGATCCTCAGGTGCCACATCTTTCATTCCTTTAAGAACAGCTGTAAGTTCACCTTTCTTTCCAAGAATTGCTGCACGCACATCATTTAATTTTTCAAGACCTTCTGCCTTATCAATTTCTGCAAGTGCATTTTCTCTGATCTTTTGAATTTTGTCTCTCATCGAATTTCACCTCATAATATTTTTGTTAATAGGTGTGCATAAACCAGTAATCCAAAGCTTATCATACTTTGTTTATACACTAAAAAAGGTTCCGCCCCTATAAGGGACGAAACCTATAATTCCGCGATACCACCCTGATTTCCATACTATATCCGTATGGACTCTCATTATATGTGTAACGTACATAACACGTCATGAACTACTCATTTCATCCATGCAGCTCCAGTGGGAACTTCAATCCATAGTCAGTTCGTAAGGTTGCTTTCAGCCGGTGGCATCCTCTCTCTGATCGGAGTACTATGATCTACTGTACACTTTCATTGCTTTTATGATATATGATTTGTGTTTTTATAACACATCAATTATTCTAGCACAAAAATCTTATTTTGCAAGCGATATTTTTTTACAGCACAGTTTGTTTCCGTTCAGCTTCTAGGAATATTGCCAATAATGATGATATTAGTGACTAAGAAATGCCCTAACCGTTTCATAGAAACCATCTGATTGAAAATATACGTATCTTATATTTTATTTCTAAGCCCCTTTGGATAATGATTTTTTACCTGTATGCCACTTACTTTCCCCCATCCTGCCGAATATCCATCCACGCATACCAAGGTCCAACCCTTTTTGCACTTTTGTGTCTGATCTTCACCAAGAGTAACTGACTGTCCATTAAAGAATCCAGAGGTTCGGCTGTCATCAATATCAAGATCAACAATATTTTTTGCCTCATTGCTCTTTAAAGCCAGCGCAAGCGAGTGTGATGGTTCAAACCGGTTCTTTTTGAATTCTCCTATATGAAGTCCCGCACGCTGTACCTTAAGCCCTTTTAAGTCCACCTGTATGTCAGGCAGGCGGTAAAGCTGCTCACCAAACATCATAAGTTTTCCATTTCTTATCCAGTCAGCCATATCATCTGTCAGTGTCATATCAAGAAACTCATTTAATAATTCCATATTATCTTTGGAAATTCCCCCTGCCTCTTTGACGGTTGATCTTTTATTTTTCTTACCTGCGCATTTACCTGATGGCTTTCTTTTTCCCGTTATATCTTCTGACAAAACATCTGATTTTTCCTGTGGATAAGCATCTTCATCTAACAGAAGTTCTCCCCGCCTTACGAGCTTTGCGACAAAGTGTCCTTCCCCATCCTGCTTATGTGGCCAGAAGCGCTCCATCTTTTCAACTGTAAAATCAGGATGCTCATTCAAAAAATACTCTATTACATCTTCATTTTCTTCTTTTGAGAATGTACAGGTGCTATAGACAATCGTTCCACCGGCTTTAAGCATGACTGCCGCATTGTCAAGTATCTCCTTCTGGCGTGTGGCACATATTGCAACATTTTCAGGGCTCCACTCGTTTACAGCCTCAGGAAGCTTTCTAAACATCCCCTCACCGGAGCACGGCGCATCCACCTGTATCGCATGGAAAAAATTCGGAAAATGTGCCGTAAGTGTAAAGCTGTCCTCATTCGTCACGATCGCATTTTTTATTCCCATACGCTCTATGTTCTGCGATAAGATCCTGCTTCTTTGCGTGTTTATCTCGTTTGATACAAGAAGTCCTCTATCACCTAAATATGTGGAAAGCTGCGTACTCTTTCCTCCCGGTGCTGCACAAAGATCAAGAACCCTCATGCCGGGCTTTGGTGATAAAAGAGCTGCTGCCGACATCGCACTCGGCTCTTGTATATAATAAAGTCCCATCTCATGATATGGGTGTTTTCCGGGACGCTTATCCTCATCATAATAATATGCGTTGTCCGCCCACGTAACTTTTTTGTCCATAGGTATGCCAAGTTTATCCATTATTCCGGCAATTTCTTGTTCAATGCCTTTATCTTTTCCAACTTTAAGAGTGTTAAACCGCAGCGCCTGGAAACGGTTATTATCATAACTGTACAGGAACTCCTCCCACTCATCCCCGAGGAAATCTTTCATCTTTTTTTCAAATTCTATAGGTAAATTCATCTTTTTCTCCATTGCATATGATTTTAGCCAATTTAATATATTTTAACTCATGATCGTTGCCATGCCTATATATACGCTTAAAATTTTTTATTAATATGGTAATCCGAACCGGATTATATTATCATCCGGCAAGATCATTTATATCTGTGATCGTAACATCTTTATAGTAATATCCGATGATGTCATTGTATGATGCACCGTTTTCTGCCATCTTACCTGCCCCGCACTGACTCATCCCTATACCATGCCCGAATCCGCCCCCCGAAAGTATAAACTGTCCATCACCACTTTTTTCAACAGTAAAACAGGCACTCGGTATCATTGTCAGATTTTCTCTCTTTGAGCCATCGTTTAATTCAATACTCTTTAAGTATCTTCCTAAGGCCTTCCTTATGTCATTTTCGGTCTTATATGTTATTTTTCCTTCGGTTCCTTCAAGGGTAACACTTAACACATATCCGCTGTCACTTGTTTTTTCAACGTTTATCGCCGTAAGCTTTCCTATTTTCTCATCTGTATACTCCGATGCATCAAGCACAGCCTTCCATCTGTAATACGGGGAATTATCATCCTCTGATCTAACTTTTTTTATGTACTGTGGTGTCTGTGAATCCCATACTTCCATGTCCTCTGTCATTCCAGGTGAGGTAGAAAAATAGTAACATGTTATAAGTTCTCCTCCACAGGTTATTACCTGATGCGCAGTATCATTTACGGCTTTATCCGTAGATTCGTATGTCCCACCTGAATTATATACCTGATATGCTGTTGAGTCATCTATATTTGCACCATAATCCGCATATGTCCCGTTATGCATCTGCGCATATGCAAATGTCCGGGCGCACACAGCCTGCGCCATCAGAGCCTGTGCATCATATGTAGATGGCATCTCTGATGGAAGGACATATCGAACATAATCTTCGACATTTATCGTATTTACTGCCGTAATCCCCCCATCATACTGCCTGCATTCAAGCACACCTTCATATGTATGACCATCAAATAGGAAAAATCCATTTGCCGGACTTATTTTTATCGTATCTGATCCACTCTGTTCAAAATACTGTTTTATGCTTTCTATTTTCCTTATATCGGTCTGTTCATCATTTATCATAAGTGTCTGTGTTCCTCCTGGATCAGCCGATACCTCAACCGCAATATCATCCCACAGCTCGTCACTGCCGTTTTTAAGAAGTACACGTATATATGTAAGATCCGGATCATTATTTCTTACTATTGCACATATCTTTCCTGAATCAAGCACATATGAAAGCTCCTCTGCCCCGACCACAAGCTCGTCTATAGCAATTGCCTGTACATTTTCACCGGATGCATCATAGACAGGTATCTGTTTGGAAACCATCGGCATCTGTCCGGTTCCCTCAATATTCATCTGCCCTTCATTATATGACAGCATTTTTCCTGTCATAACATCAGGCTTAGATGAAATTTTTTTTATCTTTCCGTCAACAACACTTATATCTGCAACACCTGTATAATTTTCCTGCATAGTTCCATCGGTGGAAAAAAGCTTTCCACCGCACACAAAATTTATGGTATTGTCTTCATTTGAAACAATATATGCATTTTCGTATACTATATTTTCATTTATCTTATTTGTTTCCGTTGCCGGCAGTCTTCCATTTGTATACTTGTGTACGATCAGAAAAGTAAGCACTACGCAGAGTGCTGTTATTGCCAGCAGAATTATCACCGATTTTTTCACAGAATTCTCCTTTTCATAATAATGTAAGCGTAGCGAATAATATCATGTACGAATGCGCATAAGTATCAGCCGCAGGCTAAATAAAATATGGGAGCTGTTAAAACAGCTCCCTTAATCTTCTGTGCATAACCAACTGGTTCTTCTGTATCTTATTTTCATCTTCTGTAAGACACCCAAAATGCCGGTTCCTGTAATTTAGACTCCTAGCTGACAGCCAGGTGGGTAACCTCAGTCTGCCTTCTGCCTTCCGCTGACTATGGCGGCCTGACATCTAACAGCTCATATTGGAATCCCGTTTAAAGTAAATGTAGGTTCTAAATACACAGGGTTGTCGAACATCTCAGGCTTCTTTGTGTTTTTATTATACTTTATTATGTCTTAGTATTCAATCAAAAATTCATGTAATTATTTTACAAATTTTTCTCTTGAATTTCGTAGAACATGTGAAAAAAATATAATGGCTATTACAAAAAGCACCATTTCTATATATCTCCAATATGGAATCTTTAAGACAAGTTCTGACAGCACCGATACCACCGCAAGAACTACTGTAAACACTCCGAAGGCACATGATTTATTTTCTATATAATCAATATATCCTTTCTGGTCTTTAACCTTCTTTTGATCCTCTTCTGCAAGAAATGATCCTGCTATCTTTCCTGTACTCTTCATTTTAAACGAAGCATACACCACGTATAATCCCAATATAAGTATTACCAAATCCAAAATTAAATATATATTCATCTTAAACCTCTTTTATATGCAATCTTCCACATCATTGACCAAATTTCAGTAAATACAAGTATATACTTTTTTCACAGGAAAAGATATAGTTAAAAAGTCCTATTACATTATTGAAAAAAATATATAAATATAGTAAAATAAAATTAAAATCAAAAAAGGAGTACATCATAATGGAAATTGATAATTTAAAAATACTAATATGTGATGATTCGATTCTAGCAAGAAAACAACTTAAGGATATCATATTGGCCTTAGGAACGCCAACCTTTTATGAAGCTCCTGATGGTCAAAAAGCAATTGATACTTATAAAAAAGTAAAACCGGATATCGTTTTTCTTGACATTGTTATGCCTGTCAAGGATGGCAATACCGCTATAAAGGAGATAATTGCTTTTGATAAAGATGCAACTATTTTCATCGCATCGTCTGTCGGTTCACAAACCCAGCTAAAGTCAGCAATCGAGTCCGGTGCAAAAGATTTCATCCAGAAACCACTTGACACACAGCAGGTTGTCAATCTTATAGAAAAATATATCGGGGGAAAACAATAATGTATACACAGTTTTTCGGAAACTATCTGCTCTCAAAGGGGTATATCACAAAAGAACAGCTCTTTGCTGCCATGAAAAAAAAATCCAATAAGCATGTCAAACTTGGTACTCTTGCCATTCATTCAGGTCTTATGACTGCTTCTGAGGTTGATAACGTAATAATCGAACAGACTCATCAGGACAAAAAATTCGGCGAGCTTACTATCGAAATGGGTTATCTTACAAATGAACAGGTCAAAAATCTTCTGAACGTACAAAGTCCCGATTTTCTCCTCCTGGGACAAATCCTTCTCGATGATGGAGTTATTAATAATTCCACACTTGAAAACGTTATAACCGATTATCGTTCCGAGAATGAAATGATGGATCTTGACATGACAATCGAAAACAAAGAAAGTGTCGAACGGCTTTTTGATAACTTCTTTGTTATTTCTGAGACTCCGGTTACCAGACTTGGCAAAATGTATATGGAACTCTTATTCAACAATCTTATACGTTTTGTAGGTGAGGATTTCTCTCCACTATCATCAGACCAGTGTAAGGAATTTCCAACTGATTGCTGTGTATGTCAGGATGTACTTGGTGAATATTCTATCTCAACTTACATTTCAATGGATCATGATACGGCTATCAAGTTTGCATCAAGATATGTAAACGATTCATTTACCGAATACGACGAATATGTCCAGGCTTCTCTTGAGGATTTCCTCAACTTAAATAATGGACTTTTCATAGTAAACTGCTCAAATGACTATGGCAGGGAACTTTCTATTTCTGCACCAAGGCACGTTGACGATGGATTAGTCTCATTTAAAGACAAAGCATATCATTTCCAGATACTTTATACTTTCGGAACGCTTCATTTTATCGTTGAAGTCCATAAACTCATTGAAGAATACTGATTGATGTATTATCTTATATCCTTTACTAAAAAGCATCGTGGTCTGACCAGTATCAGAGCACGATGCTTTTTTATTAATGTTCTATATTTAAACGCCATATATCCAACATTTTATGTATCAGGATTTATTTGATAAGGAATGCCTTTACAGTATCTTCCATCTTGTCCACATCACATTCCGTATCATGAAGGATTTTGGCACTTCTGATGTCCTCAATAGCCTGCGGAACTTTTACGTTTGCAATTTTAGAAAGTTCATCAACAAGTTCAAAGTCTCCCATCGAAGCATATTTTGGATCAATAGCCTCCATTACACTTCTTGTGAATTTAAAAGGACTGGCTGTTGAAGCAATAACAGTTTTTGTCTTTGTATCACCTGTCTCTTTTTTGTATTTGTCATAAACACCTGCTGCAACTGCTGTATGAGTATCAATTACATATCCAGTATCCTCATAAAGCTTTTTGATAGCCTCACCGGTTTCTTTCTCACTTGTATAATTACCATAAAAATCTGTAAGTTTTTCTTTCATCTCTGGTGTCACTGTGTATTTGCCTGTCTCTGAAAGTTCTTTCATAAGCCCTGCATTCTTTGCGGCATCATTTCCTGCTATCCTATAGATAAGTCTCTCAAGGTTTGAAGATATGAGAATATCCATAGATGGTGAGTTTGTCAGAATAAATTCACGATTCTTATTGTACTCTCCTGTTGTAAAGAAGTCATATAAAACTTTGTTCTCGTTTGATGCACATATAAGCTTTGCAATCGGAAGTCCCATATTTTTAGCATAAAACGCAGCTAAAATATTTCCAAAGTTTCCGGTAGGTACTACCACGTTTATCTTTTCATCCTTTGCAATATCACCATTTGCATAAAGCTTAGCATATGCATATACATAATATACGATCTGTGGAACGAGACGTCCTATATTTATTGAATTAGCTGAAGAAAACTGATATCCTGCATCATCCATAACCTTCTCAAGGTCTTTATCATTAAACATCTTTTTAACTGCAGACTGTGCCTGGTCAAAATTGCCGTGAATTCCGACAACATGTGTATTTGCCCCCTTCTGTGTGAGCATCTGCTTCTCCTGGATAGGACTTACACCATTCTTCGGATAAAAAACAATGATCTGTGTTCCCTCAACATCCGCAAAACCAGCCATAGCTGCCTTTCCTGTATCTCCTGATGTAGCTGTAAGTATTACAATATCATTTTTTACATTATTCTTCTTTGCAGCTGTTGTAAGTAAATGTGGCAGAATAGAAAGAGCCATATCTTTAAATGCGATCGTAGAACCATGGAAAAGTTCAAGATAATATGCGCCATCTGCATTTACAAGAGGAGCGATCTGCGGTGTATCAAATTTACTGTCATATGCTCTGTCTATACAGTTTTTAAGTTCTTCCTCTGTAAAATCAGTAAGGAATTTCTTCATTACTGCATAAGCTGTTTCCTGATAACTCATCTTTGAAAGTTCTTCTATTGAAACATCAAGTGCCGGGATGCTCTCTGGTACGAAAAGTCCTCCATCATCTGCAAGTCCTTTTAATATAGCCTGTGATGCAGTAAACTTTTTTTCACTGTTTCTGGTGCTAGAATATAATAAATCCATTTTTCTACCTCGTCCTTTTCTGTTACAGTCCCACTTCAATGCAGGCCGTAACCCTTTTCACTAATATATAAGTAGTATAATAAATTTTATATACCAATTCAATGATAAAAATGATACAATTACCTTAAATTCATCATACTTTATTGTTAATTGTAACTAACTATACTATAAATTCTAAAGGGGATTCCAATGTTACCTGGTGTATACTCAGCAAAGAAAAAAGACGGCACAATCTATTACAGATCAAGCATCACATACAAAAGCAAACATATAAGCCTTGGAAGCTTTGATTCTGAATACAGTGCCAATCAGGCATATATAATAGCATCTGAAATCATAAAAGGCAGTGATTCCATTGAAAATTCTTTCTATCGGACATATGCTCTTTCCTTTGAAAAGATAGTATCACTCATAAATTTCAGGGATAACAATATGTACATTCCCACTCCCATTTATCTCCGTAAAAATTACTTCAGCTATTATCTTGACATAAACCATGAATTAAAGTTTGACATAGAAGATCTCTTCTACTACTCCAGCCACAAGATCATGAAACGGCAGGGACATCTCTTTGTCAATGACTATGGCATGCAGGTAACTATTTTAGGCCGCTTCGGCATAAAACCGCATGCTGTATGCGGCAAAGATTACATATTTGAAAATGGCGACAGCACAGATATGCGCTATTCCAACATCAAGATAATAAATCCATATCATGGTGTATCGCTTATACATACCAAAAGCGGCAATCTGTTCCGCGTAAAACTTCATATAAACGGTAATTACACCATTGGCGAATACAAAACCGTAAACGAAGCTGCCGTAGCATACAACAAAGCTGCTGATCTGGCGAAGGATCACGGTATAGAGCGCAGCTTTTTTGAAAATTATATAGAAGATCTGTCTCCAAAAGAATATGCACGCATATATACCGAGCTTGATATATCACCTAAGTTTTTACAATATTTAAAAAGACAGGAGGAAAATCGTTAAATTTTCCTCCTGTTTTTAACATGAAAGAATACGCCCTGAAATTTATTTCTGATTAATGTAATTTACAAGGCCTTCACAATCTATGATTTTCTGCATAAATGGTGGGAACGCCTGTCCTTTATATTTCTCTCCTGTAGTTATATCAGTTATAACACCTGAATCGAAATCAACTTCAACCTCGTCTCCTGCCTTTATAGCCTGTGCTGCCTCTTTACATTCAATAATAGGAAGTCCTATATTGATCGCGTTTCTATAAAAAATCCTTGCAAATGTCTCTGCGATAACACAGCTGATACCGGCTGCTTTTATCGAAAGTGGAGCATGCTCCCTTGATGAACCGCATCCAAAATTTTTGTCTGCCACTATAATATCTCCGGCTTTAACATTTTTTACAAAATCCTTATCAATATCTTCCATACAATGTGTTGCAAGTTCTTTAGGATCAGAAGAATTTAAATATCTTGCCGGAATGATTACGTCTGTATCTACATTGTCCCCATATTTAAAAACATGACCATGTGCTGCTTTCATTTTATTCCTCCTTAAAAGCTAATACAGTCTAAATGAGTTTTTACATTACCTCATCCGGACCTGAAATTTTTCCTGTAATTGCACTTGCTGCTGCGACAGCCGGGCTTGCAAGATATACTTCTGAATCTACGTGTCCCATACGACCTACAAAGTTACGGTTCGTAGTTGATACACATCTTTCACCCTCTGCCATAACGCCCATATATCCACCAAGACAAGGACCACATGTAGGTGTACTTACAATGGCTCCGGCCTCAATAAATGTCTTAAGCAATCCTTCCTCCATTGCCTGAAGATATATTTTCTGTGTTGCCGGGATCACAATAACTCTGAGTCCATCTGCAACTTTCTTTCCTTCAAGAATAGATGCAGCGATCCTAAGGTCATCCATACGTCCGTTCGTACATGAACCTATAACAACCTGGTCTATCTTTACATCACCGACCTCGTCTATCGTGCGTGTATTATCCGGAAGATGAGGGAATGAAACTGTAGATTTAAGTGTACTTAAGTCTATAGTATATTCTTCATCATAAACTGCATCTTCATCAGCCTCATACTCAGCAAATGGTCTCTTTGAATGCTCTTTCATATATTCTCTTGTGAGTTCATCCACAGGGAATATTCCATTCTTTCCACCTGCTTCAATTGCCATATTTGCAATAGTGAATCTGTCATCCATAGTAAGGTATCTGATTCCCTCTCCTACGAATTCCATAGATTTGTAAAGTGCCCCATCAACGCCTATCATTCCTATGATATGAAGGATAACATCTTTACCGCTTATCCACTTAGCCGGCTTTCCTACTATATTAAACTTAATTGCTGACGGAACTTTAAACCATGCTTTTCCTGTCGCCATTCCAGCTGCCATATCAGTACTTCCGACACCTGTAGAGAATGCTCCAAGTGCTCCATATGTACATGTATGTGAGTCAGCGCCTATTATAACATCACCAGCCACAGTAAGTCCCTGCTCAGGTAAAAGTGCATGCTCGATTCCCATTTTACCTACATCAAAATAATTTGTTATTTCATTTTTGCAGGCAAATTCACGTACACATTTACAGTGCTGTGCTGATTTGATGTCCTTATTTGGTACAAAATGATCCATTACAAGTGCTATTTTATCTTTATCAAACACTCCATCAACCTTCATCTTTTCAATCTCATGGATCGCAACAGGTGATGTAATGTCATTTCCAAGCACAAGATCCAGATCAGCCTCTATAAGCTGACCTGCACTTACAGAATCAAGTCCTGCATGTGCAGCAAGGATCTTCTGCGTCATAGTCATTCCCATGTTTCTTTCCTCCTAATCAAATATGCTCTGCCATCTTTAATCTGGCTGAAAACGTCACTAATGTGTGGGTGATACGACGTTTCTTTGCTTAAATCATAGCATAGTAGCTTATATAATAAAAATACATAATAAACATATTTACCATAACTAATTTATATGGTAATATATATTATAAATACAGCTGATAAAATGTATAACAATCAGTAATCTATCAACAACCAAGGAGGCTGAATATGAATCAGAATCTTTCATCATATTGGATTTTTTATACTGTTGCCAACGCCGGCAATATCTCAAAAGCAGCCAAGGAGCTTTATATAAGTCAGCCCGCTATAAGCAAGTCTATCCAGAAGCTTGAGGAAAGCCTTGACTGTAAACTATTTTCCAGAAGTTCAAGAGGTGTCATCTTAACATCAGAAGGAGCACTTTTGTATGAACATGTCAAGCAGGCTTTTGATGCCTTAGGCACAGGTGAAGAGAAGCTAAAACGTTCCATAGAGTTAGGTGTCGGACAGTTAAAGATCGGTGTCAGCACAACTTTATGTAAATATATGCTGCTGCCATACCTTAAAGAGTTCATACACCGCAACCCTCACATAAGTATTTCGATTGAATGCCAGTCTACTAATGACACATTAAAGCTTCTCGATGATAACAAAATTGATATCGGACTTATCGGAAAACCGGAAATCCTTAAAGGATATGAATTTTATTATCTCGACAAGATCGAAGATATTTTTGTTGCCACAAAAGATTATCTGCGCAACTTAAGTGCCCGTGGAATAAAAAAACATGATATCCTTCGAAATTCCACCCTTATGCTTCTCGACAAAAATAATATGACCAGACAATATATTGATGATTATCTTCAGGAAAACCAGATCCACATAAAAGATTCCATAGACATTTCAAACATGGATCTTCTTATTGATTTTGCCAAGATAGGTGTCGGTGTCGCATGTGTCATAAAAAGCTTTGTCACTGATGAACTGGCCGACGGTAGTCTCATAGAAATCCCTCTTGGAATCCCGATACACGAACGTGAGGTTGGATTTGCCTACAAAAATTCTGCTGCACTTCCAAAATCACTCAGGTCATTTATTGATTTCTATGAAAATTACAAACCAGAAGATTTCTAAAACATTAATAATAACAGGAGGATACTACTTTGAAAGAACAGATACATACAATCCCCATATCCGATGCATTCGAAAATGCCGGCGAATGTCCGTTCTGCTATATTGAAAAAAGAACCGAAGATCATGTAATGGACTTTGTACTGGGGCACGGTGCTTCATACATGGAAGCCGACATACGTGAAATGACAGACAAGGAAGGTTTCTGCCGCTCACATTTCAAAAAAATGTTTGATTACGGAAATTCGCTCGGAAATGCCTGGATCCTCAAAACTATGTATATGAGACATATTGAGGAAATGAATAAAGCTTTTAAAGATTTTAAACCGGATGCCTCTCCTTCAAAGGGCGGACTTTTCAAAAAGGCTTCATCCGGCAATTCAATCACAGACTGGATCAACAAACGTGAGTCTACGTGTTTCATATGCGACAGCGTAAACAAAACCTTTAATGCATACATGAAGACTTTTTTTACCATGTACGAAAAAGATCCTGAGCTAAAAGAAAAGTTAAAGAACACAAAAGGATTTTGTCTCGATCACCTGAAAGTGGTTCTGGAAGGAGCTGACACATATTTAAAAGGTGACAAGCGCAAAGAATTTTACGATATTGTGCTTCCTCTAATGCAGGAAAACATGAACCGCATATATGAAGATGTTGCATGGTTCATCGAAAAATATGATTACAAAAATAAAGATGCCGACTGGAAGAATTCCAAAGATGCGATCCAGCGTGGTATGCAGAAGCTCCGCGGAAGCGATCCGTCACTTCCACCACATGTTCTCAAAAAATAATGGCTTCAAAATAATATTTATGCCAGAAACCGCACTTTATGGTTTCTGGCATGATCCAATCTAAATATCCTATATTCAGTTTTCTTTCCACGAATATATATATCCAACCACGTTTGTAACCACAAGAAATGCAACTACATAAATAATTTTTGCAACTAACGATCTTACACTAAAGCAATTTTTATATATATCATATGCACATAATGCTATCAGAAATACTATACCCCATAGCATATCTGATTTTAAGTCTGCACGGTTTATTCTTTTTTCTTTCATCATCCATACCAAATGGACTGCATATAAAACTATCATTATGACAGCTGACAATATGAACATGATTCCAGCCACATATGATATTTTTTCTGATATTATCTCATTTTCATTGGCAATGCATGATATAACCAGTATCAAAAGCAATAAAAAAATCCCTAATATATAGCGCGCCGCAATATTTATTTTCTTTTTCATAATACCCCTCATCCGTTTTATATATTTTGATACTCCAATTATATTTAGTATATTCTATATTTTGCCCTTTTTCAATGATAAAATAAGACTCCCGGCAGCAATCTGGTTACGGATTCAAATTGCACTGCCGGAAGTCTCAATAAATATCTGCTTATTTCATTACGATATTTACAATACGTCCAGGAACATATATTTCTTTTACGATATTTCCTGTGAGTTTATCTGCAATAACATCCTTTGCTTTTGCGATCACATCATCCTTTGGATCCTGTTTTCCGATCTCAAGGGTTCCCTTTGTCTTTCCGTTGATCTGTACGGCGATCTCCACTGTATCCTCAACAGTCTTTGCCTCATCATATGTCGGCCATGGCTCATATGCGATAGTATTATCATGACCCATCTTCTGCCAGATTTCCTCTCCGACGTGTGGACATACACATGAAAGCATCTTGATAAGTCCCTCAGCAAACTCTCTTGGACATTTGCCTGCTTTGTATACTTCATTTACAAAGATCATCATCTGGCTGATAGCAGTATTGTAACCAAGAGCCTCGAAGTCGTTTGTGACCTTCTTTACAGTCTGATGGTAGATCCTTGTGAGCTTTCCGTCATCCTCCTCGATGATGTTCTCAGGCTCAGTGAAGAAATTCCATACACGTGTGATAAATCTCTTTGCACCCTGTACGTTGTTGTCATTCCATGGCTTAGATACTTCAAGTGGTCCCATGAACATCTCATAGAGACGAAGTGTATCTGCGCCATACTGTTCTACTACATCACTTGGATTTACAACGAACTCAGGGAAACGTTTACCCATTTTGATTCCGTTTGATCCAAGTATCATTCCCTGATGTACGAGTTTTTTGAATGGCTCTTTTACCGGTGATAAGCCCTGATCATAAAGGAATCTGTTCCAGATTCTTGAATACATGAGGTGTCCTACCGCATGCTCCGGTCCACCGACATAAAGATCTACAGGAAGCCAGTGTTTTAAAAGTTCCTGATCTGCAAATTCTTTATCATTGTGTGGATCGATGTATCTCATATAATACCATGAAGATCCGGCTGATCCAGGCATTGTAGAAGTTTCCCTTACTCCCTTTACGCCGTTTCTGTCATACTGTTTCCACTCTGTGGCATTCTCAAGAGGTGCTTTTCCATTCTTTCCTTTGTAGTCCTCAAGTTCAGGAAGGATAAGTGGAAGCTCATCATCAGGAAGGAAATAGATTGAACCATCCTCTTTGTATACACAAGGAACAGGCTCTCCCCAATATCTCTGACGTGCGAAGATCCACTCACGGAATTTGTAGTTTACTGTTCTCTTTGCAACGCCCATCTTCTCAAGCTTGGCTGTAATAGCCTCTTTTGCATCCTCGACTACCATTCCGCTAAACTCTTCTGAATTGATAAGCTTGCAGCCTTTTCCAAGATAATCATGTTTCTCGAATGCATGTTCTGATACATCTGCACCGTCAATAACCTGGATCATTTCGATATCATGTGCCTGAGCATACTCGAAATCTCGCTGGTCATGAGTAGGAACTGCCATAACCGCACCTGTACCATAGCTTGCAAGAACGAAATCACCGATAAACATGCGCACTTCCCTGCCGTTTACAGGGTTGATACAATGAAGTCCCTTAAGCTCACAGCCAGACTTTGTCTTGTTGAGTTCTGTACGATCCATATCGCTCTTCTTGACCGTCTCTTCTATATAAGCCTGAACCTCTTCTTTGTTCTCGACTCTGTCCATAAGTCCTTTTACAATGTCTCCGTCCGGAGCAAGAACCATGAATGTGATACCGTAGATTGTCTCGATACATGTAGTAAAGATAGAAAACTCTCCGCCGCCAACTATCTGGAATTTGACCTCGACACCGGTACTCTTTCCAATCCAGTTTCTTTGCATCTCTTTTGTAGACTCCGGCCAGTCGATCTCGTTAAGCCCCTCAAGAAGTTTCTCTGCAAATGCAGGCTGGTCGATAACCCACTGTTTCATGTTCTTTCTGACTACAGGATATCCTCCACGCTCTGATTTTCCGTCAATAACCTCATCATTTGAGAGAACTGTTCCAAGCTCCTCACACCAGTTTACAGGCATATCGATATGCTTTGCATATCCTGCCTCATAAAGTTTCTTGAAGATCCACTGTGTCCATTTATAAAATTCAGGATCACTTGTGGAGATCATCTTTGACCAGTCATAGTCAAATCCAAGCTCTCTTAACTGTTTAGAAAATGTCTCTATATTTTTCTGTGTAAATCCGTTTGGATGATGTCCTGTATTAACGGCATACTGCTCTGCCGGCAGACCGAATGAGTCATATCCCATCGGATGAAGGACATTGTAGCCCTGCATTCTCTTCATACGTGACATGATATCTGTTGCTGTATATCCTTCCGGATGTCCTGCATGAAGGCCTACTCCTGAAGGGTAAGGGAACATATCAAGTGCATAGTATTTAGGCTTTGAAAAATCCCAAACGTCTGTCTTAAATGTCTCATGTTCTTTCCAATATTCCTGCCATTTTTTCTCAATGGCCTTGTGATTATACGCTTCTGACATTTTTTCCTCCTTATATCAAAAAACCTCCGCCTCTCAAAGAGACGAAGGCGTATTTCCAAAATCTGTACTCATAACATACATAATTCTACACACAGCGCATAATTTTGTCAATGTCTTTTGTTATATTCCTCTACAATATTGCTGTATATTTTATCCGGACTTTCCTCATGTAAAAAGTCGATAGCGTAATCTAAGGTGCAGCATTTTATTATTTATAAATATCATTATCAACATGCACTTCACCTTCTAAATACTCAGTTACATCAGCTTCTGTTTCTCCATTAGATGCAACTACCCTGTATTGTCCATCCGCATCTATCTTTATATTAATGCCATTACCTGAATAATCATATTGTTGCACTATTTTTCCATTGTACATCACATATATCTTATTTGCATTTTCTATCTTTGACTTTATCTTATCGCCAGATAAACTATATTCTCCAGCCGGCAGGTCCGAATAATCGCCACCATATACAACTAAATCATTCGTCATATATATTTCCGTAGCATCCTGTGTATCCGCATCTGTTTTGTTATATGATACTGCAGTCTGTGTATCCGCATCTGTTTTATCGGCACATGCAGCCAGACTAAATATACTTATTGCTATTAAAAGCAGATATTTCTTTTTCATTTCATCAGTTCCTAAAAAAGACTGGTACAGCATACGCCATACCAGTCCACATTTTTATTTTAGTTGTTGATAAGTTTGTCATTCTCATTGTTCCAGCTATAAAGCTTACGGATCTCAGCACCAACCTTCTCTGATGGATGCTCAGAAGCAAGTTTTCTCATAGCCTTGAAGTGTACCTGACGTCCTGCTGGTGACATATCAAGTAAGAACTCCTTAGCGAATGTACCATCCTGGATATCAGAAAGAATCTGCTTCATAGCCTTCTTTGTCTCAGCTGTAACGATCTTAGGTCCTGTTACATAATCACCATACTCAGCTGTGTTAGAGATAGAGTATCTCATTCCTGCGAAACCTGACTGGTAGATAAGATCTACGATAAGTTTCATCTCGTGGATACACTCGAAGTATGCGTTTCTTGGATCATAACCAGCTTCACAAAGTGTTTCGAAACCAGCCTGCATAAGTGCACATACACCACCACAAAGAACTGCCTGCTCACCGAAGAGGTCTGTCTCTGTCTCTGTACGGAATGTTGTCTCAAGAAGTCCGGCTCTTGCTCCGCCGATTCCAAGACCATATGCAAGTGCAAGATCCCATGCCTTTCCGGTAGCATCCTGCTCAACAGCGATCAGACAAGGAGTTCCCTTACCAGCCTGATACTCAGAACGTACTGTATGTCCTGGTGCCTTAGGTGCGATCATTGTAACATCGACATCCTTTGGTGGCTTGATGCATCCAAAATGGATATTGAAACCATGTGCGAACATTAACATGTTACCTGGCTCAAGGTTTGGCTCGATATCTTTCTTGTACATGTCTGCCTGTAACTCATCATTTATAAGAATCATGATGATGTCAGCCTGTTTTGCAGCCTCAGCAGCTACATAAACTTTAAATCCCTGCTCTTCTGCTCTCTTCCAAGATTTGCTTCCCTCATAAAGTCCGATGATAACATTGCATCCAGACTCCTTTAAGTTAAGTGCATGAGCATGTCCCTGGCTACCGTAACCGATAATGGCAATTGTCTTGCCCTCTAAGAGTGAAAGGTTACAATCATCCTGATAAAATATTCTTGCTTCTGCCATTTTAATGACCTCCTATGAATAATAAAATTGTAAGTAACCATCCATAATATTAATGAACAGTTACATTGTAAACTGTTTTATATATGTAAGTACTGATGCTATATATGATATATTATCATCGCAGCATTAGTCCAACATGACTACGTCATTTGAACCACGTGTAAGTCCTGTGATTCCTGTTCTTGCAAGTTCTAATATTTCATAATTACTTAAAAGATCTATGAAATTATCCAGCTTGTCCTGATTTCCGATGAGTTCAATTATCATCGAATCGTGTGTGACATCAACGATCTTTCCATGAAATATCTCTGTCACATTCATAACTGCCTGTCTTTGTGTATCCAAGGCTCTTATTTTTATCATTATAAGCTCTCTGCAAACCGAAAGACCCGGTTCTAGCTTTTTGATGTCTAATACATCCTCAAGCTTAAGGAGCTGTTTTTCAATCTGTTCAAGTATCTGTTCATCTCCGCTTGCTACTATCGTAATTCGCGTATAACGAGGATCAGCTGTAACTCCTGATGAGAAACTGTCTATATTAAATCCACGTCTGCTGAATAAACCTGAAATACGACTTGTAACTCCGGGATTGTTTTCAACCAAAAGAGATAATGCCTGTCTTCTCATCGAAAAACCTTCCTCATAAATTTGTATTTGTTTCACCCACAATCTGATAATATTACTATAATCTGTGTTTGTCAAGTAATATCTTTAATATAACATAGAGTTATATTAAAGATAACACAATGTACTTAATCAAGTATGAACAAAATGCCCCAGACGATCGAAGCAAAAATACCGATTATACTACATACTACCCCGGCTATTGCCATTTCCTTGCCTTTGCTGTTTGCTGATAAAGCAACAGCGCTTAAGACAACACCCACAACTCCTAAAACAAAGCTTATACATGATGTGCATGAAAACACTATTGATACTATTCCAAGTATCATTCCGGCAATCGACATTCCGTATGATCCATCGTTTGTTCCGGGCTGGACATATCCCCCTGAATAATTTACTTTATCTGCATTGTTATTTTTATTTACAGCCTGTTCATATGCCGTCTGCTGGTGATCATTTCTGCCATGATCTGCCTGCCAGTTATTATGCCAGTAATTGTTTTGATCGTAATTTGCCTGCTGCGTGCTATTTTGCTGATAATTAGCCTGCTGTCCGCTATTTTGCTGGTAATTCATCTGCTGTCCGTTATTCTGCTGATAATTCATCTGCTGTCCGTTATTCTGCTGATAATTCATCTGTTGTCCGCTGTTTTGCTGGTAATTAACCTGCTGTCCTACTCCCTGCGGATACGGGTTTTGTCCAAATTCATTTTTATTTTCATAGTTTGGCTGATTATTATCCATATTTTCTCCTTTTATTGTATTTGTCCACCAGCTGTATATGATCACTGCCAGTGTATTACATTTTCCTAAACTCCCTTTAACGCCGGTCTTAAATACCCTGCCTGAAATATCATTATCCTCGGATATCAGATCCTGCATTAAGGAAACTCATAAAAAAATTATATAGTATTGTATATTTTTTTGCAATTAAAAAAGCTTCTTTAAATACTTAAAGAAGCCTTTTTGTTGCTGTTCACACTGTTAGGTGTGAACAGTAACGCTTTTTAGCTGCTGCCCACACTGCAAGTATGAAAAGCAACATTTTATCCGTTTACATAAATGTACTGATTATAACTGTGGACCTGCTGAAACAAGTGCCTTACCAGCCTCGTTAGTTGTATACTTAACGAAGTTCTTGTTGAATCTCTCTGCAAGATCTTTAGCCTTTGTCTCCCACTCAGAAGCATCAGCGTATGTGTCACGAGGATCAAGGATTCCTGAATCAACACCAGGAAGCTCTGTAGGAACTTCGAAGTTGAACATTGGAATCTTCTTTGTTGGAGCTTTTAAGATAGCACCAGAAAGGATAGCATCGATGATTCCTCTTGTATCCTTGATTGTGATTCTCTTTCCTGTTCCGTTCCATCCTGTATTTACAAGGTAAGCCTTAGCTCCGCTCTTCTCCATCTTCTTAACGAGCTCCTCAGCGTATTTTGTAGGATGAAGCTCAAGGAATGCCTGTCCGAAGCAAGCTGAGAATGTAGGTGTTGGCTCTGTGATTCCACGCTCTGTACCAGCAAGCTTAGCTGTAAATCCTGAAAGGAAGTAGTACTGTGTCTGCTCTGGTGTAAGGATAGATACTGGAGGAAGTACTCCGAAAGCATCTGCTGAAAGGAAGATTACGTTCTTTGCAGCTGGAGCAGATGATATAGGTTTAACGATATTTGTAATGTGGTTGATTGGGTAAGATACACGAGTATTCTCTGTAACACTCTTGTCATCGAAATCAATCTTTCCGTCTGCAGCAACAGTTACGTTCTCAAGGAGAGCATCTCTTCTGATTGCGTTGTAGATATCTGGCTCAGACTCTTTATCAAGACCGATAACCTTTGCATAACATCCACCCTCGAAGTTGAATACACCGTTGTCATCCCAGCCGTGCTCATCATCTCCGATAAGAAGACGCTTAGGATCTGTAGAAAGAGTTGTCTTTCCTGTTCCTGAAAGTCCGAAGAAGATTGCTGTATTCTCACCATTCATATCAGCGTTTGCTGAGCAGTGCATTGAAGCCATACCCTTGAGTGGAAGGAAGTAGTTCATCATAGAGAACATACCTTTCTTCATCTCTCCGCCGTACCATGTATTGATGATAACCTGCTCTTTTGATGTGATGTTGAATGCTACACATGTCTCTGAGTTAAGTCCTAACTCTTTGTAGTTTTCTACTTTTGCTTTTGAAGCATTGTAAACTACGAAATCAGGCTCGAAGCTCTCAAGCTCCTCAGCTGAAGGCTGGATGAACATGTTTGTTACGAAGTGTGCCTGCCAAGCAACCTCAACGATGAAACGTACTGCCATACGTGTATCTTTGTTTGCTCCACAGAATGCATCTACTACGAAAAGCTTCTTGTTGCAAAGCTCTTTCTTGGCAAGATCTTTAACTGTAGCCCATACGTCCTCTGACATTGGGTGGTTGTCGTTAGGATAATCCGGTGTGTTCCACCATACAGTGTCTTTTGAATTCTCATCCATAACGATGTATTTATCTTTAGGAGAACGTCCTGTATAGATACCAGTCATAACGTTAACTGCGCCAAGCTCAGTCTCCTTACCAACCTCATAACCTTCAAGGCCGGCTTTTGTCTCTTCCTCGAATAATACTTCGTAAGAAGGATTGTGAACGATCTCTGTTGTTCCAGTAATGCCATACTTTGTTAAATCAACATTTGCCATTTGAATAAACCTCTTTTCTATAATATTATGGATTAAATCCATTTCTTAGGTTAGTATACAAGTTCGTTAAAAAAAAATCAATATCTACTTTCCAATTTACACTTATTTCACAATTTTTCGACATAGTATACAAGCAATTTCCAATAAGCCTTACATACACGGAAAATCAATGATAAATATACACAAAAATATTTTTTTCAGACGCCTTTATATCAATTCTATTACCAAAGCTTCATAGCCTGCGAGCTCTATATTTATGCCATTTTTCCTATTTCCATCTATTCCAGCAGCTTTTATTATATCCGTCATGCTTCTGTCCGTATTATCAAGGATAATCTGCCCTGTCATTCCCGGTATTTCCACGCACTGCGGCTGCTTCTGGAAGTTGACCATGACAAGGATTTTTTTATTTTCTGCCTGTCTGAAATAAGATATCAGATTCTTCTGGTTTCGTTTGTAAGGTATAAACTCCCCAAAAGTTAATATTTCATGGTATTTTGGCTCTTTGTATATACTGATCATTTTTTTATAAAAATTATATACAGAATCCTTGTTATCCAGCTGTGATTCCAGATTAATTCTTTTGTAATCCGGATTTACCTTCATCCATGGTGTCCCTGTTGTAAATCCAGCATTTGATCCACCTGTCCACTGCACCGGCGTGCGGGCATTATCCCGGCTGAACGTGTATGCCAGTTCGAGTGCCTTTTTCTCATCACAGCCCATTTCAAGACAAACTCTGTATTCTTCCTTTGTACTTATATCATCATATTCATCTATACTATCAAAACGGCAGTTTTCCATTCCGATCTCCTGCCCCTGATATATAAACGGAATACCTCTCAGGAAAAAATAAGCACATGCTAAAGCCTTTTTACTCGTATCGCAAAGATCCTCCGCCGGAATAAAACGGCTTACTCCCCTTGGCTCGTCATGGTTTTCTATGATATTAGACAAAAATCCTATGCTGCCGGTTCTTGCCTGGCTTTCAAAAATAGCTTCTTTATACATTTCTGCGGTAACCTTCTCATGATCCATCCAGTCTGCCTTTTTCCCACAAAGCTCCGGTCCGAAGTCAAATTTTGAAGAAAAATGTCCGTTTTTTCCAATATATTCCGCTATCTCAGACTCCTTATCGTTAAACACCTCACCCACAGTAAAAGCATCATATTTTTCGAAAGTTTCATGCTTCATCTCTTCGAGATATTCTCCGACTCCCTCTGCCTCCTCGAGCATCTTTCCGATATTAGCCAGTCCATCATCCCTGTCCGGCTCATAGTCCTTAAAAGGCAGTTTCTTTTTGATATTGATTATGGCATCCAGACGGAATCCTGCTATCCCACGTTCAAGCCACCAGTTTATCATTTTATAAATCTCTTTTCGGAGCTTTGGATTCTCCCAGTTAAGATCCGGCTGTTTCTTATGGAAAGAATGCAGATAATATTTATCGGTTCCCGGTATAGGTTCCCAGACACTTCCACCAAAATACGAGCGCCAGTTGCACGGCAGTTTTCCATCTTTTTTCTCAGCGATATAAAAATATCTGCCATACTCTCCATCAGGGTCTGCCATAGCCTTTTTAAACCATTCATGCTCATCAGAACAGTGGTTTACTACAAGATCCATCACTATGTAAATATTGCGCTTTTTTGCCTCAGCAATAAGCCTGTCCATCGTATCAAGATCTCCAAACAATGGATTTATATCATAATAATCCGAAATGTCGTATCCCTGATCTACCAGCGGCGATCTGTATAACGGGGATATCCATATAATGTCCACACCAAGTTGTTTTAAATAGTCAAGTTTGTCTATTATTCCGTAAAGATCACCAATTCCATCTCCATTTCCATCAGAAAAACTCTTAGGCCATATCTGATAAGCAACCTTACCCATCCACCATTTTTTCTTTGTAATGATTTCCTCCATAATAAACCTCCAGGTATTCTTTTGATCGGTTAAATTCTAATATTTGTATACCTTTGCCTCATACGGCCTTAATGTCTTTTTAGCATCATCTTTATAATTTCCGATCAGTTTTTCTGCATCAGCCGGTATTCTCTCAAACGTATCCTCTGATGCATCAACATCATGATCTGTAAAATTACACATGATCATAAGATGTTCATTTCCAAGATGGCGTGTATAAATATATACTTCATCGCTATCCGGCTCTAAAAGCTCGTAATCTCCATATACTATGATCTCGTTTTCATGTCTCAACCGTATAAGCTGTTTGTAATAAGAAAATACTGAATCAGGGTCATTTACCTGTTTTTCTGCGTTTACTTCTTTATAGTTTTTATTCACCTTTATCCATGGTGTTCCCGTAGTAAATCCCGCATTTCCGCTGGCATCCCATTGCATAGGTGTTCTTGCATTATCACGGCTTACATCCTTTAAATACTGCATCATCTGTTCATGTGACACTCCGCTGTTTTCTGTGAGATCCCTGTATGCATTAAGACTCTCGATATCCCTGTAATCTTCGATTTTATCAAAATATGCATTGCACATACCAAGCTCCTCCCCCTGGTACACATAAGGAGTTCCCTGAAGCATATGCAGACATGTACCAAGCATCTTTGCTGAAAGTGCCCTGTACTTATCACTGTCATTTCCAAACTTTGAAACACATCTCGGCTGATCATGGTTTGAAAGATAAAGACTGTTCCACGCCCTTCCATCAAGCTGTGTCTGCCATTTTGTAAGATTAGCTTTCCACTCAGGAAGCGGCATTTTCTTTTCATCCCATTTTCCAAAATGCGGATGCTGGTTTTCTCCACCGCCGACATGTTCAAACTGGAATACCATGTTAAGCTCGCTGTCGTCTGCGTTTGCATATTTTTTTGCCTCATCAACAGTTACACCTGCTGCCTCACCTACCGTAATGAGATCATATTTTGAAAGCACTCTCCTGTTCATTTCCTTTAAATATTCGTGCACATGAGGTCCGTTTGCAGAACCACTGTCTGCAAATCCATTTTCTCCCGGCACTCCATCAGGAAGTCCCGGCTGTTTTGATATAAGGCTTATAACATCCATTCTGAATCCGTCAATACCCTTTTGGCACCACCAGTCCATCATATCAAATACACTGTCTCTCACCTTCGGATTATCCCAGTTAAGATCCGGCTGTTTTGTTGAAAAAAGATGAAGAAAATACATATCTGTCTGCTCATCGTATTTCCATGCTGAACCGCTAAAGCATGATCCCCAGTTATTCGGCTCGCTTCCGTCCGGCTTTCCTTTTCTCCAGAAATAGTAATCCCTGTATGGATTATCCACACTCTTACGGCTCTCGACAAACCATTCATGCTCATCCGATGTATGGTTTACAACAAGATCCATCATTATCTTTATTCCAAGCTCATGTGCCCTGCCGAGCATTCTATCGAAATCCTCCATCGTTCCAAACTCTGTCATGATCGCCCGGTAATCGCTGATATCGTATCCATTGTCATCATTTGGCGACTGATAGACAGGTGACAGCCATATTACATCAATTCCCAGATCTGCAAGGTAATCAAGCTTGTTTGTTATTCCGTTTAAATCTCCTATTCCGTCTCCGTTAGAATCCATAAAGCTTCTTGGATAAATCTGATATACAACTGACTCTTTCCACCATTTTTTCTGCATTTTATATTCCTCCACTGTCTCTGCAAATTTGTATTCTGTACTCAACAAATCAATGTTTTTATAGTTAGAAGATAACACAGTGCAGGTTCAAGTTCAAAGGTTAAGCGCATAACCATGATTTTATACAATATAAATGATCATTATTAGTAAAAATCCACAAAAAAGCAGCCGTACTCTCAGGCTGCTTTTTGTCAGATTTATATTATTCTATCCTTAATTGTTTCAGATCTTCTTATATATGTTTCACCGATTCTCTCTCGACGAGTTTTACTTCAAGCGTCCTCTCCCTGACTGATGGATCAAGCACCGCTTCCACCGCCATCTGCGCCTTTTGCGATAGATTCTGGCTCATTGTCGTAAGCTTCGGTCTTGCAAGCTTTGCATAGATCAGATCGTCAAATCCTGCTATTGAGATATCATCTGGCACTTTAACCGCCTTGCTCTGCAGAAAAGAACTAATCTCCAATGCATAAAAATCCGATGCTGTAAATAGTGCTGTATACTCCATAAGCTTTGGTAAAAACTGCTCAAACTGTAATTCCCGTACCGGCTCACTTGATGAAAAAATAAAGTGATCTTTTTCGGTCAATTCAAGACCAGCTTCTTTCATAGCTCTCCTAAGTCCCATCCATCTGTTATGGTCTACCGAATAGTCGTTGTCAGCAAGCATCGCAATCTTTTTATGTCCACATGAAATCAGATATTTTCCGAGTTTATAGCCACCACCAAAATCATCTGTAACTATATTTACAAAATTGTCCTGCTTTTCGTAGTACGAATCTATCGACACCACTGTTCTTGCATATTTCATGCAAAGGCTCTTAAGCTCCTCCACTGGCATATTACACACTATAAGGCCTTCGAGATTCCATGCAATGGCATGATGTATTATCTCTGCCTCACTCTGCTGCGCTATAAGATACATATAACAATTCTGTTTTCTGATTTCATATTCAAGATTTCCAAGCAGCGAACTATAATACGGATCCTCAAGTGTGATCTTTGCTCCCTGCTTTTGCGGTATGACTACACCTATCATGTTCGATGATGTCTGGGCAAGCATCATTGCCGAACGATTTCTTACATATCCCATCTCATCCAGTGCATCACGTATTTTCTGTCTGACAGCCGGTGATACACGCTGATCTTTTCCATTTATTACATTTGAAACAGTGGCGGTACTAACACCAACGTAATCCGCCACATCCTTAATCCTTACCATATTGTATTATCCCTGTTCATATCTCGTGAGAAACTGCTTTGTGCGTTCCTCTTTTGGATCATCTATAACTTCATGCGGATCGACCTGTTCAACGATTACGCCACCACCCATGAATATTACCTGATCTGCCACATCTCTTGCAAATGCCATTTCATGTGTAACTATTATCATAGTTGTATTTTGTTCTGCAAGCGAACGTATAACCTTTAAGACTTCCCCTGTAAGCTCTGGATCAAGTGCCGATGTAGGCTCATCAAAGCACAGGATATCCGGTTTTAGCGCCAATGCCCTTGCAATTGCAACTCTCTGCTGCTGTCCACCCGACAGCTGATGCGGATAATGCTCCATCCTTTCGACAAGTCCCATACGGTCTAAAAGCTCTTTTCCATGTTCATTTATTTCAGGGCGCTCTCTATTGCTTCTATAACTATCTTAATGGCTTTTATCCTTGCATATTTTTTATCATTTGACTCAAGCACATGCCATGGTGCATATGTTGTGTTTGTCTTTTTCAACATTTCATTCACGGCACCCTCATAGAGGTCCCATTTTTCCCTGTTGCGCCAGTCCTCATCTGTGATCTTCCACTGTTTCTCCGGCGTGTTCTGGCGCTCCTCAAACCTCTCAAGCTGTGTGTCCTTATCTATCTGCACCCAGAATTTAATGATCACGGCTCCCCAGTCTGATAATTCTTTTTCGAACTCATTTATTTCATTGTATGCACGCTGCCACTCGTTTTCATTACAAAAGCCTTCCAGCCGCTCTACCATAACCCTGCCATACCATGTACGGTCAAATATAGCTATATGTCCGGTTTTCGGCAGACGGTTCCAGAATCTCCACAGATAATGCCTTGACTTTTCGTGCGGCTGTGGGCTTGCTATCGGATGTACCTCGAAACCTCTCGGGTCAAGTGCTTCTGTGATACGTTTTATATTTCCACCCTTGCCGGCTGCATCCCAGCCCTCATATGCGATAATTACAGGTATCTTACGTCTGTACAACTTATTATGAAGTTCACTGAGTTTTGACTGAAGTTCTTTTAATTCTTTTCTGTACTCTTCCTCTGAAAGCTCTTTGTCCAATGCTATCTCATTAAGTTTAGGGATTTTCTCAAGAGGGAACACGTTCTGCAGAAGTGGAACCGCCAGATCACTGTTCTTAAGCGCCGTTTCTATTCCACTTACTAATGTCTCAAGTACCTGAAGCTCTGCCCACTTCTTATTCTTTGCATCGATTATATACCACGGATCCGCCGGTGCGTTCGTATCATTCAGATATCTGTCAAATACATGCAGGCACTTGTCATAATGTTTATTCTGCCAATCATCATTATCACTTACCCGCCACTTCGTATCCTTATCTTCTTTCAGAACGTCTATTCTCTTCTTCTGCTCTTTCTGGCTGATCTGGAAATAGAATTTCATGACAAGATAACCATTATCCGTAAGCTGACGTTCAAAACGCTTTACACTCTCGATTTTCTTCTTGTATTCCTTTTCGCCCATTTTTCCATGAAGACAGTCATTTACTATCTCATCCATCCAGCCTGAATCTAAAAATTCAAATTTCCCTTTTTCCGGTATCTTCACAAAATAGCGATAAAGAAATGGTTTGCGTCTTTCTTCCTCTGTAGGTGCATCCATCGTTGCTACCTTAAAGAAACGCGGATCGATATTTTTGATCACTTTACCGAGCACACTGCCCTTTCCCGCAGTTCCCCATCCTTCGAAAAGTACAAGCACCGGTAATCCATGCTCCTTGATCTTCATCTGCAATGCAGATAATCTCATACGTGCTGCGTCCAGACGTGCTTTCAGTTCATCATCCTCCGGCCGTTGTGGCCTTATCCAGTTTTCCAACATAAAAAATACCTCCCTCCGTAATCATCAATTATAAATGTTTTTATATATAATCGTTATAAGTATACCACCATATACTGTGATCCTGCTAATTGTTCTTTTTTAATGTTCCGATATATTCACCATTATTATACACAAATGGTCCTGCCTCTTTCTCTTCTCCAAAATATTCAGGTCTTAGTGAAAGGATGCTTAGCAATTCATCCATGCTTCTTACCTTTACAGCCTGATATGGCTGCTCAAATGCTATTTTTTCTACAAAAAGATAATAGTCACTGCACTTTATCAATAAGCCTGTATGTCCCACAAAAATAGCATCCAAATCCGGATCATATATTGCTATGCTAAGAAGTGATATCCGGTCACTGTCTATTTGAAATCCATACTTCTTCCAGTTGTCAGAGAATGTCGTTTCAGGATGTTTATCATCCGTAATGCTCTTTTCTCCATATAATGTAGTAAACATGTCCTTATTCTGCCTTATGATTTCATACCTGTCTACATTATCTATTGCTTCTATATCAAACATTAAATATGTGCCGTTATAACTATCTTCCGTTGATTGTGCGTGAAGCAGCCCATCCAGCAAAAGAAAAGCAGTCATTCTGCAATCGGCATCTGAATAGTCATGCTTTTCCTCCCAGCCATCCATACATTTACCGGTATCTGCTTTAATTTTATCCGCATCTGACCAGCTATCCTTCAGATTTGCATTCTTTCCTGCTGAATCAGCAAAATCAGTTACCCATTCTTTAAAGGTATCTACATTCGATGCCCCGGCCAAATCAAGCTCCCTGCACACCTCCGTAATGGTGTTGTTTCCACCCATATATGTTGTAGCTGGCAGCTCCTGATTTTTATCAGGATCCTGCGGTTTCGATTCTTCGGCAGTATCCGTTGTAGTATTATCCTTGTTTGTATCCTTATTTCCACAACCGCCCACCAGTTCGGCACAAAGCAGCATTCCAACTATTATTGCCATTAATTTCTTTTTCATTGTTATCATATCTCTTTCTGATTATTTGTACTGTCCTGTACTTTTTAAAGTACATCACTATTTGTACTATGTAAATAGTATGCTGCTAAAATTAAATAAATATTAATCATATATATTTTCACACATACATCCTCCTGCTTCTTTGTAACTGATATTATGTATCATTACTATATTCAGAAACATTCGTTTATTATGTCGCATACTTGTGTCATAGTTGTAAAATGTTCCAATATTAAATTGTATAAATAAATTGACCAACAGCAGTATTGCAGGATATTTTAACCTGTCACTGTATTAAACAACTTTTGACTATATATTCTGTTATTTTGGCAAGTAATCATTCTTTTCGTATTCTATAATAACATCGTAAACAGAAAGGAGATGAATTTCCATGAGAAATAAATTACACAATTTTATTGATAACTTACTTAGCTTTTATGCAAGCTTCTTTACTCACAGTTTTCATCAAATGTAATGTGCATAGCATAACTGCCATAATTTTTCTAAGTTTCATATCTTGCATCTCCTTCTTCTATATTTATGTATTATTATAATACATTTTTCATTCATAACATCTACCAACTTGACCTTGCAAATCCGCAACTTGAAATTACTTTACTTGAAATAATACAATTTATGAATAATTTAACTTCAATAAAAATGGTGTATGCCATACTCACTAAGTAATGCATACACCATTAAATCACATTAGAAATTACTTAAACTCAATAATGGAATATTCTATCATTTTTGTAATTTATTTCTATACTCGCTTGGTGTCAATCTATATTTTTCTT
>CAJLRL010000008.1 GCA_905209075.1 uncultured Lachnospiraceae bacterium | reverse complement strand
GTCGGCGCAGAGCAGGTGTCCACCGGACACCTTGCGCCGTCTATCGCTTCTGTTCGATGAAAAAGGACATCCGGAAAGGATGTCCTTTTTTCGTTGAAAGAGCCCCATCCGGGGCTCAAAGTTCGAGCGTCTCCGTTCCACTGCGGTCGGCGCAGAGCAGGTGTCCACCGGACACCTTGCGCCGTCTATCGCTTAATACAGCAGTTTTATAATATTTGTAAATGATATGAAAAAAACAATATTAGGGTTGATTAAAAAATTTTTAAATAATATAATATTTACATAAACTTTTAAGGAGGTAATGAAAAAATGAAGTTGAAAAAGAAACTTATGTGCTTTTTCGCAGCAATGTGTCTTACGGTAAGCAGCTTTGGAAGCCTTACGGTTATGGCAGATGATGATACTACAACAACAGAAGCCACAGATACATCAAAAACAGATGAAAGCACGACAGCACCTGATTGTACAGGTAAGTATGTAAACATCGCATTCGTTGTAGATACAACAGGATCTATGAGCGGTGATATCAGTACAGTTAAGGAAAATCTTACTGCATTTGTTAAAGAAATCGCAGCAAGTGGTGCAATACCTAGAATCGCAATTATCGATTATAAGGATATTGAAGACGATGGCGATAATACTACAGTTGTTCATGAGACACCAGATTATTCAGTATGGTTCGATGACACGGACAAGGTTATTGCAGAAATAGAGACACTCGAAGTTATCGGTGGTGGAGATTATCCTGAGAGCCTTGTAGATGCACTTGGATATGTTGTAAGCGATGATGTTATGACATTCAACAAATTCGCAGCAAAATTTGCATTCGTACTTACAGATGCAGATTACAAAGTTGGCAACAGATGGGGATATGAAAGCCTTGATCAGGTTACAGAGAAATTGAGTGCTAAAGGAATCCAGACAACTGTTGTAACACATCCTGGATACACAGCAGCAGATTATGATGATGGAACTTTAGCAGACAGATATGCAGATATCACATCAAAAACAGGTGGAAAGATCATTGATCTTTCTTCAGATTTTGCAACAGAGCTCAGCACATATGCAAAGGACATCATCTCTAAAACAGCAGCAGTAAAAGTTGACGAGGATTATGTTCCTGTTACATCTATTACATTAGGTGAGGATGTATCCGTAGCTACAGACGGAACATATAAATTCCCTGTAACAGTCACACCTGACAATGCAACAGTTAAGGATATCATCTGGAAAGTTGAAGATGAGAGCATCGCAACGATCAACACTGATCTTACAACATCAGAACTTTGTGTGATCAACCCTGTAAAAGAAGGCGAGACAAAGCTTATCGCTAAGACAACAGATGGTGGTTACACAGCGTATTTTACACTCACAGTAAAGGATATTGTAGCTGATGGTGAATCAGCAGTTACATGCAAACCGGACATGGTTGCGGGAATCATTTCTGATGAGGCAGTTACAAAGGTTACACTTAAATGCGATAAAGAGACCCCTACAGTAGATGCAGATGTTTTAAAGACAATTTTTGAGGCACTTGCAGCAGCTCCTACAAAGGATATCACATTTTCATTCGAGGATGAATTGGGTGATGAGGTATACAGCTGGAATTTCGCTTCTAAGGAGCTTAAAGATGCAACAACTGCGATCAAATCGTTTGCAATTGATCCAGAGGCTAAGGTTGACGTTGTTACAGCAGCAGTAGAAGCTACAAAGACAGACGGAAAGACAGAGACGATCCACTTTGCGCATGATGGTGAGCTCCCAGGAACAGCTACAGTTACTACAGAAACAAAGTTACCTGACGGAACAGCATACTTATACTACTTTAATCCTGAGACAAAGAAACTTGAGCTTGTAAGTGATGCAGTAAAGGTTGCAGATGGAAAGGCAACATACAAGATTGAGCATTGCTGTGATTATGTATTATCGCTTAAAAAGCTTGATACTGAGCCAAAGGATGAGCCTGCACCAAGTAAGCCTCAGACTACACCAACAGTACCGGCACAGACAACCCCTAAGGCAGAAGTAACACTAAAGGCACAGACAACACCAAAGCCAGAAGTAGCACCAAAGACACAGACAAAACCAAAGGCACAGACAGAACCGAAGAAAAAAGCATCTCCTGCAATGGGTGACAATACAAACAGTGTTCTTGTTGTTACAATGTTAGGACTTGGCGTTGTGATCTGTACAGTAGGAATTAAAAGAAGAAAAAGAGCATAATAAAGGAAAACATGATAAATAATATAAAGACTACAATCGTAGATGATTATTTATATGTATGGGAGAAGCTTAATACCGAAGGTATTAGGCTTCTTCATATGTATGGAAAAATACCAGAAGCATATGTGTGTGATACTATAGAAAATCTTCCGGTGACAGAAATCGCACCATATTGCTTTACAGAAAAGAAAAAGGAAGCGCTGGAAGCTGCGGGTATAACTGTGCCATATGATATGACAAGTCTTTCAGGACAATATGTAAGCAGGATCATATTGCCGGATAGTTTGACTAAAATAGGTGGATTAGCATTTTATAATTGTAGAAATTTAAGTGAAATAGAGATGTCTGCGGCAGCACCGGATGTAGATGGTGATGCGTTTATGAATTGTATATGTCTTCATAAAATTATACTAAGAGGAGATGCAGGAGAAAAATCTTACCTCAGACAGATCCTGGCACAGATCACATGGAAAATTATCATTTGCTGGCAGAACCATGAAAAAAATACAGCGCAGGCAATTTTTTTTGAATATGACCAAAGCTATGATGAGATAGGCCCTGCGCATATTTTTAAGCTGAATATGGCAGGAGTAGGATTTCGGGCTCGGCAGAGTTTTTCCGGCAGAGTATTTGCCTGGAAACAGTATGATGATACATTTATAGAGGCTAAGGCGCTTGAATGTGAGAAAGATCTGCTGGATATGGCTTTTTCCCGCATTAAATATCCGTATGAACTGGACATGGAGGCAAAAAAGATATATCTTACATATGTACAGGAACATAAAAAAGCGCTTTCGCAGATCATAATAGACGAAAAAAATACAGACAATTTGAATTGCCTGCTTGAGATAGATAGAATAAGTGGTGGATCTGCAGATGAATTTAATGTACGAAAAATAATAGATGCGCAGTTTATCACGGAAATGATTGACGAGGCGGCACAAGCCGGCTGGGGCGAGGGCAGTGTTATACTGCTCCGGTATAAAAAGAAAAATATTTCAAAAAGAAGATCGGAAAGATTCAAATTTTAAAGAGGATCGCACATGAAAAAACACGTTCAGACGGAAACAGAATGGCAGGAGGAAATAACAGAAAAAATATTTGGACAGATACAAAGCGAACTGTATCTGGAACTTAATTTCATGCAGATAGCTCTTTGTGCATTTGAGCTATGTGCCAATGAAAATTTTGTATCTATGGCAACAGATGGAAAGAAATTATATTATTCTCCACAGAGGATAATTGATATATTTAAGTCAAACGGAAAATACCTCGACCGAGCATATCTGCATAGTGTACTGCATTGTCTTTTTTTTCATTTGTGGACAAAAGGAAAAAGAGATGATCTATTGTGGAATACTGCATGTGATATCATGACCGAATATACGATAGACATGATGGACAAGCCATGTACTAAAAGGATACTTGGCTATATAAGGACAAAAACATATGATAATTTAAAGAGTGAAGGAGTAGCAATCGCACCTGGACCTATATATGTGTGGCTAAAAAAGCAGGACAGTGAGTTTTTAAACAGTCTGGCAAAAGAATTTTATACGGATGACCACAGCTTATGGCCTGATGAGAAAAATGAAAAAGCTATGCCTGTATCCTCTGCCCAGGCAAAGAAAAACTGGGAGAAGATAGCCAGACAGACACAAATGGAGAAAAAGCGCCGTAAAGATGAAAGTCAAAAAGGTGAATCTGTTATGTTAAGACAGCTTACCGCCAGAAAAAGCCGGCATGATTACCGGGAATTTTTACGCAGGTTTGCGGTGCTCAGGGAGGAGCTTCACATTGATGCTGACTCGTTTGATATGGGATACTATGCTTACGGAATGGCAATGTATGGCAATATGCCGCTTATAGAGCCGCTTGAAACGAGGGAAACTTATAAGATAAGGGATTTTGTCATAGTACTTGATACGAGTTATTCAGTAAGCGGAGAGCTTATAGAAAAATTTCTTAAAGAAACATTTTCGATCCTGACGGAAACAGACAGTTTTTTTGTGAAAAATAAAATCAGGATAATCCAGTGTGACGACAGCATAAAAGCGGACGAAGAAATATCTGATATAGACCATATACCGCAGATGCTATCAGATTTTACGATAGCCGGGGGCGGTGGAACGGATTTTCGTCCTGCGTTCAGTTATGTATCAGAACTTATATCGGACGGGCAGCTAAAAAATATGTGCGGGTTATTGTATTTTACAGATGGAAAAGGCATTTACCCTGTTAAATGTCCGCCGTACAAATGTGCGTTTATATATTTAGATGAATATGATGATAATGTGGTGCCTGCATGGGCTATCACAATGAAAATAGATCCGGAGGAATTGGGATGAATATAAAGACAGCCAAAGAAGAAGTGAAAAATACAGTAAAAGCATATCTTTTAAAGGATGATCACGGGCAGTATGTGATACCGCAGATACGTCAGAGACCTATGCTTTTGATCGGGCCTCCGGGAATTGGAAAGACTCAGATAATGGAGCAGATAGCAAGGGAGTGTGGAATAGGACTTGTGGCTTATACGATAACACATCATACGAGACAGAGTGCGGTAGGACTTCCATTTATAAAGGAAAGAGAATATGATGGAACAACATATTCTGTGACTGAGTACACAATGAGCGAAATAATAGCAAGTGTTTATGAAAAGATGGAAAAGAGCGGTCTGAAAGAAGGAATACTTTTTATTGATGAGATAAACTGTGTATCGGAAACGCTTGCGCCTACAATGCTGCAGTTTTTACAGTGTAAGACGTTTGGAAACCAGGCGGTGCCTGATGGATGGATAATTGTTGCAGCGGGAAATCCACCGGAATATAATAAATCGGTAAGGGATTTTGATATGGTTACACTTGACCGTGTAAGGTATATTTCAATAGAAGCCGATTATGATGTGTGGAAAGAATATGCAAGAAAAGTGCATATACATGAGGCTTTACTTAGTTATCTTGAACTTCATCCAAATAATTTTTATAAGGTCGAGTCAGACGTTGACGGAATGAATTTTGTGACAGCAAGAGGCTGGGAAGATTTAAGCAGCCTTATGTATGTGTATGAAAAAAGTCATATTGCTATAACACAGGAAGTTATAGATGAATACATACATCATCCTGATATAGCGGAGGATGTGTATGCATATCTTGAAATCTATAAAAAATATCATGATGATTACGGCATAGCAGACATTCTTGATGGTAAAGTGAAAAAGACCGTGTATCAGAGAATATTTGATGCCGGTTTTGATGAACGCGTGACAGTCATTAATCTGATCTTAGATGGACTTACAATTATTTTTTCGGATCTATCAAAAGTGCGCAAAGAAGTCCAGTTATGGTATGAATTTTTAAAACAATACAAATGTCTGGAAAATACGTCATATGAGGATATGGTAAAAGCTTTTGAGGAGGAGAGCGATAAGCTGAAAGAAAACAGGCTTATTCTCCAGGAAGATTACTATATAAGGCAGGATGTGCTTAAGGATATAAAGAAGCCATTTGATGATTCAATGGATGATTTTACATTGCGTTCGGAAGAACTTTCAGTGCTGGAGGATGAGGCTGGAGAAAAACTCAACCATGCGTTTGATTTCATAGAAGAAGTGTTTAAGGATGGCCAGGAGATGCTTATTTTTGTCACGGAACTTACGATAACACCTGAGATAAGCAGTTTTCTTGCAGAAAATGAATGTGAAAAATATGACATTTACAATGAAAAGCTTATGGTTGGAAGCGGAAGGGCGAAACTCTTAAAAGAATTGGAGAGATAAAATGATTTATATTTTTACTGCTATTTATGCTGAAGCGAAAAATATAATAAAGCATTATGATCTAAAGAAACAGCATGTGGCAGGTCTTAAATTTGATATATTTTCTAATGACGATATACGGCTTCTTATTACAGGAGCAGGGGCGGTAAATGCGGCGGTGGCTTTAGGAAATGCCGCAGGAGTTTTTGGTATCGCAGGACATGATCGTATCATAAATATAGGAAGCTGCGCCATGCCTGGAGAAAATGCCGGAAATGTATATATCATAAATAAGATAACTGAGAAGGCAACAGGACATACATTCTATCCGGATATGCTTATAAAGACTGAGTTAGAGGAAGCGGCAGCAATTACTGTCCCTAAACCGTTTATCAAAGACTGTGGAAGTCAAAAATCAGGAAAATGTTTACAGACTAAGAGCGTGTATGAGATGGAGGCGGCTTCTATATATCAGGCAGCATCATTTTTTATAGCACCTGACCATGTATCGTTTATAAAAATAGTATCAGATAACGGGGATCTTATTTCAAAGGATGAAATGCAGGAAGCTATTCATATTGCAGAAGATAAAATCCATGATTATATTGACGATATAAAAGAAATAGTGCAGGAAGAAAAAGTGAATGCCAATGCAAAAGAGAGCACAGATTACAAAAAGGATATAGAGCGCCTTTCTGATGCCATGTGTTGTTCAAAAGTGATGAAGGATCAGCTTTCACAGCTTATAAAATATTGTTATCTGAGTGATATTGATCACAGAGCAGTTGAAAGAGAGTTCTACGACAGAAAAATGCTTCCATGCAGCAGTAAAAAGGAAGGGAAAGTTTGTCTTGATAAGTTCAAAAATAGATTATTATAATGCGGCTTTTTCTCATATATATGTGGAAAAGCAGATAAAAGATCATCAAAGAACAAAAGAAATTTTAAAAAAACTCCCAAACGCAAGGGTTATAGAAATTGACCATTACAAAGATGTCTTCTGCCGCAGAAAGCAAAGTATCGTGGCACAGAATAAGGCAAAGGCACTCATACTTGCAAAAAATCAAAATGGCTGCATATATGAGGGTGCTCCGGTCTGTCAGAATTTTGGAAATGATAATTTTTACTATTGTTCATGCATGATGAATTGCCTTTTTGATTGTGAATACTGTTATTTAAAGGGAATGTATCCATCAGCTAATATAGTGGTTTTTGTAAATATCGAGGATACATTTTCAGAGCTTGAGGAGCTTTTAAGAGAAAAGAAGATATACCTTTGTGTATCATATGATGCGGATCTTACAGCATGCGAATGGCTTTGTGGCTACGTTAAAGAATGGATAGATTTTACGGTCGCGCATGAAAACCTGACGATCGAGATCAGGACTAAGAGTGCAAGATATGATCTCTGGGAGAAGTATCCGGCGTGTGAGCGTGTGATACTTGCATATACTATTTCACCGGAGAAGATTGCTTCATCATATGAGCATAACACAGCTTCGCCGGCTGAAAGGCTAAAAGCCGCAAAAAAAGCTATGGATTCAGGATTTCCGGTCAGATTATGCTTTGATCCGATGATATATTGCAGGGATTGGAAGAATGAATATAAAAAAATGATCGAAGATGTATTTTCAAAGCTGGATGCAAAACAGCTATGGGATGTAAGTGTTGGAACATTCAGGATATCACAGGATTACCTGAAAAAGATGAGAAAAGATTTAAATGGATCCGCTGTTGTCAATTTCCCATATGAGAATATAGGTGGATATTATCAGTATCCTGAAAATATAAGGTGTGATATGGAAAATATGCTGGTGGAGCTGCTAAAAAAATATATGCCAAAGGAAAAAATATTTACATGGAAAAAAATGTTATAATAACAGGTGCATCATCCGGTATAGGAATGAAAACTGCCTGCAGGCTTATGGATGATGGATGGTGTGTATATGCGATAGGGCGTACTTTTGAAAGTGACAAGTCAGAAGAAAATGACTGGACAGAAGAAAAAAAAGCAGAAGTATCTCAAAAAAATGGTGGGAAGATCATAAAAATCGTCTGTGATATCACGGACACCGGAATGCTTGCCAGAGTTATAAAACAGGTTAATAAAAATCATGATATAAAGCTGCTTATAAATAATGCAGGAACCGCTTATTATGGGCTTCATGAGGAATTAAACGCTGCAAAAATATCAAGAATGGTGCGCACAAATCTTGAAGCTCCAATGATAATATGCAATCTGCTGCTACGTGATTTGAAGAAAAATCATGGCATGATAATAAATATTTCTTCAGTCACTGCACAAAAGTCCAATCCCCATGGCTGTGCTTATGGGGCAACAAAGGCGGGACTTACAAGTTTTTCACACAGCCTCTTTGATGAAGCAAGAAAATATGGGGTGAGTGTGATAAATATCGAGCCGGATATGACGGACACAAATCTTTACAGAAATGCTGATTTTACAGCAGATGATGATGAGATGGCACGGCTTACGGCAAAGGATGTCGCAGAAACTGTGCTTTTTGCCGTAAATCAAAGAGAAGGCATGGTCGTTTCTGATATTACCGTAAAGCCTCAATTCCACCGGATAAAAAAGAAGAGATAGTTTGTACTAACCAAGCGAAATAAATGCCGAACTTACGATTGAATTATAATCGGAAAGTGTCTGGCATTTTTTTATTTTCTTCCAGAGCTTTTCATGGTCAGGAAAGAGCCCATGCATATACATCCATATTTCTTTCATGCGGAACATAGCATCTTTAGATCCTGAAAAAATTCCAAGATATCCTTCTAAAATTTCATCGTGCCATTTTATAAGCCGTGTATTGAAGTCTTCGGAACCTAAGAGATTTTCGCTATACTGGGTTTTCTTTATTTCTGCAATAAGGGCAGGATTCATAAATAAACCTCTTCCGATCATGATCTCATCGACAGAAGGAAAATGGTTTATAATATTATTGAAGCTTTCCGTGTCTGTTATGTCTCCGTTGTACACAAGATGTATAGGTGAATCTGATAGTTTTTCAATAGCAAGGGCGAAATCATCAAGTCTTATGGAACCCTTGTATAAATCTTTTCGAACACGGGGATGGATGATGAGATCTTTTATAGGAAAATTTTTATATATATCTATAATTTCAGGCCATAGTATATCATCATCAAAGCCGGTCCTTGTTTTTATTGAAACCGGAAAATCTGCATTTTTAAATAAATCATCCAGAAAGCTGAAAAGCATATCAGGGTATGCGAGGATGCCGGAGCCACGCTTTTTTGATACGACAGTTCCTGACGGACAGCCAAGATTTATATTTATCTCATCATAGCCGTAGGGTTTTAGCTGCTCATGAAGGCTTATGACCTCATCTGCCAGGATCGACATGGCCTGCGGAATCAGGGTTATCCCCTCGTTGTTCGAAGGGTCTAGATCACGTTTGATCTTTGAATTCATCCTTTTTGCGGCGGGAATGAATGGGGTGTAATATTTATCTATAAAATCGAAATTGTGATGAAAGGCATTTCTTACAATATATCCTGTAAGCCCTTCCATCGGGGCTAGTGAAAAAATCATATAATTCTCCTGACATATTAATCAATGGACCAGACATCAGTCTGTTACCTGCGCACTCTATCGTAAGCACACATAATATAATATAGAGGGATAAGTAAGAAAAGTAAAGAACAACGTGAAAAGAAGCCGAGGGAAACGGCTTCTTTTCGAGGAGTTTAGTTTATGAAAAAATGTTTAAAAAAGGGAATTGTAAAGGTTTGTATCTCCTTTACAAGTAATAATATAATATAAAAGTTTGTCTAAAATGTGTCCTCAAAAGAAAAGAATCATTAAAAATTTAAAGAAATTATTAACTGCAATTTCACATACTTAAAATCCTCATGTTGAAAAATAATCGATAATTAGATAGAATAATAGATAAAGTATTTTCAGCAAAAGGAAACGGAGTAAATTGCATGAGTTACGCAGATAAAGTATTTGTGGATATGTGTCAGGATATCCTTAAAAATGGTACAAGCACAGAAGGCGAACTTGTAAGACCTCACTGGGAGGACGGTACAAGCGCCTACACGATAAAAAAATTTGGTGTCGTAAACAGATATGATCTTTCAAAAGAGTTTCCGGCGATCACACTCAGAAAAACATATATAAAGAGTGCGACAGACGAGCTTCTATGGATATGGCAGAAAAAATCAAACAACATAAAGGACTTAAAGAGTTCAGTGTGGGATGAATGGGCAGATGAAAATGGCTCGATCGGCAAGGCATATGGTTATCAGCTTGGTGTCAAGCATCAGTACAAAGAGGGTATGATGGATCAGGTTGACAGGGTTATATATGATCTTAAGCACACACCTTTTTCACGCAGGATAATGACAAATATTTATGTACATCAGGATCTTCATGAGATGAATCTGTATCCATGTGCATACAGTATGACTTTTAATGTCACTCAGCAAAAAGGTGATGACAAGCTTACGTTAAATGGCATATTAAACCAGCGCTCGCAGGATGTTCTTGCAGCAAACAACTGGAATGTGTGCCAGTATGCGGTTCTTTTATATATGCTTGCACAGGTCTGTGACATGAAAGCGGGAGAACTTGTGCATGTAATTGCAGATGCACATATTTATGACCGTCATGTACCTATAATAGAGGAACTTATAAAAAGACCACAGTATCCGGCACCGAAATTCTGGCTGAACCCGGAGATAAAGGATTTCTATAAATTTACTACAGATGACATAAAGATCACTGATTATGTGACAGGTGAGCAGATAAAAAATATTCCTATAGCAATATAAGACATAAAGGAGAAAATATGAAACTAATAGCGGCAGTTGACAAAAATTGGGCAATAGGCAAAAATAACCAGTTACTTGTGCGCATTCCTATGGATCAGAAATTTTTCAGGGAGACAACAACAGGAAAAGTGGTTGTCATGGGACGTAAGACACTTGAAAGTTTTCCAAATTCAAAACCACTTAAAAACCGCACGAACATAGTCCTTACACATAATAAAGACTATAAGGTGGAAGGTGCGGTTGTTGTGCACTCACTGGATGAACTTCACGAAGAGTTAAAAAAATATCCAACGGATGATATATATATTTGCGGAGGCCAGAAGATATATGAACAGCTTTTGGACGAGTGCGACACTGCACACATCACAAAGATAGATTTTGAGTATGATGCGGATGCGTATTTTCCAAACCTTGATGCGGACCCGCGGTGGCAGATTACGGCTGACAGTGAGGAACAGACATATTTTGATCTGGAATTTTATTTTTATAAATATGAAAAGAAAAAATAGATCATGTGATCATTAAAGAATGGACGGAAGGAATGACGTTATGGACATCACAGGAAGAAAATTATTTGTAAAAGCATTAGAGGAAGAGGGAGTTGACACTCTTTTCGGGTATCCGGGAGGAACAGTCACCGATCTTTTTGATGAATTATATAAAACACAATCGGTCAATCTTGTTCTGCCAAGACATGAGCAGGGACTCATCCATGAGGCAGAGGGGTATGCTAAGTCGACAGGAAAAGTAGGTGTGTGCCTTGTGACAAGTGGTCCGGGTGCGACAAATATTGTAACAGGACTTGCAGATGCACATTATGATAATGTGCCGCTTGTGTGTTTTACAGGACAGGTGCCGCTTAATCTTATAGGAAACGATGCGTTCCAGGAGGTTGATATAGTCGGAATTACAAGAAGTATCACAAAGTATTCTGTCACAGTAAGAGACAGAAAAGATCTCGGAAAAATCATTAAAATGGCATTTCATATTGCAAGAACCGGCAAACCGGGACCTGTACTTATAGATATTCCAAAGGATATCCAGACGGCATCAGGACCGGCAGAGTACCCGGAGCATGTGGATATAAGAGGTTACAAAATAAACAATTCTGTACATATAGGACAGTTAAAAAGGGCATACAAGCTTCTAAGAAATGCAAAAAAACCGCTTATCCTTGCCGGCGGCGGAGTAAATATCTCAAGAGCTAATGAGAATCTTAAGAAGTTTGCAGAAAAAGAGGATATACCTGTTGTTACAACAATTATGGGCAAAGGTGCAATTCCGACAAAACATGCACTTTATATAGGAAACTGTGGTATGCATGGTAAATATTCCGCAAATAAAGCAGTCAGTGAATGTGATGTTCTTTTTTCTATCGGTACGAGATTTAATGATCGTATAACAGGCGATTTAAATGAATTTGCGCCAAAAGCAAAAATAATACATATAGATATAGACACGGCTTCAATTTCAAGAAACGTTGTTGTAGATGTGCCTATTGTTGCAGATGCAAATATGGCGCTAGAGAAGCTTTTAGAGTGGGCTGAGCCAAAGAAGACATCTGCATGGAAAAATCAGATTGAAATCTGGGAAAACGAGAATCCTCTCGAAATGAGAAGAGATAAAGGAATGACGCCGCAGATGATAATGGAGCATATCAACAGTAATTTTCCTAAAGCAATTTATGTTACTGATGTAGGGCAGCATCAGATGTGGGCAACACAGTATCTTGAACTTGATGAGGATAGCAGGCTTCTTACCTCAGGCGGCCTTGGAACAATGGGATTTGGTCTTCCGGCAGCAATCGGTGCAAAGATCGCAAATCCAGATAAGGATGTCGTATGCATAAGTGGTGATGGTGGATTGCAGATGAATATACAGGAGCTTGCAACTGCTGTTGTACAGGGAGCCGGTGTTACAATTTGTGTTTTAAACAATTATTATCTTGGTATGGTACGCCAGATGCAGCAGCTTTTCTATGGAAAGAGGTATTCTGCAACATGCCTGCGCAGAAGAAAAAGCTGTCCCGCTGAATGTAAAGGACCAAACAGTTCATGTCCTCCATACACACCCGATTTTGTGAAACTTGTGGAAAGCTATGGCGGATATGGAATACGTGTCGAAAAGGAAGAAGATATCGATGCTGCCTTTGCGAAAGCAAAGGAGCACAGGGATGTTCCGGTTATCATTGAGTTTATGATAGCTACAGACGAAATTGTTCTTCCGATGGTTAAAAGCGGAAATCCTATGAGCGAAATGATACTTAAATAGGGGGTAGGATGAAATGGAAATGAAAAACAGATGGATCGCACTGTATGTGGAAAATCAGGTTGGTGTTCTTGCTAAGGTTTCAGGACTTTTTTCTGGAAAATCTTATAACCTTCAATCGCTTACAGTAGGAACAACGGAGGATGAAACAATATCACGGATGACCATATGTGTTACAAGTGATGATATAACTTTCGAACAGATCAAAAAGCAGTTAAACCGCATGGTTGAGGTCATAAAAGTAATAGATCTTACAGATGTACCATTGCATATGAAAGAAATTCTTTATGTAAAGATAGAAAAACTGACAAGAGAAGAGATTACAGATATATTCCAGACTGCCCAGGTGTTTAAAGTGGATGTTGTTGATAAAAATATAGACAGCGTTATCATAGAAAGTAAGCTTACTGAGCACAGAAACAATGATCTTATTTCACTGCTTAAGTCGCAGTACAAGCACATATCAGTTGTGCGGGGCGGTGCTGTTGCTATAGAATCAATAAGTACTGGCTGCAGATAAGAAGCATATGCAGCTAAGAGTGTATGCAGATAAGAAGCATATGCAGCTAAAATCGTATGCAGATAAGAAGTTTGTGCAGATAAAAAGGTGTATGCAGATGTGATATATATCCGTAGTAGGATACATACCACAAGAGCGTACACCTTTTATCTTGCAAGCATATCTATTATTTCTCCGACATACATTGTGTGCATATCGTTATCACCATACCAGCGAGGCATGATATCTTTGTCGGTAAAAGTTTCTTTGGTTATAGGTACAGCAGCCATTTTCCGGCATAAAAGTACAAAATTTGATTCGTCAGGGAACGGAATGTTGTGCTTATGTGCAACTGTAAGCCCGGCCTCTTTGAATTTGTCACAATCTCTGCCAGAATGCGAACCACAAAAGTTTAATGCATCACGATATTTCTCAGAAAGAAATGAAAGCGAGAAAAATTCGTCATTGTCAATAAATTCTTTTGTGTATCGTGAATCACGGATGAAGATGTATACGACATTTTTGCCCCAGAGAACACCTGTCCCTCCCCATGAAACAGTCATGGTATTTGCTTTTGTTTTATCACCTGCAGAGACTAAAGCCCATTCTTTACTGAACTTTGTGAATGGGTTTATTTTCAAAAGATCTGCCGGGTATTGCTGAAATGTATGCATATGATAACCTCCTTTAAAACTATATGTTAATTATAGTAGATTCATTTTTCTAATGCAATGTGCATAATATAAAAAAAACAATATAGGTAAATATATGAAGAATCTGCATATTTTACAACAGGAATCTGTGGATGAAGGAAAATTACAGGTACGGATCAGACAAAAAAATTTAGGAACACCTGTAAGCGGAGCTTCTGTAAGGATCAGTTTTTCAGGAGATCCAGATGGAAATATAGAGGAGGCTGGCACAGATGAATCTGGAAACTCGCAGATGGTCACAGTTAAAACCCCACCACTTGAGTACTCTATGGAGCCGAATGAAGCCCAGCCATATTCAGAAGTTACTGTTACGGTATCGGCGCAGGGCTATAGAGAGATTACGGTCTCAGGAGTAGAGGTACTTCCAAATGAAACTTCAATACAGGAAATAGAGCTGGAGACTCTTGATGCTCCGGGGAATCCGATAGATAATATTGTGATCCCGGCTCATACACTCTATGGGGATTACCCGGCAAAAATTCCCGAGGCAGAGGTTAAGTCTGTAAACGATACCGGTGAGATCGTATTAAGCCGTGTAGTTATTCCGGAATTTGTTATAGTACACGATGGAGTTCCTACTGATCCAACAGCAAAAAATTATTATATCAGATATAGGGATTATATAAAAAATGTCGCATCAAGCGAAATTTATGCTACATGGCCGGATGCTGCTATCAGAGCTAATGTTCTTGCGATAATGTCTTTTACGCTGAACCGTATTTATACGGAATGGTATCGGGGGAAAGGTTACAACTTCAATATAACGTCATCCACAGCTTACGATCACAAATTTATATACGGAAGAAATATATACACGAACATATCAAAAATAGTAAACGAAATGTTTGAAAACTATCTTTCGCGGCCTAATGTAACACAACCGATACTTACGCAGTATTGTGATGGACAGAAGGTATCCTGTCCAACGTGGATGACCTTTTTGCGTTTGCGTACTCACCACGCTCAAACCCAGTATTTACAAGGGTTTGAGCGTATAGAAGTAAACGTCGATATTTTCTGATTTTTTGTTAAAAACGATTTTTTCGACAACCGATTTAATTAATTCATTTTTGGACTGCATGGATAGAGAGTCGTCCAGAAGTCCGTCATATACTGTTTTTATCTTGCTGCGGAGCGCAGCAGATTCATTCATTTTTGCAGCAGGCGCAGGGAGTAAATTGATACGTTCCTCGATCGAACGTCTTTCCTCCTGCAGAAGCTGCTTATTCTTTTTATATTCCTCAAGCGTATCGATACCGTCAACATATGCCATTTTGATTCGGTTTTCTTTTTTGGCTATAGCATCAAGCTGATTCTGATAAATATCAAGTGCAGCAGGAGAATTGTCAGTCTGCTCCGAGTCTATGACATTGAAAGCGAGATCTTCAGCCGTGATCGCACTCCTAAGAGCATCCAGCACCATAGGTACAATCTTTTTTTCGGATATCCGGTGAGACACATTGCACTTTCCTTTCAGGTAGCCATAACACTGCAGGTATATGTAACGTTTGCCGTATCTGTTCGCTCCGGAAAGAGATATAGAGAGAGTACGGCCACAGGCAGAGCATTTTACTATGCCGGAGAGCCAGTGAGAACATACACCGGATGGCTTGGCATATTTAGGGCGGTAATTGGATGACAGCCGGTTATGTGCTTTTTCAAATTGCTCAGGTGTAATGATAGGCTCATGTGAGCCGTCCGCTATGATCCATTCGTCTTTACTCTTTGTCCTGGAAGATGAATCACGTTTGTTCCAGACAGTTTTTCCAGTGTATACTTCATTAGAGAGAATGTATTTTATTCCACGGTTTTCGAACTCATTTCCGGCACGGGTCCGGTATCCAAGAGCATTAAGCTGACGTGTTATGTCGATCAGAGGGTAGCCCTGTTCTGTGTACATGTCAAATATAAGCCGGACAATAGCGGCTTCACGCTCGACGATAACCGGAACTTCTTTGTGTGCCGGCACCATATAACCGAGTGGCGGCGAAGACTGGAAATTTCCACGCATGGCATTTTCTGTCATGCCTCTTGTAACTTCCCCGGAAAGCCGTATAGAGTAGTATTCGTCCATCCATTCAATGATCCTTTCAATGAGAGTACCAAAAGGACCATCAACAAGAGGTTCAGACACACTTATTACCTCCACGTTATTCTTTCGGAGCAAAGATTTGTATACAATGGACTCTTCCTGATTCCGGGCAAATCGTGAGAACTTCCACACAAGGATCACATCAAAAGGATGTTCCTTGGATTTGGCCAGTCCGATCATGCGCTGAAAGTTTGGACGTTTATCTGCCTTACGTCCGCTTATGCCGTCTTCCTCAAATATGTATTCGTTTGACAGTATGATATTGTTTTTGGCTGCATAATCAAGCAGCAGTCTGCGTTGAGCATCAGGAGAAAGTTCCTCCTGCTTGTCGGTTGACACTCGTATATAGAGTGCGCCATTTCGTAATTTTTCCATAATATACCTGCCTCTCTGTAAATGTATGAAAAAAAGGGTACAAAAATAACACCAATCTTTGACAGATGGTGCTCCGCAGGGTATAATATGTCTTGTCTGGGACTTATACTCTACGGAGTACAGGTTACATCGCCTTGGTGTTGGTAGCGCCAGGGCGATTTTTTTATTAATGTCTGATTTGCTGAACTGTAATAATATCTTTTAATAGTATAAATGTGTATTTATGCGGATTAGAGTTTAGTTCTGATTTTCTGAATAAGGGCTTCCTGCAGAACTTGAGAAAAATTAATACCAAGTGTCATTGCTTCTTCATTCAGCCATTCAGGAATAGTTAATGTCTTTTTCACAGCTTTTGAGTTTGTTCGTTTTTTATAAGCAAGCATATCAAATTCAATTATGACACAGTATTCATCGGAATTGAGCTTGATATGGTTTATATCAGAAGGAGAGGGAATCTCTTGTTTCTCCTCTTCACGGCTTGTAAGCGCAAGACCAAGAGCGTCAGCAGCCATTTCATAAGCTTCTTGCATATTGTCACCTTGCGTCATACATTCAGGAAGATCTGGAAATGTAATCCAAAAACCACCTTCATCTGCAACGTGAAATATTGCTGGGTAAAATAATTTATTCATACGAAAACCTCCTGCGATACAGAGGCTGGATTATTTTAACCCAGCCTGTTTTAATATTGCCTGCTCAATACCTTTTTTAAGGTCTTTGCAGTGATAAGGAACGATTACGGTATGACCAGAAGCTATATTTTTTAACTTAATATGAGAACCATTCTGGCTTACAATTTCGAAACCGTTTTTCTTGAGAAGCGTTATCATCTCTCGTGACGTCATTGGCATCTTTAGTATCTCCTTTCCTTATCTGAAATTATTATAACACGTACTAATACGTGTGTCAATTATGCAGGAAATTTATGCAATCGTATACCATGTGGCATATTGACATTTCAATTATAGGATGATATATTTTCAATGAAGGTGAGTGTTTCCTTCGGAACAGCAACATATATGTTGGCTGCCGGATATAGCACTCATCTTTTTAATATGTAAAAATAAATATGTAAGTCACGAAATTGACAAACAACCGCAAGTGTCATATAATACACTTAACAAGGCAGTCGGTAGGTGAGTGCACATCACCTGATCCGGCAAATAAGTTAATAAGTTATATAAGAATAGCCGTTCCTTACTTTTCCAGAGACAGGACGGCTATTTCTTATGTTTTCTGTGAGTATCTATGTAGGTCAGTATCGCTATCAGCATGATAACGAAAGTAAATAAGTCATTCCAAGAAACCATAATGATCATCCTTTCCGCAGGCTCGGATCAGATGAGAGCACGTCCCCCAACTACCTTATTAAGGGTATTATATTAAATTGATTGTCTGGACTGTATACTCTTTGGAGTACAGGTTACATCGCTTAGTGTTGGCAGCACAAAAGCAATATATTTTAGTAGCATTTCTTACAAGGATCTTTTCCCATGTTTTCTGCTTCTTCAACAGTTACCTGATAAGCATTTTTCATATTACTGCAGTCTGAACGTCTGTGATATTTCTTTCCTGTGCCATTGACCCATACCATGTCTTGTTGTTCCTGATCGGAGTTGTCTGATATGGCAGCAGAATCAGAGTCATCTGATTCTGCATAATCAGTAGTTGAACTTGAATTCGAATCGGAGGTATATGATTCTTCACTTTGAGAATCAGAGATATCTGCATCAGCGTAAGTATCTTCGGACTGGTTATCTGTGGTATTGTCTGATTCTACTTGGGAGTCAGAGTTATCAGCAGAAACTTCAGTAGAGGAGTTGTCATTGCTTTCCTGAACTTCAGAGTTTTCTGTTTCAGTCTCTGTAGCCTTTTCGGATGCTATTTCAGTGGCGGCGGTTTCGGATGTTATCTCGGTAGCCGTTGTTTCCGATGGAACTTCGGTAGCAGCAGTTTCAGATTGTGGTTCAGTTGCAACTAACTCTGTGGCTTCTGTATTGGAAGCGACTTTATTATCATCACTAAAGAAAAAAGAACACAATGCTAAGATCCAAAACAAACATAATACACTTATTAAAACAGCTGCGACTGGTTTAAGGTTTTTCTTTGGTGGAACATTATTGTGCATGATAACGTGTTCCGGAAGTTTTTGATTACATGAGGCACAATAAATAAAATCGTTGGAGTTACTGAAACCGCAGTTGGGGCATATGACATTATTATTTTGTGGATCATTGTTGGAAACAGTGGAATTTGTAGAGTAATTATGATTGTTGGATGTCTTGGATGAGCCTGTTGTTTTAGTATAGTATAATCCTGTGCCAGAAATGCCAACAGAAGTAGTCTTTTTACCAGAGGAATTAACGGTATAGTGAACACCCTTTCCACCCAATGTCATGCCTACACTTTTTTTATTAAGGTTAAGTTTAACACCCTTTGTAACATTTACACTTTTTCTAAATCGTAATCCCATATGTAAACCTCCTTAAAATTTTCTTCTCATTTCAACGACCTTACCTAGTATCTTAACTGGGGTAGTGTCTATTTCAGATTCAGTAAATCGCATAGGCTCATACACCGGATTCTGTGGTATGAGAGCAATTCCTTCTGCATATTTCTGTAATCGTTTGCAAGTTGCATCAGATCCATTAACCAAAGCTATGACAAGATCACCTGATTCGGCATCATCTGTTCTCTCTACAATAACGGTGTCACCGTCATACAGAGTTGGTATCATAGAATCGCCTTTAATAAGTAATCCAAAAAATTCACCTTTAGAAGCCATAGCAGGAGAGATTTCTATTTGACCGATCACTTCCTCAACAGCTTCTTTCCCATATCCAGCAGCCACACGACCAAGTACTGGGATAGTGTAGCCGGATTCTATTGGCACAGTATCTATATTTAATTTCTTTTCTTCTATTAAATCAGACTTATTTATATTAAAGTAATCAGCCAAAGCTTGTACTTTTCCCATTCGAGGAATGGCTATTCCTTTGCACCAGGTATTAAAGGTTTGAGGAGATACGCCAATTGATTTGGCAATTTCAAGCTGTGTCTTTTCACTTTTTGCGATATAAGAATTAAGGTTTTCTGAAAAAATAGCTTTTTGCTTATCTTTAACCATTTTTATTTCCTCCTTATATGTTGATAATACAATTAAATTTTATCACAGTCAACAAAAAAACAAAATTAATTGGATTTTAGTATTGACATCAAATTTAATTTGATATATTATAAGGACAACAAAAGGAAAGGAGCGATAAGTAAGTGAGTAAGTTACAGATAAGTTTAGCCGCCGCTAGAGTAAATGCTGAAATGACGCAAACAGAGGCAGCAAAGGCAATGAGTGTATCAAAAAATACTTTGGTTAATTGGGAAAAGGGAACATCAAAACCCTCTATTACACAAGCGAAAGAATTGGCGGCGATATATAAAATACCATTAGATTATATTTTTTTTGCTGATTAAATCAAATTAAATTTGATATAACGAAATAAAAAGGAAAAGATCATGTGGAAAATATTTTTTACTTACAGAGACAAGAGTAAATGCACTGTAACAGGAAAAGGAATCATCACACCGGAGTTGGCGGTGAAATGCTTTTACCGGTACGGACTCCATGCTACAGAGAGCATATATCAGCAGTACCCCAAGAAAGACCATGAGCCGGTACCACTGGAAGAGAAGATAAGAGAGCTTGGTGTAGATGCAACAGAAATGAAGACTGCAGTGCTGCAGGCGGAAACGTTGCTGGACAGGATGAAGGGGGAAGGAGAGTGAGAAATGCTAAACATAATTCAAAATGATTTTGAAACTGCAAACACAACATATTTGGATGAGGATAAAGTCAATCTGGTTGTAGAAAGTGTAATTGAAACCATAAAAAAAGGACTCCCAGAGGAAGTCCAAACAGTAGAAGTACTTGAGTTTATAACAGATCGGATAAAAGAGAGAGTAAAAGAAAGACGAATCGAGTTATAACTGCTTTTCAACTAAATCCTGTAGAGAATATGAGATATTGCGAAGTTCCTTACCATCAGTAGCAGCCCTTACATGTATTAAATCGGCATCTGCTTTTGGATTTATAGGATATGTATCATGGTATTCCTTTCCATTTCCAATGTAAGTTATATCGAAATAAAATATTTCTTTCTGTGAACAGAATTCCCTTGCATTAACATTGCAGATAAATGATTGGCCGGGAGCAATATACGTTTCAGCAAAATTGGAAAATGGAATGTGATCATTTCGAATAGAGAATGGAGCGATATCAGGAGAACATTTTATTGAAGATATAGTTGCTCCAGTTTGACCAAAATTCTTTACGACTAAGTAATATTGTGGCGATTGGAAATTTGTGGTTTTGGCGTATATGGCTACATAGGGACGTGATGTTTCATCAATCATTTTAGAGTTTTGTTTGAGTGTTAATACAGAAATAATTATAGCAATAACGCTTGTAATGAGAGATGCCAGTATACCGATTAATTGAATGACATCAGAAGGTGTTAAGGACATAAAAATACCTCACTTATATATTTACTTGGACGCTGCAACGTCCTGTAAAAAGAGTATACGACCATAAAAAAATAAAAGCAATAAAAACTATACAAGAAGACAAGTAGTAACAACATATATTTAACCGGAGGTGAAATATGACATACCGGATATTTGTACATACGCTGCCAGATGACAAGATACATAAGTTTGAAGATCTGACAGCACAGCAGAAAGCCACACTGGAACAGAATTTGATAGAGCAGATGAAAAAGGTTCCATTGCGGCCGGCAGAGGAACAGACTGCGTAAGCAGTCTTGACAGGACAAGCATATAAGGGTTCCAGGCATAATGGAGTGTCGCACAAACACTAGCAGATACGAATAAACTTCCCCATAAACATTAGACAATACTCCTATAAATATAAAAAATAAATTTTTCGCGGCACTCCATTATGCCTGGAAACAAAGAGAGGACCAGACAATGAAAAGTACAAAAAGCACAAGAGGAGAAAAGACAGTAGCGGCAAGTGTATTTCTTTCCCTGCTGTTTGCGACAGGATTAGACGCAGATAATGAGACAAGCTGTATGGTAGCACTTGTCGGAGCAATAGTGTGTCTGATCATAACCGGGTTTGGAATGTGGCTCATGTGGTTAGATGCCGGGAGAGCAGAAAGCAGGCGCCGGGTAGAAGAGATGAGGAGAATATCAAAGATTGACTACGAAGATAGACAGAATACACGAACCGGTTAAACGGATGACAGTGGATCAGTATGTTGCGGAGCGGAAAAAACTTAAAAAGGCAAGAGGATTTTCTACAGTACTGCAGCAGGAAATGAAAAAACTAATGAACGGCAAAAGCCAGTAAAAAGGCTGGTTTCAAGCCGTTTCAAAAAACAATCTAAAGTATTAATTTTAGGACAGACTATGGAATACACACAATATACATTTGACCTTGGAGAGTATACAGCCTACGAGATAAAGTTTGTAGGACGTAATGGAGCCAAGGGAGAGAAAAGAGCAAAGAGGGATAAAGCTACACCAGAACAGGTAAAGAGACAGAACCAGTGGCTGAAAGAGAAAAAAATAAAATATGTGATCATAGCAAATTTCAATACCGGGGATTCATGGACAACCCTTAAATATCCAAGGGGAACACGGCCGGATGCCGACAGGATGAGAAAAGACTGGAAGAATTTCACTAAGGAACTTAGAAAGGTATACAAGAAAGCCGGGATTGCCTGTAAATGGATAAAGCGTATGGAAATCGGAAAGTTCGGAGGTCCGCATATCCATGTGCTGGTAAACCACATTGACAATATAGATCTTGTGATAAAAGAAGCATGGCACAAGACAATAGCAGATCTGATCGTAAAAGGCCGTAACTATGTGAATATAGCTCCGTTCGATATGGATGGAGCAGAGGATGTTGCGAAGTATCTTGCAGCAGAACCGGAGAAGAAAGGACTGGAAGGTCAGTATAACCTGTTCGGAGAGGAAGAACAGAAAACGTTCAGCCGTGTTGATACAAGCAGGAACTTAAAAAGACCGGAAGCCGAGAAGAAAACATATAGTCACTGGACAGTAGCAAGAATATGGAGAGATGGATTAAAGCCGAGTAAAGGAAATTACATAATTCCTGATTCCGTAAAAGTGGGAATAAATAAAGTGACAGGCTATTCGTATATTTATTACATGGAAAAGCGTCTTGATTCGAAGTTAAAAGCCCCCGGAGAGCGCATAAAGACAGTATGGGAGGACGATTTTACATGAAATGCATAAATATACACAAAAAATCTCTAGGAAGCACCTCTTTGAAATTGCTGTAAGCCGCATTTTTACAATATGGGAGTAACAATTTGATGAAGCATGTAAAAATATACATTTACACGTCCATACGGACAATGAAGAAAAATAGTGGTGCAGCAGGCTATGTCTTATCCTACACAACAAAAAACAATCTCGAAGCGACTTTGAGCAATATAGAGTACCTTGAGGATATGTCAGTTTATGATTCAGAGATTGAAATACTCTACAGAGCGTTGAAAAGACTGAACACAAAAAGCCTTATTGTGGATATATACGCAGAATCAAAGTATTTAGAGTCATCAATAAACTACTGGCTGGATAAATGGGAGGTATCCGGGTGGGTAAATGCCAAAGGAGAGCCGGTGAGGCATGCAGATGAGTGGCAGAGGATACTCGAATTACTCGAAGGAGACGAGTTTTATATAAATAATGGACACAACGAATATAGTAACTGGCTTAAAGACCAGTGTGAAAAGAAAGGACCAGACGAAAAATGAGTGAAGAATTAACAATGCTGCCAGTAGCGGACATATATCCGCACCCAGACAATCCAAGAAAAGATGTAGGCGATGTAACCGAATTAGCAGACTCAATAGCAAAGAGAGGTATACTCCAGAACTTGACAGTAATGCCAGGGCATTGGATGCCGGATGGAGAATGGAGTGAGGACGGATATACCACTTTGATAGGACACAGGAGAACCGCCGCCGCAAAGCTGGCCGGAATAGAAAGCGCACCGTGCCGTATAGTAACAGGACTGACTAAAAACGAACAGATCAGTATGATGCTTGAAGAGAATATGCAGAGAAACGACCTGACCATATATGAGCAGGCTGAAAGTTTCCAGTTAATGCTTGACCTGGGCGATACAGTTGAAACGCTGTCCAATAAGACCGGTTTTTCAAAGGCTACGATCTACCACAGATTAAACCTTGCAAAGCTGGATCATGATGTGATCAAAGAAAAGGAGAATGATGAATCATTCCAGATGTCGTTAAAAGATATGTATGAACTTGAGAAGATTGATGATGTAAAAGAGCGTAACCGGATATTAAGCAAGGCAACTAGCAGCAGTAATCTAAAGTACGAGGTTGAGAGGACAGTAAAAGAACGGGAAAGAAAAAAGGTCAAAGAAGAAATCCTGTCAAAGATTAAAGAGCTTGGAATCCCGGAGTCAACGGAAAACATTCAGTGGAATTATAGTGAGTATGAAAAAATGCAGGCAATAGATCTATGGAATTATGTTGGAGCCAGACTTGAGCCTATAGAAGATACAGAGAATGTGTATTACAGGGAAAATGGATATTACATCTATATCTGCCGGAAAAAGGGGGCTGATGAGATAGAAAACGAAGAAACAGCAGAAACAGAAGATGCAGCAGAAACAGAAGATGCAGCAGTTGATCCGGAGAAAAAGATTGATAAACAGATAGATGAAAAATCCAAATGCATAGCGGAATTTATGAATACAATAAAAGAAAAAATACAGGAATTTGTCGATATGCTCTATCACGAAAAAATAAAGATTGAGGATAACCTTACAGACATGCAGGTAATGATAAGACTGTGCATGGAAGTGGGATTTGAAAATTACGACTGGGAATATGCTTGTGGAATGATTGATGATAATTTTTGCGATTATGATGAGGATGAAGATAAAGAGAAAATCTCCAAAATAATGAGCATGACCAAAAGGCTTCCGGAAACAGTCCACCTTATCGGAAACCTGATAGAAGCTATAAAGTGGAGAACATTGTGGCAAGACTGGAACAATGAACTGGATGTAGAAAATGCCACAATTTACATGGAGACATATAAGGAATTGCGGAGATACGGATTTCAGCTTGAAGAGGATGAATTAAAGATATTAAAGGGCACTCATCCTCTGTATACAGAGATAGCAGACTTAACTAAACAGAAAGAGGAATTGTCATGACCATGGAGGCTTTGTGGAAAGTGTATCAGGAACGAAGAAAAAAATATAACTTAAACCTCCGTTACAGAGAAGACCGACATGGTTGCAATATAAAGATCACACAGCGAAGAGGAACCACAGAACGCTTAGTGATAAGTCGGGAGTCAGATGATAGAGAACAATGCAAAGAAAGAGCGGCAGCAGACCTGCTCTTTCTGTTCCCGGAGGTGTGAAATGGCGAAGTATACTAAACTGCTCGAATTTTCCCAAAAGGAGCGGCTAAAGATAAAGGAACGTGACAATTACCAGTGTATATTTTGCCAGATCGGTTATAAGATGCCGCCGGCAGCAGTCTATGAGATGGAAATACAGGATATCATGCATTACATACCCAGATCAAAAAATGGACTGGGAATCGAACAGAATGGCGCAGTAGGGTGTAGGTACCATCACCATATGCTGGACAACGGAAATCAGGGTGTCAGAAAAGAAATGCTTCAGATGTTCAGGGATTATCTGGAAGTATTTTATCCGGATTTTCCGGATACGGATCGCAAATATGATAAGTGGAGGTTTTTAAAAGTATGAGAGAGACGGATACTGCGTCTCCTGCTTTAAAGCTGGAGGATGTCAGGGCGGCAACGATCAGATGGCTGGCCGGAAAGAAAAGGGTAAGAGTTGACTGGCGGAAGATATTGTTCAACATGAAAAGCCGACCGGTAGGAAATGATGAAGATGGTTTGAAGACCGAAGATGTAGAAATAATAAAGGTTATGAGATATTTCACACTGGTAAAAAGTGGCAGCAGTCTATCATGCATACTGCATCAGGATATGTATTTCATAGCCGGGATAGGAGAGAGCGGATGTTTGTAAATATATCAAAGTTAGAAAAAATATTAAAAGCAGAGTATAGCGCATTTGGTGTAAGCTTCGGTAAAACAGAAAAAGGAATGTACCTCATGAATGGTACTGGATGGATAATCGAGGTGGATGAAGAGTGTGTCACAAAAGAATTTTTAGGAACAGTAATAAAGGCAATAGGTGCCCAGACATACAGGTGTGGGTTTTGTAGATATCAAAAAGACACAGAACCCCAAAGAGAGCTTGAAAGGGAACCGGTATTGTGGAAGGATGCAGAATCAGCCACAGCGGTAATGATATCAAAAATCAAGATAGAGCAGCAGTATAAACTGTATTCAATCGTAAAGACACCGGGCGGGGCTCAGATGTTGAGTGATATAAGATATGCAATGATAGATTACAGTAAGATGAAATCAGATGAGGACGTTCCGGTGGGACCAGTAGTAAAAGATGACTGGATAATCTGGTATAGCAATGCAATGGCAATTGGAATAAGATTTACGGATCCAATGTATAAGCCACAGCTGGAGACACTAAGACTGTTGTCCGGAGTAGATTTTAACTGGAGGGAGATACCGGCATATCAGATTCAAAGATAGGTTGAAACACCTGCAGAAATGCGAAAGAAACCGGGCATGCGGATTAAGATATACCACAAACTGATTTGTAAGCCATTACAGGAGGGAGCTTTACCCAGCTCCCTTTAACCATTTTAGCAATGAGAAAGGAAAAAACCATGAAGAAATTATTTGTAAGTGTACCAATGAAAGGCAGAACAGAGGAAGAAATCAAAGCAAGTATTCAGAAAATGAAAAAGATTGCAGAGATATACGAAGGAGAAGAACTGGAACTGATTGACAGCTACATAGAAGATAATCCACCAAAGGATAATAATGAGGCTGTGTGGTATCTTGGAGAAAGTCTTAAGAAACTGGCACAGGCAGATGTATTTGTTGGTATCGATGATGTATGGGATTGGAGTGGATGTTATATCGAAAGTGATGTAGCAGCTAGATATGAAATAAAAAAATATTCAATACCGGCAGAGTATGCAATAGATGATTATAATGCGCTTGTAACAAAATTAAATCAGGTATCATGTGACGAAATATCAGAAACGCAAAATTAAAAAAATGAAAAAGAGAGGAACTATCCTCTCTTGATCCAAGAAATATCATATCCCATGATTTTAGCAAGCTCGAGACATTCGCTATATTTAATAGTGCCACGAGTTAGCTTATTGGAAATATTTTGAGTAGTTGTTGGTTCATGAGTCTTATTATATTCTGCAACAATTTCTGCCAGAGTCATACCGCTTTTGGCACTATAGTGTATAAAGAAACTGTAACAAAACAAACAACACGGAGGTAAACAAAATGAGCAAAGAATTTGAAAATTTATTAAAAGAGGCTGAACAAATAAGAGAAGCACTGATAGATATACAGGCACAGATGACAAGTGAGGCATAGCAGTGGAATCAGTACAACAGAGAATGAAGAGACTAGGCACTTATGCAAAGATAACAGCATTTGTGCAGAAACAAAATCAGGACTATGACTTTAAACGCAGGTATGCGATCACAAGAGTAAAAGAGTTTATAAGTGAATGTGACAAGCGTGGACTTAATTATCATGTGTCTGTGGGAGGATTAGACAGCATAATACTGTATCTGTTTATCAATGAGGTATGCCATGAGGATGTGCCGGGAGTATCAGCATCTACGCTTGAGGACTCGAGTATACAGAAAATACATAAGGCATTGGGAATTATAAATATTCCGCCTTTGATGCGAAAGGATGGTAAACGCTGGACAAAACCGAGAGTTATACAGGAGTTTGGCTTTCCTGTCATATCAAAGGAGATAGCCGGCAAGATAGAACTGCTCCAGAATCCAACAGAGAAAAACAAAACCGTGCGCCATGCAATCATCACAGGCGAGACGGGAGAGTATGGAGGATGGCAGAAAAACTCTAAGATGCAGTTGACAAACCGATGGCTGAAGCTTTTCGGAGGATATGAGAACGAAAATGAAGGATGCCAGTATCAGAAGCCGGACTTTAAGGTATCAGCAAAGTGCTGCTATTACCTCAAAGAAAAAAATTGTGATGACTGGGGAAAGGAACACCACAGTGTACCATTTCTCGGACTAATGGCATCAGAGGGCGGTCGCAGAGCAAAGAGCCTTATGATGAATGGATGCAATTATTTTGGTGCATCAACTATCAGATCAGCACCGTTTGCAATCTTTAACAGGCAGGATATATTAACACTTGCGTTGGAGATGGACGAGCTGTGGAAGAGCAATCTTAAAGATAAATATCACAAGAGGATGCTTGAAGAGGGCAGGATCACAGATAAGTTTGAGATGCCTGAAAGCATTATACCAAGTATATACGGAGTGATAGATAAAGCTCCTGACGGCACTCTGAGAACTACCAAAGCTCAAAGGACAGGATGCAGTATGTGTGGTTTTGGAATCTACATGGAAAAAAGACCACACAGGTTTGATCTGTTATACGAAAAGAACCCAACGGAGTGGGATTATTTGATGTTCCACATGTGCAAAGACGAGAATGGCAATGATTACGGCTGGGCGAAAGTACTGGACTATATCGGTGTAGGCTGGGATCCATCCACTATTGGCGGTAACTGCAAAGGGCAGATGTCGTTGCCACTGGATCAGATGAGGTAAGGTGAGTATGAAGAATAAAGATCTTATTGAGTATCTGAAGACTTTTCCAGAGGATGCAGATTTTAGCATAATACTTGCTAATCCTCGGAAAAGGAAGAGATACGATAACAATGAAATAATGCTGTTAAAAGATGATGAAATCAAAATGCCTGTGCTATGCATTGCTGTAGGCAATGAGGTTGACATGGATGCGGAAGAAGTCAAGGTGTGCAAGGGATGTGAGAACATAGCTGGGTAGATGGAGAAAGCCTTTTTTCAGAGGATGAGATATATATTTGTAAGCCATTTAAACACAAGGGAGCCCTTACCCAGCTCCCCTTACCTCAGGAGGATGAGGAGATAGAGAATGAGACTGATTGATGCAGATGCGAAGTATCACGAAACAGATTTTGGAAAAACAGTATTCCTCACAAAATCAGAAGCAAAACTGAAAGAATTGAGAGGTAATCAGAATGGAAAAGTATAAATGTATTAAAGAATTTTATGTTTCAAAATATGACGAGAACGACAGCCCTACTGACGAATATACAACAATTCACAAAGGGAGTATATACGAGTACACAGAGGGCTATATAGGTGAATCGGATATACGATTGTATTTAGAAGATGGAGACGGTGACTGTGGTTATCTTGATATTTCCTATGAAACATTAGAAAAGTATTTTGAAAGAATTGCATAAAATGAAAGAATTAAGAGGGCAGAGAAAATGTTTAATAAATTGGAATAAGATTTACGGATCCAATGTATAAGCCACAGCTGGAGACACTAAGACTGTTGTCCGGAGTAGATTTTAACTGGAGGGAGATACCGGCATATCAGATTCAAAGATAGGTTGAAACACCTGCATAAATGCGAAAGAAACTAAGGCATGCGAATTAATATACTACGGACTGATTTGTAAGCCATGATAAAGGGGAGCGTTACCCAGCTCCTCTTTTACTTCTTTAAGGAGCAAAGATGAAGAAAAAAGAATTATCAAGAGTGTATTATCTTTCAAAAGAAATAAAAATGTGGGAAGAGCAGTTGGAATTATTGGAGTGTAAGACACGAGGAAGAGCACTGAAAATTACAGGAATGCCATTTGCGCCAAGAGGAGGTGCTGGTGATGAGATGGCAGAGATTATAGCTGATAGAGTGGATATATTGGCGATAATTGAAAAAAAGACAAGAGAGTTAGAGGTTGAGCAAAAGAAAATAATTAAGTGGATTATGGAAATAGATGATACCTTTATACGACAAATAATGGTATATAGGCATGTCAGATGCTATACATGGGAGCAAGTAGCGAAAAAGCTAGATACATCAGCCGAAAGTATTCGGAAATATCATGATAGATTTTTGAAAAAATATTGCGAATAGAGAAAAGGATTCTAGTATGAGAGAGATAGGTGTGAAAGATATATGGAAATTTAAAGAAGGTGCAGCAGTATATGGATACTGTGTATGTGGTAGAGAAGTACGGTACCTGAAAGATTATAAATGTCCCTGCTGTGGAGTAAAGCTTAAGTGGAATATACCAGAGCATATGAAAAATGTGTAAAGAAAATTATTGACATATGGTGCACCATATGATATTATATGTACATAAGGAGGTGAGAAACAGATGAGCAAGAAAAAGAAAAAAAGGGAGAGCCAGATAAAACTTATAACTAATCTGCTTGTAGCGTTGGGTGCGTTCTTTGCAGGATTAGCAAGTTTTATACAGGCTCTCAAGTGAGGAAAGGGGCGTAAGCCCCAAAACCTCAAAGAGATTATAGCTCATCTGATACGATATGAAAAGAGAAAGATTTAGCGGAATATTTTTATTGACAGCTTTTATCATCTTTCTTGCGTCTAATAGAAATCTGTACTCGTCAATTTTATTAATGTGTGCAGCAGTCTATAGGATAATAGATTTAATAGAGCATAGAAAGGATATAGGTGCAGAGTAATGCCAGTAGGAAATCCTAAGCCGCAAACAGTTGCAACGAGGAAATATGAAAAGAAAGCAGGATGGATATCTAAAAGCTACAAACTAAAAAGGGAAGTGGTAGAAGAATATGCAAGAGCCTGCGATAAAGCAGGAGTCAGTGCAGCAGGACAGCTTACAAAGATGATGCAGCAGTTCATAGAAGAACAAAAATAAAGTTGTCCGTTTTGTCCGCTTGATATGTGGTATAGTATAAGTATAAAGGATTGGCAAAGAAGCCAGTCCTTTTTCTTTTGGGAGAAAGAAAATGAAACCATTTAACTACAACGGAAAAAAGTGGAAACATAAAAGGAATTGTATATTAAGACGAGACAAATATTTGTGCCAAGAATGTAGAAAATATGGGCGGATAGTAGAAGCACAGACAGTACATCATATTCAACATGTAGACGAGTATCCAGAACTTGCATATGAGGATAATAATTTAGTGTCTTTATGTAATAAATGTCATAATAAAGCCCATCCTGAAAAGGCAAAACATAAATTTTACAGGTAAACCCCCCCTTCTTTTAAAATTTTATTTCTTGTTCCCGGGGACCGGGAGGGGGAACTTTCTCCAACTCGATTGAATTTTTGAAAGAGGGGGAAAATTAAAAAAATGAAAAATTTCTTCTTAAAGAAGTATCTTAAAAAGGCAATATGATTTTTACATGAAAATATATGCAAAATTGTGTTGTTTTTTGTTGTAAAAAAGGTGTGATTCTATGAAAAAAAGGACTTGGAAAGAAAAAATTAGAAAATCGTGTAAAGACGCAACTACATATCAGCCTTATTTTGAAAATGTAATAGATACGTTGGCTGGAATATTAGAGAGTCGTGATGATGCAGAGGAAAAGTATATAGAGAATGGATCCAAGCCGGTTATAGAATATACAAATAAATCAGGTGCTACAAATTTGATAAAAAATCCATCATTAGCGGTGGTGGATGATTTAAATAAAACAGCATTGCTTTACTGGAAGGAGCTTGGGTTGACTCCATCAGCATATAAGAAAGTAACCGGAACCAGTCTATCAAATGATAGTTCAGGAGGATTGGCTGCGGCATTGGCATCGCTTGAGTAAATCAAAAAATAAAAATTGGCCAATTGTGCTTGAATATGCAAATAGTATTAAAGAGGGGCGAAAAATAGCTTGTATAGAATTAAAGCAGGCAGTGGACAGATTTTTTAAGGACTTAGAAAATCCGGATTATTATATCAACCCAAAAGCCCCAGAATTTTGTATACAGATTATTGAAAAAACATTGAAACATCAACAGGGGGAACGGATAGATGGAACACCATTGAGGGGAAAGCCATTTTTACTAGAACCATTTCACAAATTTATAATATACAATCTGGTAGGGTTTTATCATAAAAATACGGAAATAGTAAGATTCCATGAGGCATTAATATTTATACCGCGTAAAAATATAAAGACCACTTTTGTAGCTGCATTAGCATGGGCATTGTCTTTATGGTACAGAAAAAGTGGATCTAAGTTGTATATTACGTCAGCGGCGCTCATGCAGTCGTTAGAGAGTTTCAATTTTCTGGACTATAACATAACGAAAATGCATGAAAATCGTAAACAGGGTGGTTGTGTAAAAGTCCTGAATAATAATAATGAACACTCTATGGAAGCCCAGTTTCCTGATGGTTCATCTTTTTACATAAGAGCACTGGCCGCAAACCCTGATACTCAGGATTCACTTAACTGTAATGTTGCAATTGTTGATGAATGTCATGCTTTAAAGAAGCCCAAACAGTATAATTTGTTTAAAGAGGCTATGAAAGCTTACACAAATAAACTGATAATAGGAATATCGACAGCAGGAGACAATGAAAATTCTTTTTTGGGAAATAGATTGAAGTATTGTAGGAAGGTGTTGGATGGAACAGTAAAGGATGAGCAGTATTTTATTTTTATGTGCTGTGCAAACCCAGATGAGTCAGGAGATATAGATTATACAAATCCTGTGATTCACGAGATGGCAAATCCGGCTTATGGTGTATCTATTCGTCCAGAAGAACTGTTAAATGATTCACATCAGGCTATGAATGATCCTCAACAAAGAAAAGATTTTTTCGCGAAATCACTTAACGTATATACCTCTGCGATAAAGGCATATTTTGATATAGATGAATTTAGAAGATCGGATAAACTATACAACTGGACATTGGAAGAATTGGCAAAATTACCTATACAATGGTTTGGAGGAGCCGACTTGTCAAAGATGCACGATCTTACAGCCGCATGCTTGTATGGAAATTATAAGGGAATTGATATTGCTATAACTCATGCGTGGTTTCCAATTACAGCAGCACATAAAAAAGCGGATGAAGATAATATCCCATTATTTGGCTGGAAAGATTCAGGATGGTTGGATATGTGCAATAGTGCCACAGTAAATCATGCTGATATTGTAAATTGGTTCATAAAAATGAAAAAGAAAGGCTTCAAGATAAAAGAAGTAGGCCATGACAGAAAATTCTGTAGAGAATACTTTATTGCAATGAAGAGAGCCGGATTCAAAATAGTAGATCAGCCACAGTATTTTTATAAAAAGTCCGAAGGATTTAGACACATTGAAAAAAGGGTAAAAGAAAAAGGTTTCTATTACCTGCATTCTGAAGCTTATGAATATTGTGTAGAGAATGTATCGGCAATTGAAAAGACAGATGATATGATCCAATATGACAAGGTTCATCCAGAATTAAGAATTGATATATTTGACTGCAGTGTGTTTGCAGCAATAAGATACCTGGAAAATATGGAGAAAAGTTCAAAGGGATCAGATTGGTGGAAATAAAAAATGGGAAAGAAAAAGAAAAGTAAAGTGAAAACTGAAAAAAGATCCAGTAATATTTTTCTTACAAATGATGCATCATTCGAAATGATATGTGGTGGAAGATATCAGTCTCTGGATAAAAACCCTGAGATCCAGAGTGCCTGCCGCAGGATAGCAGAGCTTATTGCATCGATGACCATATATTTAATGAAAAATACAGATCATGGTGATGAACGGATAAAAAATAATCTGAGCCGCAAGCTTGATATATCGCCTAATAACTATATGACGCGTCATACATGGATTCATAGTATAGTAATGAATATGCTGTTATATGGGAAAGGAAATTGTGTTGTTGTGCCAAGAACAGAAAATGGCTTATTAGATAATATGATTATTGCTAAGCCATCATCTGTGTCATTTGTTGAAAACGGAGATGGATATAGAATATGGATTAATGGACAAGTGTGTTCACCAGAAAGTTTGCTTCATTTTGTATATAATCCGGATCCGGAAAGACCATGGAAGGGGATAGGAATAACTGCAGTAGCATCACAGGTGGCAAATAACCTAAAACAGGCAGCAGCCACAGAAAAAGCGTTCTTAGAGTCTAAATGGAGACCATCACTGATAGTAAAAGTAGATGCATTGATAGATGAATTTTCGAATAAAGAAGGAAGAAAAAAATTATTAAATGATTATCTGTCAACATCAGAGGATGGAGAGCCTTGGCTCATTCCGGCAGAAAATTTTGAAATAGAGCAGGTAAAACCATTATCATTGTCAGATTTAGCAATTGATAAAACAATAGAATTAGATAAACGTACGGTAGCTTCAATTCTTGGAATACCTCCGTTTGTCCTAGGTATTGGAAATTATGATTCCAAAGCCTGGGACAATTTTATTTCAAGTACTATAAAGCCAATTGCAGAGGAGATAGAGCAGGAACTTACAAAAAAGATACTTATTGCCCCTAATTTATATGTGAAATTTAACATGGCAAGTATATATTCATATGATTTAAAAACGATATCGGATGTATATACAAATCTGTACATCAGAGGCATTGTTGATGGGAATGAGGTAAGAGATAAGCTGTCATTAAGTCCACGTGACGGATTGGACGAATTAGTCATACTAGAAAATTACATACCGTTGGATAAAGTGGGAAATCAATTGAAATTGCAGCAGGAGGAAAATAATGGATAGAGAATCAATGCAGTATAGAAGCAACAAGTACAAATTTGAAACGAGGGAAGACGGCGAAAATCTGATTATTGAAGGATACTTCGCTGTATTTAATAGCAACTATGAGATATTTCCGGGAGCAACAGAGTCAATTGCGCCAGGTGCTTTTGATAAGACTTTGGGAGCAGATGTGAGAGCATTAATCGATCATGAAACCCGATTAGTACTTGGAAGAAATAAAGCCGGAACATTAGAGTTAAGAGTTGATTCGCATGGATTATGGGGAAAGATTATCATTAATCCTAAAGATTCGGACGCTATGAATCTATATGAGCGCGTAAAAAGAGGTGATGTAGATCAATGTTCGTTTGGATTTGAAATTATTAAAGAATCTACTGACTTTAAGGACGATGGCAGTATACATTGGACAATCGAGGAAGTTGCTTTATATGAAATAAGCGTATGTACATTCCCTGCATATGAAGAAACAAGCGTGTCTGCCAGAAAAAAGGACTATGAAGAAATTAAAAAAAGGCAGACTGAAAAGTGGAAAACCACCATGAAAAAAAGAATTAAGGAGGATTAATCATGGCACTTAAAGCACTTATGTTAAGAAAGAACATCACAACTAAAAAGACAGAACTTGAAAGTCTAAGAAATAAGACTGCAGAGTTTGAAAAAAGAGAAGCAGAGCTTGAAACAGCAATCAATGAGGCTGAAACAGATGATGAGAAGGCTGCAGTAGAGGAAGAAGTGGATAGGTTTGAGAATGAGAAAAAAGATTATGAGGAAAGTTTGAATAATCTTGAGAAAGAAATAGAAGGGCTTGAAAAAGACCTTGAAGAGGAGGAAGCGCAGCAGCCAGTTGTGACAAGTTCAGAAGAAAGAACAACTAAATCGAAAGGAGAAATAAGAACAATGGAAACGAGAAAGTTTTATGGTATGAATATGCAGGAAAGGGATGCCTTTTTTGCTAATGAGGGTGTGAAAAATTTTCTGGAGGAGGTTAGAACCTGTATAAAAGAAAAAAGAGCAATTTCAAATGTAGGTCTTACAATTCCAGATGTTATGTTACCTCTTCTTACACAAGTAGTAGAAGAAACCTCAAAGCTGCTTAAACATGTAAATAAGCAGAGTGTGTCTGGCAAATCACGACAGAATATTATGGGAACTATCCCAGAAGGAATCTGGACAGAGATGTTGGGAAAACTGAATGAACTTGATCTTGGGTTCAATATGGAAGAGGTAGACGGATATAAAGTTGGCGGTTTTTTTACTATAGCAAATGCAATTCTTGAAGACAATGACGTGGATTTAACATCTAAGATTATAGATGCAATTGGAAAAGCAATTGGAAAAGCACTGGATAAGGCAATTGTTTTTGGTAAGGGAACAAAGATGCCGTTAGGATTTGTAACAAGATTAGCACAGACACAGAAGCCGGAAAGTTATCCAGCTACGTCCAGAGAATGGAAAGATCTTCATGAGACTAATATCATTACAGGTAAAGATGCGACAGGATTGGCACTTTTTAAAGAAATTGTTGAGAATACAAAGGTAATCGCGAATGACTATTCGACAGATGGTATTACATGGATTATGAATAAAAAGACCCATACAGATTTGCTTGTAAATTCTATGGACGAAAATATGAATGCTGCAATTGTTGCTGGAATTAGTACAGAAATGCCTGTAGTTGGAGGCACTATTGAAGAGTTATCTTTTATGCCGGACGGGGCAATTGCTTTTGGATATTTAGATCTGTATTTACTTGCAGAAAGAGCCGGTGTGGAGCTTGGCCAGTCAGAACATGTCAAGTTTATAGAAGATCAGACAGTATTTAAAGGAACTGCTCGTTATGACGGAATGCCAGTTATTGCTGAGGCATTTGGATATATGTCCATTACAGCGGTTGCTCCAGAAACGACAGCTACATTCCCTACAGATTCAGCAAACTAGAGGTGATATATGGCAGATGAAAATATTCTGGATATTTTGAAAATGGATCTACAAATAAGTGTGGATATTATGGATGAATATTTATTAAGTCTGATTCAGCTTGCCAAGGATAGTATATCAGTAGAGGGAATACAGCTACAAGAAACCAGCATTTCAGATGGAATGCTGGTTGAAATGTATTCTGCCTATTTATATCGAAAAAGAAAAGAGGATGCACCTATGCCAAGATATTTAAGATGGAATCTAAATAATCGTCTGCTAGGACAGAAAGCAGGTGACTAATGGATGGAGAAGCATATCTAATAAATACATCTTATGTACAGGATGATATTGGAGCCTGGCATAAACAGGAATCAGAAAGAAGAATATTTGTTTCGGAAAAATCAATGGGGAGATCTGAGTGGTATAACGCTGGTCGAAATGGATTTAAACCGGAGATAGTGTTGACAACTCAAAGTATCAATTATTCTGGAGAGGAAAAAGTCAAGTATAAAAATCACTTATATTCAATATATAGAACATATCAAAAAGAAAATTTTGATGAAATAGAATTATATTTGACGGAAAAGGCGGAAAATAATGTCAAAGAAGGTAGCTGTTGACAATATGGCGGATGCAATTGTTGAAGAACTAAAAAATTATTCGGCTGAAGTAACTCAAAAGGTTAAAGAAGAAATACGGAATGCAGGTAATGAGTGTGCAGAGGAGATAAAGGATAAATCTCCAGTAAAAACAGGTGAATACAAAAAAGGGTGGAAGGCTAAAGTTGTATATGAAAGAGAAAGCGATATACGAGTCCGGGTACACAATGCAAAAAAGCCGCAACTTACACATTTGTTGGAAAATGGACATGCAAAAGTAAGTGGTGGACGAGTACCGGGCATTCCACATATCGAACCTGCAGAAAAGAAAATAGAAGAAAAACTGGTAGGAAAGATAAAGGTGATCGTTAAATGACTTTGGTGGAAATAAAAAGTATATTGGAATCTTCCGGTCTACCAGTAACATATTACGCATGGCCTGAGAAAGAAGCACCGCCATTACCATATATTTGCTATAGAGTTAGTTATAAAAATATGGCAGCAGATGGAAAAGTTTATCATCAGGTAAAACATATTGTTGCTGAATTATACACACGTAATAAAGATGAATTATGTGAGAAAAAAATGGAAGATGTTATAAAAGATTATTTTTGGACAAAGGATGAAGATTATATTGAATCTGAGAAATGTTTTATGATCACGTATGAAGTGGAGGTTTAAAATGAGCGAAGCAGAAAAAAATAAAGTACAGTTTAATCTAAAAAATGTGCATTATGCTGCAATTACAAGTGAAAACGGAAAGAGTGTAACATATGGTACACCGGTAGCTATCCCCGGTGCAGTATCGCTTACATTAGATCCTGAAGGTGGTGTAGAAAAATTTTATGCAGATGGAATTGTGTATTATCAGTCTACAACAAATAATGGATATTCAGGAGATTGCGAGGTGGCAAGGTTCCCGGATCAGATGTTGGTAGATATTTGGCAGTATGAAAAAAATACTGAAGGAGTCATAGTAGAAAATGCCGATGTAGAACCTAAAGAATTTGCACTGCTTTATCAGATTGATGGAGATAAAAATAATGATTACTATTTACTTTATCGTTGTACAGGGACAAGACCTGGAATCGGTGGGGAAACAAATGGTGAAAATAAAGAGGTAAAAACGAGGAGTAGTACAATATCCGCTGTACCTAGAGCAGATGGGTTTGTCATGGCCAGAACTACGGAGACAACATCGAAAGAAATTAAAGATGCATGGTTTACTAAGGTTTATGAAAAGGAGAATGAATAATGCAGGCTACAATTGATATAAGTGGGGAAAAGGTAAAAATGAGGGCGTCAGCCCTCATTCCTCGTATATACCGGTTCAAATTTGGAAGAGATATAATTTCTGATATGGCAAAATTAAGAAAAGCATTTAATAAAAAAAACAATTTGCCAGAAGATGCATCAGAAGAGGAAAAACAAGAAGCGCAGATGTCAACATTAGATTTAATGATATTTGAAAATGCAGCATACTGTATGGCTTGGCTTGCAGATAATTCTATTCCGGATTCTCCGGATGCTTGGCTTGATCAATTCGAAATGTTTTCGATTTATGAGATATTACCCCAAATACTTGAATTGTGGGATTTATCGAATCAAACAACGGCTATCCCTAAAAAAAAATAAGAGCCACAACTCGTGAGGGAAATGGCGCTTTATTTATGCTGCGTTGTGCAGAACTTAATTTATCAGATGCAGCATTAAATGGAATGAGTATAGGCATGATATATGACATGCTTATTGAAAAAGGAAACGATCAAGAAAAATATCCATATAAGGCAACTCAAGAAGACATTGATAGATTTTTTCCAGCATGAGGTAATGTATGGCAGATAGAGTAAAAGGGATAACAGTTCAGATAGGTGGAGATACAACAGGATTATCAAAAGCCTTATCAGATACAAATAAAAATATAAACAATACAAAGCAGTCATTAAAAGATGTAGAAAGACTTCTAAAGCTAGATCCGACAAACACGGAATTATTAGCCCAAAAAGAAAAACTTTTGAATCAGGAAATAGACCAGACAAAAACAAAGTTGTCTTCTCTGAAAGAAGCCGAAACACAGGTTCAGGGACAATTTAAAAAGGGCGAAGTTAGTGAGCAACAGTACATGAATCTGAAAAGGGAAATTGCCGCTACAGAGCAGCAATTGTCAGATTTAGAGAAAGAAGCTGAAAAAAGTAATGTTACATTAGCAAAGATTGGTGAAACAGCTGACAAAATATCCGAAGGAGCTGGAAAAGTAGCTGATAAAACCAGAGCAATGTCTGCAGCGGCGGCAGGAACTTTGGGGGCAGCAGGTCTTGCGTCATTAAATTACGAACAGTCTTTTGCAAAAGTAAGCACTTTGTTAACAGACGCAACAGAGGACTGGAATGCATATAAACAATCAATAATAGATGCATCCAATGATACGGGTGTTGCAATTGATGATTTTGCAGAATCTGTATATGCAGCTATATCAGCAGGAGTGGATGAAGGAGATGCAATAAAATTTGTAACAGATCAGGTAAAATTGTCAAAGGGTGGTTTTACTGATATGTCAAAGGCTGTAGATGTGGTTACTACAGCAATTAATGGATATAAGTTATCGGCTTCCGATGCAACAAAAATTAATGATTTTTTGATTACGACACAAAATAAAGGCAAAACAACCGTAGACGAATTGGCATCCAGCATGGGTGAAGTAATACCAATTGCTGCATCTGCGAACTTCAATCTAGAACAGTTGTCAGCATCATATGCACTTATGACAAAAAATGGTATTGCTACATCACAGTCGGGAACAATGCTGAAAGCAATGCTTAGTGAGCTTAGTAAAACAGGAAGTGCAACGGATCTGGCATTAAAGGAACTTACAGGGAAGGGCTTTGCTGATTTGGAGGCAGCAGGATATAACTTATCAGATGTACTGAATATGCTTAATGAATACGCTGGAAATAACAGTCTCACATTAAAGGATATGTTTAGCTCGACGGAAGCAGGAACGGCAGCACTTACATTGGCTACTAATTCAGGACAGGATTTTACAGAAATGCTTGATGCAATGAATAATAGTGCCGGGGCAACAGATGAAGCATTTGAAAAAGTATCGGGAACTACAGGTGAAAGTTTCAAAAAAAGTTTCAATGAAATAAAAAATGCCGCCGTAGAACTTGGAGATACGTTTGCACCAGTTTTAGAGAACATAGCAAATGTGGTAAGTGTTGTAGCAAATGCATTAAGTGGATTGGATTCAAATACACTTACTGTAATTGCTACAATATTGCTCGTAGTTGCTTCCATATCGCCATTGGCTAGTGCTATAAGCAACGTTTCAACAGCTATATCATTTTTATCAGGAACAATAATACCGGGAGTAGGATCGGCATTAAGTTTTTTAGCTGCAAATCCAATAGTGCTTATAATAGCTGCAATTGTAGGACTTGTAGCAATTATTGCTACGTGTGGTGATAATATCCAAGGAATATTGTCAAAAGTAGATAACTTCGTCCAAAATATATTCGCAATAGATTTTTCAAAAAGTTTTGGAAGTTTAGGGGATGTTTTAAATGCATGGATAGCAAATATAAAGAATATGTGGGATGCAATAGTGACAATACTTAATGGTATTATTGATTTTATCAGAGGGGTTTTTACTGGAGATTGGAGTCGCGCATGGAAAGGTGTACAAGAGATTTTTGGAGGAATATTCAAAGGATTGGTTGCTATGGCAAAAGCACCTCTTAATACTGTAATAGGTGTAATTAATGGCGTTATAACAGGACTTAATACGTTGATTTCCGGGTTAAATAAAATAAAAATAGATGTACCGAGCTGGGTTCCTTCTATAGGTGGAAAATCATGGGGACCACATATTGGTAAAATCGGAAAAGTAAGTTATTTAGCGAATGGCGGAGCTCTAAATGAGGGAAGTGCAGTTGTTGGAGAAGCGGGACCGGAAATATTAACAGTTACAAATGGTAGGAGTGTAGTTCAGCCATTAACAGGACAGGCCGCAGGTAACAGTAATCTTGGAGAGATGATAGATTTATTGAGTCAGTATTTACCATATTTAGCGTCAAGGCAATATATACAGATGGACACAGGAGCACTTGTAGGTGCAACAGCTCCAGCAATGAATTCTGAACTTGGAAAAATCGCAACAAGGGAGGCTAGACGATGAAGGGATTAACGAATGCCGTATCGATAGTTATTGAATCAACAGGAGAACGAATACATTCATTAGATGATTGGGGACTGGCAATCACAAATAATGATTATATTAAAGAACCTGAGCAGGAAACGTCATATATAACTATTCCAGGAGCATCAATTGATATTGATATGAGTGAAGCACAGACAGGACATCCGGTATACAAATCAAGAGAAATAGCTATAGAGTTTGGTGGTGTGCGTGAAAGACTGTATTGGGATCCTGTGATTTCTGATTTTAGAAATAAAATCGAAGGAAGAATAGTTCATTTAATATTTGATAATGATAAAGGGTATTATTGGCGTGGACGTGCAGCAATTACAGATTTTGACAGAGTGAGAAAGCTGGGAACATTCAAGTTAGAAATACCACATGCAGATCCTTTTAAATATGATGTATTTTCATCTAATGATCCTTGGGAATGGGATCCGTTTGACTTTGTAAATGGAGTAATTCGTTACATTGGGCCATTATCAATTAACAATACTACAATAATAGTGCCAAAAGGAAACAAGTTGGTAGTGCCTATTTTTGAAATAAATTATATTAACGGAGGAAACCTTACGGTAACGGTTGCTGGGAAAACCTATCCGTTAAAAGTGGGGGAAAATCGTTTTCCACAAATTCATGTAGCTGGAGAAGAGGAAGTAAGTATTACTTTCAATGGGCAAGGAAGAGGAAAAGTATATTATCGTGGAGGAAGCCTATAATGTATGAAGTATATTTAGATGGAAAGTGTATATATTATCCAGGTGATGAAATATGTACATTATCATCAGCAGAACTGTCAGAGCAGGTTGGCGGTTCAAGCGAGCTTAATCTAACTATTCCAAGAACAAATCCGTTATGGGATTCCTTTATAGAGAGACAGAGCATGGTACAAGTGCTTAAAGATAACAAAGAAATCTTTTACGGAGAAGTTAGGGAAAAGGGAAAAGATATATCCCTCAATAGAACAATTTACGCAGTAGGCGAGATATCATTTTTAGCTGATTCAATACAACCTCAAAGTAGACAGACGTGTTCCCCATTAGAATTTTTTAGAAAGTTAATTAATATACATAATGCGCAAGTTGAAGAAAAAAAGCAATTTAAAGTAGGTATAGTAACGGTAAGAGATAAAAATGATTCAATATACCGGTATACAAACTATGAGGATACACTAAGTTGTATCCGAGATAAGCTATGTGATCCACTGGATGGATATTTAAGGATACGCAAAGAAGATGGTATTAGATATATTGACTTGGTAAGACTACAGGATTATGGGAAAACATGCGATCAGACGATTCAATTTGGAAAAAATCTACTTGATTATACAGATACAATAACTACAGGTGATATAGCAACTGCAGTTCTACCACTTGGAGCAAAATTAGATGAAGGCAATATAGAGGGACTAGATGCATATACGACTATATCATCTGTAAATGGTGGAAAAGATTATGTGTATAACCAGGAAGCTGTAAACAATTTTGGATGGATAAAAAAAACCGTAAATTGGGATGATGTAACACAACCAGAAAACTTATTAAAAAAAGCAAAGCAGTGGCTATCCGAAAATCAATACGCAGACATGGAGATAAAGATAAAAGCAATTGATTTGTCAAATCTTAATATAAATATAGAAGCTTTTGAGATAGGTGACTATATTAATGTTGTGGCAAAACCATTTGGTCTGAATGCCTGGTTTTACAATACAGAGAAGAAAACAGACATATTAGATCCAATGCAAAATAGTATAACACTTGGCAGCAGTATAAAACTTACATATACACAGCAAGTAAAAAAGACGAATAATGAATTAAAAGAAATGCTTCCAAATAATAAGTCAGATATGAGAGCTGTTCTCGAGGCCGCAAAAGAAAATGCAAGTAATCTTATTAAAATGGCATCAAAGGGAAATATATATTTTATAAATGACGATGAAGGGCATCCTAAAGAACTATTGATAATGGATAATGCAGACATTGATAAGGCTCAAAAAGTATGGAGATTCAATATTAATGGCTTGGGGTATTCAAGTTCTGGATATAACGGAACATATGGATTAGCAATGACAATGGATGGTGCTATAGTTGCGGACTATATAACAATTGGGATACTTAATGGAATAAAACTTACAGGAAATTACATAGAAGGTGGGGTTATAAGGTTAGATGGAGAAAATGATAAAGGCCTTTTATCAATAAGTAATGGAAAGAACAGTTGGGAGATGCACTCGTTTAATATATATGGATATAATGCTGCAGCAAAACAAACTATCATAGTTGGAAATTCAGAGTCTGGATTTATAAGATTGTATGGAGATGATGAGGATAAAGGGCAAAAATCACTGATAGATAACAATAGATTTTTTACTGGTGATGGTGTAAATAGCTCATATATTAGTATGCGAGGGATTGGAACTACGGGTACAAAGAGTAGAATTGCATCAACGAAAGATTATGATGATAGGTTGCTTTATTGTTACGAGACACCATCGCCAACATTTGGAGATTTTGGAGAGTGTATTATAGATGAGATGGGAAGTTGTATTGTATACATAGATGATATATTTGCAGAAACAATAGATCTTGAATGTACATATCAAGTAAATTTGCAAAAGTATGGTAAGGGAGATTGCTGGGTTGCCAAGAGAACCACAGCATATTTTATTGTTCAAGGAACACCCAATTTAAAATTAGGGTGGGAATTAAAAGCAGTCCAAAAAAAATATGATACGTTACGGCTTGAAAAATATGAAAGTGTAGAAGAAAAATCAACGGTTGACAAAAATATTTATGATGTACTTAGTTACATAAATGAATTAATAGATGATGTAGAAAGAGAGGATTATGAAATTGATTAATGTAAAATCTTATGCAATTGCAACAGACGGCAATCAGAAAAGAATAGCGGTAAGCTATGATGTTATAAATGAGTCGGGAAAAGTAATAAATTCTAATGCAAGATGTAATAGAGTTATAGTAGGGGATGATATTCTTGCGGCAGAAAAAATAATATCAGAGTTTACATTAAAATGTGCGGAGGAAGCAATGAAGGAGGGATAGTAATGGATATAATCTCCGAATTAAAGAAAATATTACAGGCAAGGTATGGTGAAGAGGTAAGAGGCAGTATACACGATGCGATATTGAAGTGCTGGGGAAATAGTGAAGCAACGTTAAGAAAAGTACAGTTGGCGGCACAGAAAGCTTTATCAGCAGCTGAGAAAGCTCTTAATAGTGAACAAAATGCAGAAACATCAAAAAATGCAACAAAGCAATTGGCAGATACAATCGAATCAAAAATAAAAAATGGGTTTTTTAAAGGGGAAAAGGGAGATAAAGGCGATCCAGGAGGAGTGACAACACCGACACATGGATTTATAAATTTTGAAGTTGACACAAATGGAAATCTATATGCATTATATCCGGAAGATGTGGAAAACGTTAAATTTGAACTGGATGCAGACGGAAATTTGTCGTATGAAGTAAAGGATGTGTGATCATGGTAAAAAGGGCTCTCATAGGAAACATAAAAGGACCACAGGGAGATACAGGAAAAGATGCTGGCTTTGGGGATATTATGGCAGTAATTGATGCAAATGTAGGAACTCCAAAAGTAGAGGTGGAGATGTATGGACCTGATACAGCAAAGTCTATTGTTTTTCATTTTAGAAATCTAAAGGGTGAAAAAGGTGAAATAGCAGATTACGATGAAGCTGAGTTCATGGGAGAGATAGAATTCGAAATTTTTTGGAAAGGTATTAATGAACAGGATGAGGAGGCAAAAAAAAGTGAAGCTGAATGAAGTGTTAAAAAAATTGTCTTTAAAAATTCTAGAAAAAGCGAGGAATGAAGTGAAAAATGGAATATCACATTTTCAGGGGGAATTAGATGAAACGAATGAAAATGTAAGAGATTTAAAAAGTAGGGTAGAAACAAGTGATGAAAAAATACAGCAAATCAAAGAAGACTTATACGAAAAAAATAAAACAATAAAAAGTCTGGAAGAAAATGTAGGTGACATGGAAATTACTATGTCAAACTTTAAGGAATCAGAAGAAAAAACAAATAAAAATATTAAAGAATTAACCGATACAACGAATAGCCAGAAAAATGACATAATAGATAATGCAAACGAAATAGGAAAATTAAAAAAGAATAAAGCATATTTAAGTAATAGATTTTTTGTCTTTATAGGGGATTCGTACATGTATGGATATTATCCTGATAATAGTAAAAAAAAGTTGACAGGATATGTTGACCGTGCAAAAGCACGAACAGGATTAAGAGGGAGCATTCTTGCATGTGGCGGTGAAGGATTTGCAAAAAGTGGTCCATATGGGAAATTTTTAAATAGGATAAAAGAGTTTACAGGGGACAAGTCACAGGTCACAGATGTTGTTGTACTTGGTGGGTATAACGATCATGATATGAGCGTAAGTGAAATAAGTGAGGGAATCAAAGAATTCTGTAACTATGTATCAGAAAATTTCCCAATCGCAAAAGTTACTATAGGCATGGTAGGCTGGACAACCAGTGCAAGCCGTTATTATGAACTGCGAAGAGTACTGTATACATATATAGATGCCGCCAGTGCCAATAAATGCGCATTTATACCGAATCTTGAATTTGTAATGCATCATACGGAACTTTTCAGTTCAGATGGATTGCACCCAAATGAGGATGGACATGGTAAATTAAGTGCTGCATTGACATCATGGATAATGGGTGGCGGAGTTGATGTCGCATATGGATATCAGGCAGTAAATTATACTGTTTCAGGTGGATTTTCACTCGGAACTACATCATTTTATTCACAGCTGCAGAACGGAACATGTTCGCTGTTGCACTCTGACTGTGTAGGAGTAAGCTGTAATGTTACTCAAAGCCAGTGGAACGGATTTCATTCCACAAGGATGCAGTTACTTACTATCACCGGCAAAACGAACTTAGAAGGTGCCAATTTTACCGGAGATGTAAAGACCTCACAGAGTTCTGCTATGACAACAGTATCAAGTTCAGCCCAGATCGGTGGTAAATGGTGTCCATGTACTCTGATCATAGAGCTTATAAGTTCGGCCATGTTTATATCGATAATAGCAACAGGAGACAGCGGATATATGAGCGGTACATGTACAGGTTTTATACTCCCGTCATTTCAAATTGTGGCGCTGAGTATGTGCGCATAGGAGGTGTTGGCGATTTGAAGGTAATGTTAGGAAATATTAAAGGTGAGAAAGGGGAGCAGGGAAAGAAAGGGGAGCGTGGCGAAAGCGGAGTGGCGGTTCCTATAAATGGATTTTTTAATTTATCAGGAGATGAAGAGGGGAATCTATGGTGTTATTATGCAAATGAATCAACACCACCGGCATTTGAGGTGGATGGAGAAGGAAATATATATTATATTACACCAGATGAATAATGGAGGTAAGAAATGGCTCGAATAAAAATAGGAAATTTTAAAGGTCCGCAAGGAGAAAAAGGTCTGGAACCATTACAGGTAAAAAGTATATTTAATAGTTCTTATACAACAATAGATCAGACAACACCATGGCCAAAGAGTGATTTTAACAGAACACCCATAGTGGGTGATGTATTTATGAATATGGATGGTGCATCCAATATGGGAAAATGGATAGTTATTGAGTCTGACAATGACAAAACAACCGTAATGATAAAACTATTAAGTTGTGTATCATGTAAAGGAAAGAATGGGATTCCAGGGGATAAAGGTGAAAAAGGAGAACCAGGAAAAAATGCAACCACAACTGCCAATGCAACCCAAAGTTCGGCAGGGCTTGAAAGTGCAGAGGATAAAAAGAATTTGGACAGACTTACGGAAATGCTAGATACAAAGTTTATGACTGAAACAGAATTCAATGAACTTTGGGATAGTATTAAATCATAGGAGGAAAAATGGCAGATTTAAATTTAGAACAGGTTCTGGCAAGATTGGGGAAAGGTATATTAGGATGGGTAAAAGATAGCTGCGTAAATAATCTTACATCAGAAAGTACAAATACACCTTTATCAGCAGCGCAGGGGAAAAAATTAAATGATATGCTAACGGAAATAAAGAATCAGGGAACCAGTACAATACGATCACATATAGGGATGGTTATCCAATCAACAACGCTGGATACAGAAGAAAAGGTTATTAATGTTTATGGTGGAACTGCATGGACACAGATAGAAGGAAAGATGCTTCTGGGTGCAAGTGAATCGCATGCTGTAAATACGACAGGTGGAGCAGAGACACATAAATTAAGTGCTGCAGAACTGCCGAGTCATAATCACAGTTTTAGTGGAAGCGGAAGTTCAGACACACAGGGATCACATAGCCATGGTGTAAGTATATCTGGAACGACTGAAAGTAACGGAAACCATACACATGGTGTAGCAGTCAGCGGAACAACAGCAAGTGCCGGAAACCATTCACATTCTTTTGACAGGGCTGCAGGAGCAGCGAATGCAACGTTTAAATATGCAAGTGGATCAGTTAGTGCAATAGCTCTTACTACTGCATCAAGGACAGGAACAGCAAGTGCAGGATCACATACTCATTCGTTTACTGGAAGTGGAAATGCTTCAGCAAATGGTTCACATAGCCATTCGTTTTCATATAGCGGAAATACGGGAAGCAATGGAGGTCATAATCATAATATAACTGTAAGTGGTACAATCGGAAACACCGGATCAGGAAACGCATTCAACATTATGCCGCCATATAAAACAGTGTATATCTGGGAGAGGACAGCTTAATTGAATATAACAGAGCCTAAGAGCCAACATCATAAAAAGATGCTGGCTCTTTTTGATAAAAGAAAGGAGAACCTATGGAAAATGAAGAAATTGTAAAAACCCTTGCCGAACACAGCGAAAAACTCAAGGTTGCAAATCATAGAATTTACGACCTTGAAAAACAGCAGCAACAGATACAGGATCTTACTATTTCAGTTCAGAATCTGGCTACGTCTGTAAAAAATATGGTAGAGGTTCAAAAAGTACATAGTGACAGGCTGGCAGAACTTGAGGATAAACCGGCACAGAACTGGAACTCAATGACTCGTACAGCATTCACTACCATTATAAGTGCTATTGCAGGAGCAGCGGCACTTGCATTTATTAACTCAATAGTCCCATTTTTATAGAAAGAGAGGAAAGTAAAATGAAAAATTGTGTATTAAAACAAAGTGTGGATACAAAGAAATGGTTTAAGGCGGCCGGAATCAGGGCAATTAAAACAATGGCACAGGTAGCCGGATCGATGCTTGTGATAGGCGCATTTAGTGACACAGCATGGTCTATTATGGTACAGACAACGCTTGTAGCGGGTCTTGCATCTATACTTACATCAATAGCAGGTTTACCAGAAGTAGAAAGCGAGGATTAATATGATTATCAATGTACACGGAGGACACAACCCTGCAGGAAAAACAGCCTGTGGGGCTGTAGGATTACTTGACGAATCAAGGGAAGACAGAATAGTAAAGGACCTCGTTATCGAACTACTTAGAGATCTTGGTCATACAGTCTATGACTGCACGGTGGACAATGGAACATCACAGAACGATGTTCTTAAAAAGATTGTTGCCAAGTGCAATTCACATGATGTAGATCTTGATGTATCAATACATTTAAATTCTGGAAAGGATGATTATAGCGGAGACGGAAAAAACGGCGGCACAGAAGTGTGGCTTTACAGCACAAACAGCAAAGCAAAACCTTATGCACAGAGAACTGTTGATGCCATAGCAAGCCTTGGATTCACAAACAGAGGATTAAAGTACACCACAGGACTTTACTTTTTACACAGGGCAAATGCCCCTGCAATGCTAATCGAGTGTTGTTTTGTGGATGATGCTGATGACAAGAGAATATATAATGCACAGAAAATGGCAAATGCCATAGTAAAAGGAATAACAGGACTGGAGGTAGGAAGTTTGAACGGATTATCAGATATTCAGAATAAAGATGGAAACTGGTATTATTACAATGATGGAAGAGTAGATACGGGATATACAGGCCTTGCAAAAAACAAAAATGGCTGGTTCTATGTAAGAAATGGAAAAGTAGATTTCAAACGTACCGGCCTGGAGAAGAATGAACACGGCTGGTTCTATGTAAAGAATGGAAAGGTTGACTTTGGCCATACCGGTTTAGTCCAGAATGATCAGGGCTGGTGGTATGTTGAAAAAGGCACGATCACGTTCAAATATAATGGACTTGTATCAAACGACCAGGGAATATGGTACGTCAGAAATTCAAAGGTTGATTTTGGTTACAATGGCAGTTATGATGTAAAAATAAAGAGCGGAAAAATGATATAAAATACCCTGCTTAAAAGCTTAAATGTACCCATAAAATTAATCAGTACGCACTTGCAAAATGGATGACCCAATGGGGGTCCAAGAATCTTGGAGATCAGGGTTACAGTCCTATCGAAATTTTAAGACACTTCTACGGAAGCAATATGTATATAAATGTAGCGGAGGGCATATCGGGAATTCCGGCATCGTGGCCAGGATATGATCTTACAGTAGGATCACGCGGAAATAAAGTATACCAGATGCAGCAGCAGCTGGCACGTATAGCAAAATCATATCCGGCAATTCCAGCAATCGTACCGGATGGGATATACGGAAATAAAACGAGGGAAGCTGTTGAAAAATTTCAATCAGTTTTTGGTCTTCCGGTTACGGGAATTGTGGATTATAATACATGGTATGAAATATCAAATATTTATGTGGCAGTCACAAGGATTGCTGAGCTTATGTAAAAGGAATAGAAAATGAAAAACTATCTGATAAAAATACAATATGACGGCACACGTTACAAGGGCTGGCAGGTACAAAAAAGTACGAAGGATACAATACAGGGAAAAATAGAACACGTACTGTCTACGCTTTGCAATGCACCGGTCGAAGTCATAGGTTCCGGAAGGACTGACGCCGGAGTGCATGCGAGGGGACAGTGTGCAAATTTTCACATAGATGAGAAGTATACAAAAGAAGAAATATTTACATGGCTTAATAAGCATCTGCCATCTGATATAGCAGTAACTTCCATAGAGGAGGTGAAGCCTCGCTTTCATTGCCGGTATAATGCCATCTCAAAAACCTATGTATACACAATTCATACTGGCATAGTACCTGATGTCTTCAGGCATAGATATATGTATGAATATGACGGAAAACTTGACACAGCAAAAATGCAGGAGGCTGCAAAACATCTTGAAGGTACGCATGATTTTAAGTCGTTTTGTGGCAATAAAAAAATGAAAAAATCTACAGTGAGGACTGTTTATTCAATAGATGTACAAAAGCAGTCTGATAATATTGTGATCACTTATACAGGAGATGGATTTCTCCAAAACATGATAAGGATAATTACGGGAACACTCATCGAAATCGGTGATGGAAGAAGACAACCCGGATCAATAGAAAAAATACTTGAATCAAAGAATAGAGAAAATGCAGGATACACAGCACCGGCATGTGGACTTACATTGGAAAAGGTTGAATATGGAAAAATGGATGGTAATGGCCAAGAGGGCTGATTTTATAGAAATAGGAAAAAAATTCGGGATAGATAAGGTTACAGCCAGAATAATAAGAAATCGTGATGTCATCGGTGATAACGATATAAACATGTATATAAACGGAGGCATTGACGATCTGTATGATCCAAAACTTTTGAAAGATTCAGACAAACTGATAGATATATTGACTGAAAAGATAAAACAGAAAAAAAAGATACGGATCATCGGGGATTATGATATAGATGGTGTTATGTCTACATATATTCTGCTAAAAGCATTAAAACGTGCCGGGGCAGATGTAAGCTGCATGATTCCGGATCGTATAAAGGATGGATATGGGCTTAATGTAGAACTGATAAATAAGGCATATGACGATAAAATAGACACTATAATAACATGTGATAATGGGATAGCTGCGATCGATGAGATAGCACATGCAAAAGACCTTGGGATGACTATGCTTGTTACAGATCATCATGCGGTTCCATATAACGAAGAAAGTGGAGAGAGGATATATATAAAAAGCAGGGCGGATGCGATCGTGAATCCACATCAGGCGGATTGTGATTATCCATATAAGGAGTTGTGTGGAGCAGCAGTAGCATGGAAGGTCGTAATACTTTTATATGAAAGACTCGGAATAAGCAATGAGGAGGCTTTTGAATTTATAGAAAATGCTGCCTTTGCGACAGTAGGGGATGTGATGCCGCTGACTGGTGAAAACCGTATTATTGTAAAAGAAGGGCTAAAACGTATACATCATACAAAAAATATAGGAATGAAAGCACTTATATTACAATGCGGATTGGAACCTGAAAACGTGGAGTCATATCATTTTGGTTTTGTGCTTGGACCATGTATAAATGCAACAGGACGCCTTGACACGGCAAGGCGTGCACTTAAGCTTTTATGTAGTGGATCAGAAGGGGAGGCAGCGCTTATTGCAAGCGGACTTGTAGCATTAAATGACGAGAGAAAAGAGATGACAAGGCAGGGCTTTGAACTTGCAATATCAACTATAGAAGAAAACGGATATTCAGACGATAAGGTCCTGGTCATCTATCTGCCGGATGTGCATGAAAGCATAGCGGGGATAATAGCTGGAAGAATCAGGGAAAAATATAACCGGCCGGTATTTGTGCTTACAAAAGGCGAGGATGGGGTAAAAGGATCCGGGCGGTCAATAGAATGTTATTCCATGTACGAAAAAATGTGTGAATGTAAAGATCTTTTTAGCAAATTAGGAGGGCATCCGATGGCAGCAGGTCTTTCACTGCCAGAAGAAAATGTAGAAGAATTCAGGATCAGGATTAATGATAATTCAGGATTAAGTGACGAAGATCTGGTGCGTAAAATAATGATAGATGTTCCGATGCCGGTTGATTATGTCACGATGGAACTCATAAATGAATTTTCAATACTGGAGCCGTATGGAAAGGATAATAGTAAACCGGTGTTTGCTGACAGAAATCTTTCGGTATCAAGAATGTGGATCCTCGGAAAGAACCGGAACGTATTAAAACTATCTTTAAAGAGCAGTCAGGATCTGGTTTATCAGGCAATATATTTCGGTGACGTAGAAACATTTATAAAATACATGCAGGAAAACTATGGCGAAAGTATGGTAAAAAATGCATTTGAAGGAAAAACAAATAATATTGTACTTTCAATAGTGTATTCACCAAAGATAAATATATTTAGGGAAACTGTCAGCTTACAGTTTGAAATTCTATATTACAAGTGATAGAATAAACGTATCACTTTAAAGAATGTACTCTCGGAATCTTCTTTAAACGAATAATTCTGGCTATATTTCCGATATACTGCTTCCATTTTCTCGTCGTACACACCGTGTACGCACTGCGAAAATGTCATTGTATATCAAAAATCTATCTCAGAATTCTTCATTTAGAAGATTCCGAGAGTACATAAGACTGATAAGGAGAAGATTTTGTGTTTGGTAATAAGAATCGTATAATTCAGGAAGAAATATCTGAAATGAAAGAAAAGCTTGTGAGAAATGAAAAGTATTTCCAAAAAGCAGGCGAAAAAAAAGATGTAATAGAGGCAGATTATCATGAAATATCTGAATCCAGAAAAATAGTCAGTACATCGCTGGATCAGATCCATAATAATGCCGGAAAAATAACTGAATTCTCACAGGATAGCCTTAGAGAAATCGCTCAATTAGGAGAATCAATAGAAGAGATTGGAAAACAGGCGGCAGATAATATCGATAATCTGCATAATGCTTCTGAGGCAGTGGCAAAACAGTACGAAGCTACATGTAGTCTGGTTGAAGACAATAAGCATTTTACTTCTCCTTCTAAGTACCTTACAGAAGTTCCGGGCAGATTTAAGGAGCATAACAGAAACTATATTATGCTTGCACAAAAAATGACAGAATACAGCAAGCAGATGAGTGTTTTAGCACTTAATGCCGCAATAGAGGCAGGACGTTTAGGGGATAACGGCAAGCTTTTTGTGAATGCGGCAGAGGATGTAAGGGTAGCTTCAAATGAATATATAGATGTGATAGAACAGCTAAAGAAAGAAGTAGAGGCTTCAAATGCACAGATAGATGAACTTCAGGAACAGGTATCGAAGCTTGTTTCACTTCTTAAAGAAAATAATGTTGCCACAACAAAGCTTATGAAGCAGGGAATGAACCTGAATAAGGAATTTTCAAAATGCGATGTGATCTCGCCGGAGATGTTTGAAGGTTATAAACAGCAGCTTATCACATTAAAAAATGCGCAGGAAGAGATTGGCAAATATGAGGAGAGAAACAGGCTTACTATAGATGATATAAGGTCAGAAATAGAAACGCAGAATGACAGTTCGGCTGAGATAAAAGACGCACTAGAGTCAATATATAACCATATTAACTAAAGTAATATATAAGAGGCAGATAAGAGGTACATATGAGGAGAGAAGAATTTACTTTTAAATCAAAGGATGGAACATCAGATATCCATGCTGTAAAATGGATGCCGGATAATGGAAGCTATAAAGCTGTGTTTCAGATCGCACACGGAATGATAGAATATATAGAACGATATGAGCCATTCGCAGAGTTTATGACAGAGCATGGATTTATGGTTGTTGGACATGATCATATAGGTCATGGACATTCCGTAAAAAGCGACAATGATTATGGTTATTTTCCAAAGGATGATCCAAGTGGAGTGCTTGTATCTGATATGCATACACTAAGAACTATAATACAGAAAGAGAATCCTGATATGCAATATTTTATGTTTGGGCACAGTATGGGATCATATATGCTCCGCAAGTATTTGTCTATATATGGAAATGGTTTATCAGGTGCGCTGATATGCGGAACCGGATATGTGCCGGCACGTACAACAGGATTCGGGTTATTTCTCACAGGGCTTGCAGCAAAAATCCATGGTGGACATTACAGAAGCCAGACAATCACAAATATGACTTACAATAGATCATACAGAAAGTTTGATATGACTGGAAAGGATTCAAAAAACAGCTGGCTCACACGAGATTCTGAAATAGTTGAGAACAATTGTAAAAATCCTATGTGTGCTTATATTTTTACGATGAACGGATACCGTGGACTTATTGAAGCTGTCAGGTATGACTGCAGGCAGGAAAATGTGGACAAGGTTCCGGACGATATTCCATTGTATATAATATCAGGTGATGATGATCCAGTCGGTGATCTGGGCTCTGGAGTGAGAAAGGTTTATGAAATGTTCATAAAGTCAGGAAAAAAGGATGTAGAATGCAAACTTTACAAGGGTTTTAGACATGAGATATTAAATGAAATAGGTAAAGAACAGGTTTATAATGATATATTGGCATGGACAACAAAACATATGTAATAAAAAACTTCCGCAGGTTTATACCTGTGGAAGTCTTTTTTTGTCTTTTAAGTGTCCGGCAGAACTCTGAGGGAGTTTTGACCAGTTTCTTACATAAACGAGATTATACATGACAAAAGCAAGTATGAATGCCGTAGATACATCAAACACAGAATGCTGTTTGATAAACATTGTTGCCATTATAATGCTGGTACATAATATAAAAGATAGGATGCGGACTGTTTTCTTATCCTTAAGCTCCTCGCTTTTCATAACCGCAAAATGTATACCGAGTGAATTATAAACATGTATGCTCGGAAACAGGTTTGTCGGTGTATCTGTAGAATACAGCCATTCACAAAGTGTAGTACATAGATTATGGTGGCTGAAATAATATGGACGTAAATATTGTCCGTTTGGATAAAGAGTCGATACGATAAGAAAAATAGTCATGCCTGTAAAAAGGAAACCGCACAGCCTGTAAAAATCGTTTTTGTTATGTAATGCTGTGTATGTGATTCCCCATGCGACATATCCAAACCACATAATATATGGAATTACGAAATACTCACAGAATGGTATGTAATCATCGATCGGTACATGAATGACGTGGAAATGTGTAGTGACCATCTTCTCAAGATAATTAAACCAGACGAGATATATCGCAAAATATGAAAGAATCCAGATATGTCTGTATTGTTTAAAAAAATTAGTTATAAAATCCTTCAATTTTCTCATTTATTTCACCTATGCTGTAAAACTTATAAATTATCCGTTCAGAATTATATCACTGAAAAATATCACAAACAATATACTTAGATAATAGTTAATAAATTTTATGAAAAAATTAAGATTTAATACCTTCAGATAATAATATTTTGTATATTTTTATCATAAAAAAAATCACTTGATCTTCAAACATTCTATTACGTCAGGAAAACATCCGGGATACATAAGCACTCATCCCAGAGGGCTCTATCAACCTTTTACGTCTGGAAAGTTATATAAAATAAGACAAAAAGGTTACGGAAATATTACAGTTTAGGAAATTATTTGACAGTAAAAATTTTAAACGTATAATAAATAAGAACGTTTTGGAAAGAGAGGTCTTATTTTGAAGAAAGGCACACAGGATAAAAAAATAAAAAAAATTCTTATTATTGCAGGAATTGCAGCCGGAATTCTTTTAACAGCATATATAGGCATTTCTATATATTTTATGAGCCACTTCTGTTTCAGGACTAAGCTCAACGGAACTGGTGTATCAGGATATTCCGCAGATAAAGTCTTAAGAGATTGGCAGGATGAAATTAAGAATTATAAGCTGGAGATCACAGAGAGGGACGGAACAGTTGACGAATTAAAAGGAGATGACATAGGTCTTGAGCTTCAATGGGATGATACAGTAAAAAATCTAATAAAAAAACAGAATGGTTTTACATGGATCAACAGATTATTTGATCCGGATAATATAACAAGTTATGCGATAGTTACGTTTGACAAAACAAAATTTGACGCAGCAGTAAAAGAGCTTAACTGTATGAGTGATAAAATGCAGGTCATGCCTGTGGATGCGACAGCATCGGAGTATGATAAGGATGATGGATTTACGGTTGTTGAGGCTGTTGATGGAACGGCAATAGATCCAGACAGTTTTATAAAAGGTATTGAGGACTGCATTTACGGCCTCAAGGAAAATTATGACATATCAAAGGATGGTGGATATATACAGCCACAGATCAAGGGCAATAATGATGGACTTAAGAGTGCAGTTGATAAAATGAACGAGTATGCAAAGTCTGTTATCACATATCAGATAGGTGATGATACGGATGTATTGGACGCAGGTACTTTTGGTGAGTGGCTCGAAATTCAGGATGATATGTCAGTTACGATAGACACAGATAAAATACTTGCTTATGTAAAAGGACTTGAGAAAAAATACAATACATTTGGCAGGGCTGAAAAGCTTGCAACTTCATATGGACAGACTGTTACAATAGACAATAATCATTACGGCTGGAAAATTGATGAGGATGCAGAGGCAGAGCAGATAAAAAATGATATTGAAGGAGGAGAGCCTGTAACAAGAGATCTAAATTATAAATACACAGCAAACAGCCACACAGGAAACGATTATGGAAATTCCTATGTCGAGATAAATCTTACAGCACAGCATTTATTTGTGTATAAAGATGGTTCACTTGTTGTTGAATCAGACTTTGTATCAGGCAATACTTCAAAAGGAAACGGAACACCAACAGGAGTGTTCGGTCTTACATACAAACAAAAAGACGCTACGTTAAATGGGGAGAACTATTCAACTCCTGTGTCATTCTGGATGCCGTTTAACGGCAATGTCGGTATGCACGATGCTACATGGCGCAGCACGTTCGGCGGAGTTATATATAAATCAAGAGGTTCACATGGATGTGTAAATCTTCCATACAGTGTTGCTGAAACAATTTATAATACGGTTGAGAAAAATTATCCGATACTTGTGTATGAACTTCCGGGAACTGAAAATACAGCAGCGGCAGATAAAGATGCAGCAGGCACAGTAATAAGTGCGATCGATGAAATTGGGGAAGTTACGCTGGAATCAGCGGATGCTATATCATCAGCAAGAAGCCAGTATGACAGTCTTTCAGATACAGCAAAATCATACGTATCTAATTATCAGGCACTTGTCGATGCGGAAACTTATTATGCACAGTTACAGGAGCAGGCGCAGCAGGAAGCTGTGCAGCAGCCCGAGGCAGACCAGCAGGAGGTGCAGCCTTCAGCAGATCCACAGGCACCGCAGACAGATGGGAAGCAGCCGGCAGCAGATGCAGGTACACAATAAAATAATAATTGATAAAAAAGATGCAGCTAAAACAATAGCTGCATCTTCTGCTTTTTATGATTCCAAAAGGATACAGATATCCCATGGCTTTAAGGAGATAGTCTGACCGGCAGAGATGATCGTATCATCTGTAAGACTCTTATAGCTAGCTGTATTACATGTTACATTCTGCGTATCATTGCTGTAATTTAAAAGAAAAGAGACATTGCAGCCATCATTATTGATGCCGCGTTTTACAACTACAGGATATGCAGCATGAAATTCTTTGTCAAATCCATCCGTCTTGAAGAAATATTTAAATATTTCAAGGAGAGTATCTTCTCCAAAATAAGTTCCAAGATACATAGCACGTCCTTTGCCATATGAATTCTCTGTAACAGCGGCGGCATTCCAGACTTTATGTTCGTAGGTGCACAAAGCTTTAGCGGTTGTAGTGTTTACCATTTCCATCCAGTCTTTTGCAGCGGAAGTTACGCCATTAAATGTCACATTTACATTTACAGGAAGCGTAAATTCATCATATGTTATACCAAGTGCCTTATTTAATATGTATGGCTGGACATCAGAATGTATTTTTAAATGCTCGTCAGAAAAGCAGCTTTTAAATGTCACAATAAGATTTCCACCATTTTGTACAAAAGAATCAAGAGCCAGAAGGACTTCATCAGATGCACTGTAAAGCGCTGGAACCAGTATATTATCATAGTTGACAAATTGTGCTGGATCAGCAGGAATCACATCATATTCTATATTAAGCAGATATAATGTATCACAAAGCCAGCGGAAAATGCTGTTATAGTTGGTGTCACTCTCGTTATTGAGTTTAAACTCATTTAAGCCTGTCAGTGAGGCATTGTCTGCAATTACGGCAAAATGGTTATTTTTCTTAAGGTTTACTATCTGGTTTCCAAATTTTTTAAACTCATTTCCTATGACACAACATTCCCGGTAGAGTCTGTTTGGCTTAAGGTCATGGGAAAGCACACCTTTCCAGTAGCTTTCTATTGCATTGTGTATGGAGTGCCAGTGCCAGTATTCAACCATATTTGCACCATTTGCGATATGACTTACTGCCTGGAGACGCAGCTGGCCGGGATATGGCAGCCAAGGATGGTTTCCGGCTGCTTCTGTTTCAAGGACGAGATAGTTGGTCCCTTTAAGACCTCTTGCGATGTTTCCGCATACGGTTATCTCACGACCGGTAAGAGAATCCTGGGAAGGATGATAAATATCACATCCGGCGATATCCAGGCATTGTACTGCTTCATACTGGTTTACTTCAGGCTGGAGGCCAAATGAATAATCATGCCATTCAAAATCAAAGTTTTGTGTTATAAACTGATCAGGGCGCTTGTATTTTTTAACAATACCTGACTGCCATGCCAGAAAATCGGATACAAGACTGCGCTGGAATTTTTTATATTCAGCGTCAAGGCTCATGTTTATCGTGCCTCGGATGTCAGGAAAATCATCCCAGTTATCAATACGGTTGCTCCAATAGTCGAGTCCAAATTCATGGTTGAACTCTTTAATGTCAGGCCATTTATTTTTTAAGTAATCTATAAATTTTTTTTGCGCATACACAGTGCATGTGTCGTATGATTTGGTTTCATTATCCAGCTGGAAACCTATGACACAGTCATAATCCTTTACTTCTTCCATAAGTTTTTCGATTATGATTTTTGCATGATGGAGATAATGGGGATTCGTTATATCCATATTTTGTCTATGTCCGTACAGTTCCTGACCATTATGCGTGACAGCGATTATATCAGGATATTTTTTTGCAAGCCATGATGGTATAGCATATGTAGGAGTTCCTATGATGACTTTCATATCATATTTAACTGCACAGTCCAGCATGCGGTGAAGATGTGTGAAATCAAAAACACCTTCCTGTGGCTCCCAGGTACTCCATGTCGATTCGGCGATCCTTATAACATTCATGCCTGCATCCTTCATCATCTGCATATCTGTTTTGATCCGGTCATATGGCATATATTCGTCATAGTATGCCGCACCATATAAAATTTCATTATTTGTCATACATTCCTCCAAAATTGATTAGTTATTTATTTAAATTACAGAAAGTCTGTGCTATCTGATATAAGTATAGCATGTCAGTTATAGATAAAAAACAAAAAAGAAAAAATGAATACAAGTTGTTCATAATTGCGCAAAAAAAGTTGGAATATCAGCGGTGTAAAGTTATGAATATCATGAAAATGTGAAAAATAGATAATAAACGCAAGAAAATATAAATAAAAAAACGAAAATGAAAGAAAACGATTAATAATCTTGACAAAATAGTATAAAACATAGACAATTATATAGCGCAACAAAATATAGTTGTTCAGGAGAGTGTTTTATGAGTGAGAAAAATATTACAATATCAGATGTAGCAGAAGCACTAGGAGTTTCGAAGACTACAGTAAGCAGGGCTATATCGGGTAAAGGCCGTATAGGAGAGGCTACGCGAAAGAGAGTGCTTGAATATATAGATAAATATGATTATAAACCAAATGTTATCGCAAAGAGTCTTGCCCAGTCAAAGACTTTTAATATATGCGTTGTCATGCCGGGGGATTATGCTCTTGTTGACCTTCCGTTTTTTCAGGAGGCAATAATGGGAATCCAGGAAATTGCAGGAATGATGGAGTATGATATTCTTCTTTGCATAGGATCGGGAAATGATATGACGGGTCTTACGAGAATAATAAAGAATGGAAAGGTTGACGGGGTCATCTTACTTCGGACTATGATTGAAGATCCGCAGATTACATTTTTACAGGATAAGGGAATTCCGTTTGTCACAGCCGGCTCATCGAGGTACAAAAATGTAAAGCAGATTGATCATGACCACAAAAGTGCATGCCGTGAACTTACATCAATACTTTTGATGCGTGGAATGAAAAAAATTGCGATTTTAGGTGGCAATGAAGATATAGTTGTAAACAAGACCAGGCTTTCAGGTGTTGAGGAAGCATATGAGCAGTTTGGAATGCAAATAAACAAAGAGTTGTTGTTTATGAATCTTGAGAGCAGGGCATTTGTTGAGAAAGCGGTTGACGATGCACTTAACAGGAAAACGGACTGTATATTATGTATGGATGACGGAATATGTTCACAGGCGATGGGAAGACTCAGACAAAGACATGTAAAAGTGCCGGACGAAGTAAAAATTGCATCATTTTATAACAGCTCTGTACTTGAAAATAATGTGCCGACAATAACATCATTGTCATTTGACGCAAAGGAACTGGGGATCAAGGCATGCAAAAATCTTTTGCACCAGATTGAAGGGGAGGAGACTGCAGAACGTACATTACTTCCATATGAGGTTGTTTTAAAGGAATCAACGCAATAGGATCCGGTGCCATATTTTATGCATTTTTGTTCTGCCAATATTGCCTGAATACAGGAAAAGGGAACTTATAGTGTATGTTGGTATAAATCAGTAGATGCAACCGATTGCGCACGCAAATATGCATGAAATTGCATATTCGATAATTTTTGTGAAAAATGTTCAGAAACGAACATTGAAAAATAGCAAAATTGCACATTGACATATTTTTGTTATAGTAATATACTATATTCAGAACAAACGGTTGCGCATATGCAAAGGAATGTTAAGGATCGGCATATGCAATACCTGCAGCTATAAATTATTAGTATTAATGGAGGAAAATAGGGATGGACAAATTTATTGTTAACATCATTCACCGTCCTGAGATGGTTCCTGAGTATTCAGCAACTGTAACAGGTCAGGGAAAAGAAGAGGATATCGGGGATAAGGCACTTATCACAGAGTCGCTTGACATTTTCAAGACTCAGCAGAGACTTGCTCATGAAGCCGGACTTAAGACAACTATACAGATGACATATGCATCACTTTTCAATGACGAGGCGGTTGAACTTGCAAAGCATGACCATGAAGAATTCGGCGATGAGATAGCTCTTTCACTTTTAGGACTTCCTTGTGAGGAGTTCCGTGAGAAGTATAAAACAAAGGATTTCTGTATCTGGATGTTCTCAATGGAAGATAAGAAGGCTATCGTAAATGATGTATTTGAAAAATTCCATGACAGATTTGGATTCTATCCTGAGTCAACAGGTTCATATTACATGGACGCTGACCTCACAAATTACATAAAAGAAAAATATCCATCAGTTAAATGTGCAGTTGCAACATGCTGGGAAGAGGGACCAAAGGCATATCATACATGTAATAACTCATGGTATACACTTTTCGATGGCGGCCCATGGGCACCATGGATTCCTTCAAAGCAGAATACACATGCACCTGCAGCAAATAAGGAAGAGGATAGCGGAATTGTTGCAATTCCTCATCTTTCACGTGACCTTATCGCATGCTACGATGGAAATGGATCAAACTTCGGTACACATCCACAGAACGTGCTCCGTGGTATGATCTATGATACAAAGACATGGGAGTATCCATATCTTTACAACCTCATTGACCAGTACAGAGACCTCGCAAAATACAATAACGGATACTCATACAATATGATGTTTGTAGGACCTGGCTGGATGAATAAGATGGGACGCTGGGAGCAGCCATATGAGCTTCTCTTAAAGTCTTACACAGACGGTTGTAACTACTATGGCAAGTTAAAGAAAGAGGGCAAGCTCATCGACATGACAATGTCAGAGTTCGCTGATTACTATAGAGAGAAGAAGGGTGTAAACGCAGGAAACTACAACGAGCCTGAGTGTGCACCATGGAGAGATATCCTTTACGGCTCAGACAAGCAGCTCTTCTGGTACTGCGATCCATACATGAGAGCGTGCGTAAACATGGATCAGGGTGGTGCGATCGTAGATCTTCGTCCATACGTTGCAAAGCTTGAGTGGCCTGTAGGAATCGGAACAAAGCATGTACAGGATGCTTCTTATCCATTCCTTATCCAGGAAAAATACAGAGCAGGATATTTTACACACTACGCCGGAGCTGGAACAGTAAGAAGCGCAAAGCTTTCACACAATGGTGAGGAGGTTGATCTTTGCCTCTGTCCTACACACAGCCACTTCTCAGAGGAAGTAATAGACGGAAAGAAGACAAGAATCCTTACACTCGATCCTGTAGATATTGAGTTTTATGATGTTAAGCTTACTCTTCAGACAAAGGAATACTTTGAGGAGGGTTCATCAAACATCAAGATTGAGCGTAATATCCTTAGCATGAGCGATCCAAATGCAGAGGTTTATCTCGACGAGTACATCACAGCATGCTACGGCACAACAGAGTATCCTGAGGATATGACAGGAATCACACTTACATGTGAGGGAGAAAACCCACAGATGATCAATTATGAGTACAAGTGTCGTGACGCAAAGGTTGACGGAGCAACTGCAGTAAGCGCAGTCATCCCTGCAATCCAGACAAAGGTTTCACTCACACCATCTGCAAAGGCAGAAGGATACATTGAGGAAGGATATGCATTCTCTCCAATGTTTAAACTTGGTTACAAGAAACAGATTAAAGACAAGGAGGTATTTGCAACATGGCTCAACTTGGAAAAGGCAAATTAAACTACAGATGTCCTTTATGTTTTATGAGGGATCTTGATATTGATATGTTCTACAATAAAGATACAGGTATTTACAGCTGCATCCGCTGTCAGTTCAGAGGTACAGAAGAAGAGGTGCTTCAGGGAAATGAGGATGTGCGTAAAAAGTACAAAGCAATGTATAAAAGATTCGACAAATTTGACTTTGATTAATATATAGTGCTATTATGTGCGCTGCTGCTTTTGGGGCAGCAGCGTCTTTTGCATAATAAGAACGATCTGCTTCCGGTTATACAAAAGACGCTGGGTGTCAGTAAAGTAAAGGTAAGGGAGAGTATTATGGCAAAGAAGAAAAAAGATACAATGGAATTCAGATTTTATGAGCTTCCACAGGGAGAGGCAGCCCTTGTACTTTGTGGAGAGTCATGGGTGAGGGTATATGGACATGAGGAGCTTCATCTGCATTTTCATAATCTGATGGAGCTTGGAATATGCCGCCAGGGAGTCGGAGATATGTTTTTGGATGAGGAAGTATACAAATATCACTCCGGCGATATAACGATAATACCGGAAAATTTTCCGCATGTGACAGTAAGTGATGGCGAAACAACAAATTTCTGGGAGTATATATTTATAGACCTGAGATCTATGATCGAGACAATGTTTCCGGGAAATGTTGCGTTCCAGAACGATGCAGTGAGTAGTCTGTCAAAACGTGCATATATGACAAATGAGAGAGATAACCATATTATAGCAGAATGCATAAATGGAATAATAAGAGAGACAAATGAACACAAAACATATTCGCAGAGAGCCATAGCGCTTAAGGTACAGGAGATCGTTATAGAGCTTTTACGCCATGATGCGTCATTGCCGGAAGAAAAAAATAATTTAGTGAAGGGCACTAATATGTCACAGATCGCTTCTGCACTGGATTATATAAATAAACATTTTGAAGAACAGCTGAAGGCATGTGAGCTGGCAGAACTTTGTAATATGAGTGAGACACATTTCAGGCGTCTTTTTGAATCCTTTATAAATATGCCGCCTATGGAATATGTGAATCTGATACGAGTGCAGAAGGCATGTGAGCTGATGAAAAAATCGAATGAGTCGATGGATTTGATTGCACAGAAATGCGGTTTTACAACACCATCAACTTTTAACCGCAATTTCAGAAAACTTGTAGGAACTTCCCCATATCAATGGAAAATTAATCCTGAAAATTATGAACATAAACTACTTAATTTTAGGATATCTGCACTAAAAGGGTGGTAAAAATAACAACTTTTGTTTTTTTTCGAACGTAAATGATTGAAAAAGCAAAAAAATGTATTGTATATGTTAACAATCAAATAACATGATTCGTTATAATGACTATGTAATCAAGGAACAGACACGATAAAATATACAAAATAACCAATAAACATATGGACAAATTGTTAATTAAGTGTTAACATGTTTCTAGGGGTTGCAAAAACTATCATATTTAAATGGAGGGACAAATATGAAAAAGAAGGTTATATCATTATTACTTATCTCTGCTATGACAGCTTCAATGGTAGCAGGATGCGGAGACAGCTCATCATCTGACACACAAAAAGGTGACTCAAAGAGTGCTACTACAGTAGATGATGGACACACACTTACTGTATGGGCATGGGATGCAAGCTTCAATATCCCGGCACTTCAGGCAGCAGCAGATGACTACAAGGCAAACGTTGACAAAGACTTCGTATTAAATATCGAAGAGCAGTCACAGTCATCAGATATTGAGACTGCCATTACAACAGCAGGTTCAGCTGGAGATTACAGCACACTTCCTGATATCGTATTATTCCAGGATCACTACTTCCGGCAGTATCATACAAATTATCCTGATGCATGGGTATCAGCAAACGATGCAGATATCAAATGGGATGATTTCAGTCAGGAAAAATTATCATTCTCTACAATAGACGGAGAGCATTTCGGAGTACCTGTAGATAACGGAACAGTTATTTTTGCATACAGAACAGATCTTCTTCAGGAAGCAGGATACACAATCGATGATATGACAGGAATTTCTTGGAAAGACTTCATCGAAGTTGGTAAGAAAGTATATGAAAAGACAGGAAAATACTTACTTGCAATGGATGGCGATGGAAACGACTTATTCTACATGATGCTTCAGGCTGAGGGACTTTCACAGTTTAAAGATGGAACACCTAACTTCACAGATAATGAGCAGCTTAAAGAGATCATGCAGGTGCTTAAAGATATGATCGATAACAATGTACTTTACCTTGCAAATGATTGGTCAGATTATACAGATCAGACAATTCAGGGAGATATGGTTGCCGGTGTAATGAATGGTAACTGGATCATTCCTACAATTGAAAAAGTAGCAGATAACAGTGGTAAATGGGAAATCACATCACTTCCTACATTAAAGGGTGGTGAAGGATATGCTTCAAATGGTGGATCTTCACTTTATATCACAAGCAACTGCAAACAGACAGATCTTGCTAAAAAATTCTTAGCTTACACATTTGGTGGTGGATCATACGTAGATAAAGGAACATCAGCTACATATGATAATGCTCTTAAAAAAAGCGGCGTTATTACAACATACGCACCAGCAGGAAAATCTGATGTTTACAATGAGGGTGTTGAATACTTCAACAACCAGCCAATATACTCTAAGATCGTTGAGATGGGTACAAAAGTACAGACAGTAGAGCAGAGTGATTTCCACTATGACGCTCGTAAGAAACTTGCAACTGCACTTATCAACATTAAGGGCGGCGCAGACATAGACGACGAACTTAAAACAGCTGAGGACGACCTCAAGTTCACAATGGGACTTTAATTCAGCAACTTATGGAAAATACAGGGAGTCAATAATGACTCCCTATTTTTCCAATAGGAAATAGACAGGGGGCCTTAAAATTGAAAAATAAAAAACGTGGAATGAGTATTACGGCTAAACAGAAGGCAGCAGGCTGGTCTTATCTGGCACCTGCAACAATACTCATATTGATAATGAGCTTTTGGCCTATCATACAGGCAGTTATTACATCTTTTAAAACCGGCTCAAGTGCAAATATGCAGTGGGCTAATCCGATAACATATAATTACACACGAATGCTTCAGGACAATGTTTTCAAGAGATCTGTTGGAAATACGTTCTTATATCTTATAATCGAAGTACCTATCATGCTTGTGCTTGCAATATTACTTGCACAGCTGCTCAACAATAAGGATTTGAAATTCAAAGGATTTTTCCGTACTTGTGTATTCCTTCCATGTGCTACATCACTTGTATCATATGCGTTGATTTTTAAATCACTTTTTGCTACACAGGGACTTATGAATACTATTCTTGTCAAACTTGGAATTTTACAGAGTAACTTTAATTTCCTTGGAACAGCATGGAGTGCAAAAATAATAATTATTGTAGCACTTATCTGGAGATGGACAGGATACAACATGGTATTTTTCCTTGCAGGGCTTCAGAATATTGAATATTCGGTATATGAAGCTGCAAAGATTGATGGAGCCAGTGGATGGCAGACATTCTGGAAGATAACAGTACCACTTCTTAAGCCGACGATCGTTATGACAACTATTATGTCTATAAATGGTACACTTCAGTTGTTTGATGAGTCAGTAAACTTAACAAGTGGCGGACCTGCAAACTCAACTATTACAATGTCACATTACATTTACAATGGATCATTTGGTGAAGGTGTTGCAAACTTTGGTTATGCTTCAGCTATGTCAGTAGTTGTATTTATAATGGTTGCTATATTGGCATTTATCAATTTGAAAGTAGGTGACAAGCGTGACTAAGAAAAAACATGGATCTTCAATACAAAGACGGCTTATACCATCATATATTTTCCTGATCATTGTTTCATTCATCTCGGTATTTCCATTTTACTGGATGATATCGGCAGCTACAAACAAATCAATTGATGTAGCTACAGGAAAAATTGCGATTGGTACATATGCACTTGAAAATTTAAAGACATTATTTGCAAAGCAGGATATTCTTCTTGGAATGAAGAATTCATTTGTAAATGCAACAGTACAGACGCTTGTAGCACTTTTGGTGTGCTCGCTCGCTGGATATGGATTTGAATTATATCATGACAAGGCAAAGGACAGATTATTCTCAGTACTTCTGCTTGCAATGATGATCCCACAGGTAGCTACACTTATTCCACTCTTTAAGATGATGTCTAAGCTTGGATTTACAAATACAGTATGGGGCTTTATGCTTCCTGCTATTTCGACACCATTCCTTATAATGATGTTCAGGCAGAATTCGAGAAACTTCCCTATAGATATCATGGAGGCAGCTCGAATCGACGGACTCAGTGAGATAGGGATATTCTTTAAAATGTACATGCCTGTACAGAAATCGACATATGCAGCAGCTGCTGTTATCACATTCATGAATGCATGGAATTCATATATGTGGCCAAAGGTAATCCTCAATAAACCACAGGCGATCACAATGCCTATGCTTATTGCAAACCTCGCAGCAGGATACACAGTAGATTATGGCGTACTTATGATGGGCGTTCTTTTCTGTTCAATACCTACAATGATCGTATTCTTCGTATTACAGAAACAGTTCGCAGAAGGAATTACAGGTTCTGTTAAATAAATAATAGTAGTAGGATGCTATTTAAAAAATCAAGAAGGCAAATAATGTAATGTTATTTGCCTTCAAATTATATAAAAATAAGTTGAGATAGGAGAAAAAATATGGGAGAGTTTGACATTAATATCGTAAAAAATCCGGAAATATTTGAGCAGAACAGATTAGCTGCACATTCAGATCATGTATGTTATAAAAATATAAAAGAGAAGATTCTGGGGAAAAGCAGCTACAGAATGAATCTTAATGGCTTATGGAAATTTGCATATGCAAAAAATATGGCGCTTGCGATAGAGGGCTTTGAAAAGGCTGATTATGATTGCAGTAACTGGGATGAGATAAGGGTTCCCGCACATATACAGATGGAAGGGTATGGGGTGCCTATATATACAAACACTACATATCCATGGGAAGCAGATGAATTTATAGAGCCGGGAGAGATCCCGGAAATATTTAATCCGGTTGCAAGTTATGTCAGATATTTTGAACTTCCGGAAGAAATGAAAGATAAAAAGATCAATATTTCATTTCAGGGAGTAGAGAGCGGGTTTGCGGTCTGGTTAAATGGTCATTATGTGGGATATAGTGAGAACACATTTGACCCGGCAGACTTTGAACTGACAGATTATCTCGTTGAAGGAGAAAACAAACTTGCAGTAAGAGTGTGGAAGTGGACGTCAAGCAGCTGGTGTGAGGATCAGGATTTTTATAGGTTTTCAGGGATTTTCAGGGATGTATTTATCTATGCAGTGCCAAAAGTACATATAGAGGATCTGTCAGTTGTACCGACATTAAACGATACATTTGATGAAGGAACTCTTGCGATAGACATTAAAGCACATGGAAAAGGAAAAGCAAAGATCAAGCTTCTTTATGCAGGAAATCTATCAATAGAAAGATTTGATGAAGAGCCACAGGAAGTTGATGGGTTTGATATAGAACTAAAGGATGGAGTATGCACCGGACAGATTAAAATAGATAAGCCTGTACTCTGGAGTGCTGAGGAACCAAATCTGTATGTTGCACAGATAGAAGTGTATGATGAGAAAGGCTGCCAGACAGAATTCATAAGCCAGTATGCTGGCTTTAGAAGATTTGAAATGTCTGACGGACTTATGAAATTAAACGGAAAACGTATTGTTTTCAAGGGTGTAAACCGTCATGAATTCAGCTCGATAACTGGAAGAGTCCCAAATAAAGAAGAGGTTATAAAGGATGTTGTTACAATGAAACGTAATAACATTAACTCGATAAGAACAAGCCATTATCCGGATGATTCATTATTGTATGAACTTTGTGATATATATGGAATTTATCTGATAGCAGAGAATAATCTTGAATCGCATGGAACATGGGAAGCTTATATGAAAAAATATGTCGACGAAGATTTTATTGTCCCTAATGACAAAAAGGAATGGCTTCCAATGATGCTTGACCGTGTAAATTCATGTTATCAGAGAGACAAAAATCATACATCAATTCTTATCTGGTCATGTGGAAATGAGTCATATGGAGGAAAAGATCTCTACGAAATGTCACAGCTTTTTAGAAAACTTGACCCTCACAGACTTGTGCATTACGAAGGAATCTTCAACGACAGAAGATACGAGGGCACAAGTGATATGGAGAGCCAGATGTACACACCTGTATCAGGAATTGAAAAATTCTTAAAAGAACATAAAGAAAAGCCATTTATATGCTGTGAGTATACACATGCAATGGGAAATTCATGTGGTGCAATGCATAAATATACGGAACTTTCTGACAGAGAGCCTAGATATCAGGGTGGATTCATATGGGATTACATAGATCAGTCAATCTATAAAAAGGACAGATATGGTAAGTGGTTTTTGACATATGGTGGAGATTTTGGTGACAGACCTACAGATGGAGATTTCAGCGGAAATGGAATCGCATATGGTGGAAAGAGAAAACCATCTCCGAAAATGCAGGAAGTCAAGTATAATTATCAGAATATAGAGGTTGTATTTGAGAATGATTCTGAGTTTACGGTAATAAATAAAAATCTGTTTACAAATACGGACGAATTTGATGCAGTAGTTATTTTACAGGCAGATGGAACTGTGGTTCATAAGTCTGCGATAAGTATATCCGTTCCGGCACTTTCGAGAGAAAAATTTAAAGTGCCTGCCGGAATAAAAAATGCAATGATAGATCCGGAAAAAGAATATTCAATATTGGTATCGTTTGTATTAAAGGAAAACAGAATATGGGCAGATGCAGGTCATGAGGTCGCATTCGGACAGTATGTAATGAAAAAACCAGTTGTATCATACAGCTGTGATAAACAGGTAGAGGTTGTTATAGGAAATGCAAACGTTCTTGTAAGAGGTGAGAACTTTAAGGCACTTTTCTCAAGAATGAATCTTGGACTTGTATCATATGTGTATGGTGGAGTAGAGATGCTTCCAAATACAATACCGCTTCCAAATTTCTGGAGAACACCGACAAATAACGATTCAGGGAATATGATGCCGCAAAGATATGCACAGTGGAAGATAGCCAGTATGTATGTCACAACAAGGCAGGATCAGAGATTTGCCGACACATCTCCGGAGGTTGTTGAAAACGATGACAGCGTATCTGTGACATACACATACTATATGCCGACAACACCTCAGAGCTCATGTAAAGTTACATACAAAGTGTTCGGTGACGGAACGATAGAGACAACATTAAGCTATGATCCGGTAAAAGAGCTTGGTGATATGCCTGAATTTGGCATGATGTTTAAATTGGACGCAGACTATGATTCTATTAAATGGTATGGACTTGGACCACAGGAGACATATGCGGACAGGCTTCATGGTGCAAAATTAGGGGTTTATGAAAATAAGGTTTCTGACAATGTGGCAGAGTATCTTGTTCCGCAGGAAAGCGGAAATAAATGTGGTGTAAGATATGCAAAAGTTGTAGACAAAAAGGGCAGAGGCATGATGTTCTTTGGAGACGAGCTATCATTTTCGGCACTTCCTTATACACCACACGAATTAGAGAATGCTGCACATCACTATGAACTACCGCCAGTTCATTATACAGTAGTGCGCATTGCAAAACAGCAGATGGGTGTAGCAGGTGATGACAGCTGGGGATCACATACTCATCCTGAATATCTCATAGATGTATCAAAGAAACTTGAGTTTACATTCTGCTTTAAGGGAATTTAAAGGAAATATATGTTCCTTAAGGCGGTGTGTCCATTAAGAATAATAAATTAAGGAGAATCATTAATGACAAAATTCATTAAAGGAATGGATCTGTCAACATTGTTGGAACTTGACAGATGCGGTGCAAAATATTATGACCACGGAAAAGAAAGAGACATTTTAGACATCATGAAAGATTATGATGTTGATACTATCCGTCTTCGTCTGTGGAATGATCCAAAATCTGAACTTGGGGAGCCATATGGTGCAGGAAGTAACGATCTTGCAGAAACGATCGCAATCGGGAAAAAAGTTACCGATGCCGGATTTGGGGTACTGCTCAATTTCCATTACAGCGATTTCTGGGCAGATCCGGGAAAACAGATAAAACCTAAGGCATGGGCTGATTATGGTGTAGAAGAACTTGAGAGGGCAGTATATGATTATACATTAGACAGCCTTACAAAGGTCATAGATGCCGGAGTTAATGTTACTATGATCCAGGTAGGAAATGAACTTTCAAATGGATTGTTATGGCCGGAGGGACAGGTGCCTGCCTATGATAATATTGCAAAATTTGTAAGTGCCGGAATAAGAGCATGCAGAAAAGTCAATGCGGACATACCGATAATGATCCATCTTGACAATGGTGGAAATAATGAACTTTATGTCAGATGGTTCGAAAATTATATAAAACGCGGTGAAGATTTCGAGTACATTGGTCTTTCATATTATCCTTTCTGGCACGGTTCACTTGATGCACTGGAATTTAATATGAACGATATAGCAAAAAGATTCAATAAAGATCTTATTATTGCTGAAGTTTCAATGGGATTTACAATGGAAGATTATAAAGACTATGAAAAACTTGATGATTCCCAGCGTAAAGGATATGCCACAAAGCCATCTCTTGTAGAAAAGATAGATTATCCTATGACAATAGAAGGACAGGCAGATTTCACAAAAGATTTTCTTGGCAGGGTTGCAAATGTAGCAGATGACCATGGAAAAGGATTTTTCTGGTGGGAGCCGGCATGGATTCCGGTACCAGGATCGGGATGGGCTACACCGGCGTCACTTAAATACATGAACGATCCGGGACCATGTGGAAATGAGTGGGCTAATCAGGCATTGTTTGATTATGATGGAAATGTTCTGCCGGCTCTTGAAGTGATAAAGGACTTTAAAAAATAATTATGTGATAAATATGTAAAAATGTTGCATGTTACCTTTGTTATGTTGCATTTTCGATCTGATATGTTGTAATCCCAAAAACACCATGTATAATGGAATTATAAGCAAAAAGCACAGAATTTACAGACGGATTTTATTGCGGATTTAAACAGAAAAGGAGAAGAAAAAATGATACAACAGAATGTATTAGAAAAATTTAAAGAGTTATTCGGAACAGATGGAGATATCAGAGTATATTTTGCTCCGGGACGTGTTAATCTTATTGGTGAACATACAGACTATAATGGAGGTCATGTGTTCCCATGTGCTCTTACGATCGGTACATATATGGCAGCAAGAAAGAGAGCGGACAGAAAACTTCGTTTTTATTCTATGAATTTTGAAAGTCTCGGTGTTATAGAGACATCACTTGACGAATTTACACCGGATCCTGATGGACAGTGGACAAATTATCCTATGGGTGTAATGTGGGCCTTTGAAGGACGTGGGATGAAGCTGGAGTGCGGTCTTGACATTGCTCTTTTTGGAAATATCCCAAATGGTTCAGGACTTTCATCATCTGCATCACTTGAAGTAGTAACAGGCTATATGTTAAAGGATTTATACGGATTTGATGTGACAAATCAGGATCTTGCACTTATCGGACAGTATTCTGAAAATAACTACAATGGATGTAATTGTGGAATTATGGATCAGTTTGCATCAGCAATGGGAAAGAAAGATAATGCTATTTTCCTTGACTGTAATACCCTTGAGTTTGAATATGCACCTATCGTTCTGGACGGAGCAAAAATCGTTGTTACAAACAGTATGGTAAAACACAGTCTTGTGACAAGTGCTTACAATGACAGAAGAAATGAGAGTGCACAGGCACTTAAGGATCTTCAGACAGTTACAGATATAAAAACTCTTGGTGACCTTACGGATGAGGAATTTGATAAGCATCAGGATGCGATCAAAGATGAAGTTGCAAGAAAAAGAGGAAAACATGCTGTATATGAAAACCAGCGTACAATTGCAGCTGTAAAGGCACTAAAAGCCAACGATATCACAACATTCGGAAAACTTATGAATGCGTCACATGTTTCTCTCCGCGATGACTATGAGACATCATGTCCTGAGGTAGATGTACTTGTTGATGAAGCATGGAAGATACCGGGAGTTATCGGATCACGCATTACAGGTGGTGGATTCGGAGGATGTACGGTAAGCATTGTAAAGGATGAGGCTGTAGACGAATTCAAAGAGAAACTTACAAAAGCCTACGAGGAAAAAGTTGGTAAGACACCGGAATTTTATGTTGTATCAATAGGTGATGGACCAAGCAGATTATTATAAAATCATATAAATTTTTGGTCAAATATGCGGATGTACATTTTAGCATAGGAGACACAAAATATCTGAAATCAAGAAGGAGCACAAGGATGATACAGGAAAAAATTTTAGAATTAGTAAAATATGGTCTTACGACAGGACTTGTCGGTAAAGAGGATGAAGTATACACAATAAACAGGTTACTGGAACTTTTTAAAGTTGATGACATTGATGATGAAACATTTAAAAAGGCTGCAGATCTTCCGGACTGGACACAGGATGAGGCCGAAAGCAGACTTGAGGATATACTTTCAGATATGATGTCGTATGCATATGATAATGGGCTTATGTCAGAGAACAGTATCGTGTACAAGGATCTTTTCGATACAAAAATCATGGGATGTCTTGTATCTGCGCCAAGTGCAATACGTGCTGAATTTAATAGACTTTATAAAGAAGAATCACCACTTGCAGCAACTGATTATTTTTATAAATTAAGCTGTGACAGCAATTACATAAGAAGGCAGAGAATCAAAAAGGATCTTAAATGGACGACAGATACAGAATTTGGAACACTCGATATAACGATCAATCTTTCAAAACCGGAAAAAGATCCAAAAGCGATCGCAGCTGCAAAAAATGCAAAACAGAGTGCGTATCCGAAATGTCAGCTTTGTAAGGAGAATGAGGGTTATGCAGGAAGAGTTAATCATCCTGCAAGACAGAATCACAGGATCATTCCGGTTACTATAAATAACAGTGACTGGTTTTTCCAGTACTCACCATATGTGTATTATAATGAGCATTGCATAGTTTTTAATTCAAAGCATACACCTATGAAAATTGAACGTGCTACGTTTGGAAAGCTTCTTGATTTTGTGACACAGTTTCCACATTACTTTGTGGGTTCAAACGCTGACCTTCCAATAGTAGGAGGATCTATACTAAGTCATGATCATTTCCAGGGAGGTCACTATACATTTGCAATGGCAAAGGCTCCGATCGAGAAAGAACTTATATTCAAAGGCTTTGAGGACGTCAAAGCAGGAATAGTAAAATGGCCTATGTCTGTCATAAGGATTAAGGCTGCTGACAAGGAAAGGCTTATTGAGCTTGCTGACAGGATACTTTGCGCATGGAGAGGATATACAGATGAGGAAGCATTTATTTTTGCGGAGACAGATGGTGAACCTCACAATACAATAACTCCTATTGCAAGAAAGCGTGACGGAGATTTTGAACTTGATCTTGTACTTAGAAATAATATAACAACAGAGGAACATCCTTTAGGTGTGTACCATCCTCATGCACATCTTCATCACATAAAAAAGGAAAACATCGGACTTATCGAGGTTATGGGACTTGCGGTACTTCCGGCAAGACTTAAAGGTGAAATGGCAGAACTTAAGGATGCTATACTTACTGGAAAGGATCTCCGTTCAACCAAGACGCTTGAGTCACACGCAGACTGGGCAGAGGGATTCATGAAAAAATATGATAAGATCGATGAGACAAATATCGATGGCATCATAAATGAGGAGATCGGACTTGTATTTAATGAAGTGCTTAAATGTGCCGGAGTATATAAATGTACAAAAGAAGGCAGGGAAGCATTTGAAAGATTCGTCGGATATGTAAACAAATAATTTTTGCTTTGCCGAAAAGCAGTAAAATAAAAGCCACGCATAAGCTTTAAATAAAAAGTTTTGCGTGGCTTTTTATAATCATGATATTGTACGTTTTAGCTTGTTAAGACAGTGAATGAATGCCGGGATAAGGAAGCTGTCAGCAAATATCCATGCAAGAGGGCTTGCAAAACATGCGGCACTAAAACCGAATACAGGGACCAGTGCGAGTCCGACAAGAGATCGCGCTATCATTTCTGCGACACCGGCAAACATGGCAAATCCAGAAAATCCCATTCCCTGAATTGCAAATCTTACTGTATTTACAAATACGAGAGGAACATAGAAAGCTGCGTTGTACAGCAGGAACTGGTGAGCCTGTCGTATAACCTCTGTCTCATCAGGAGATACAAACATATATATAAGGTAATTGCAACTGAAAAACAAAACAACAAAAATGGCTACAGCATATATGGAGCCGAGGAGCGAAGCGGATACAAGTCCCTTTTTGACACGGTCAAATTTACCTGCACCAACATTCTGACCGCTGTATGTAGCCATTGTGGAACCTAATGCATCAAATGGGCACACTACAAACATAGAAATCTTTGATGCAGCTGTCATGGAAGCAACGGCAGTTGAGCCAAGTGAGTTTACAGCTGTCTGCAGTATCACACTTCCAATCGCAGTTATCGAATACTGGAACCCCATAGGAAATCCCATTATGATAAGATTTTTAACATACTGTCTGCTGAGCTGTAGATCGTCTCTTGTAATATGTAAAAGAGTTATTTTTTTCATTATATATATAAGGCATAAAACTCCTGATATTGCCTGTGATAAAACGGTAGCAAATGCTGCACCGAAAACACCCATATGAAAAGTCAGTATAAAAAGCAGATCCAGACCGATATTTAAAACCGCTGAGATTATAAGAAATATAACAGGGATTACTGAATTTCCGAGTGAACGCAGATAACCTGATAAAAGATTGTAAAGTATAGTAGCAGGAATACCCGCAAAAATAACGATAAGATACTGATAAGCCAGATCATATATGTCTCTTGGAGTGTTCATCCATGTGAGGATATTCTTACATAAAAGTATAGTAAGTGCAGTCATTATAATGGCTATTATAGCTGAAACAATTGCTGAATTGCCGACAAATTTTTTAAGTGCCTTTTCATCCTTTGCACCGAAACGCTGTGCTATAGGAAGAGAAAAGCCGGCACATACACCCTGACAGAATCCTATGATAAGGAAACAAATGCTGCCTGTAGAACCGACAGCCGCAAGAGCAGAGACATTTAAAAATTTTCCTACGATGATGGTGTCCATAAGGCTATATACCTGCTGGAACAGCATTCCGAGAAGAAGAGGAAGTGAAAACCCTAAAATGAGTCTGGTAGGCGGACCTATAGTAAGATCCTTAGAACTATTTTTTGCCATATTTATACCCCCATGATAAATATTTATGATATGAGGGTCAAAAGGTATTTTGCCCCTCATTTATGATTAATCAGATTACTACATGCTACGCATTCACGTAATCTGACTCCACCTCGAAATCCGCTAATTTCCTGCGTTTTCGCAGCAAATTGCTACTTTCTCGGTGTAGTGCAGGTCACTAAGGTATACATCGAATTGCATGCAAGCATGCATCGATGATACCTTGTGACCTTTTAATCATATTTATAATAGAAATTAAAAAAATATTGATTAAGAGTAATATACATCCTTTACAAAAATATGTAAATGAGGTAAAGTGATTTCGTTAGCATTTTTTTCTGTACAATGGAGGAAAACAGATGAAAATATGGGAAGAGAACGTCAGGAAGGTTGTCCCGTACACACCGGGCGAACAGCCAAAGACAGACGGCGTTATCAAACTTAATACAAATGAAAATCCATATCCACCAGCACCTGGTGTAGCAAAGGCTTTAAGAAAATTTGATGTTGATGGATTAAGGCTTTATCCTGATCCTACAGTTGGAAGCCTTGTGGAAGCGATCGCAGATAATTATGGACTTGACAAGAGCCGGGTTTTTGTCGGAGTAGGTTCAGATGATGTACTTGCAATGATATTTATGACTTTTTTCAATTCAAAAAAACCGATACTTTTTCCGGATATCACATATTCATTTTATGATGTGTGGTCAGATATGCTCAGGATACCATATGAGCAGGTAAAGCTGGATGATGATTTTGGGATAGTTCCTGAGGATTACTATAAGGATAACGGAGGAGTGATCTTCCCAAATCCGAATGCACCTACAGGAAGACTTATGTCATTATCTGACATCGAAGACATAATAAAGCATAATCAGGATGTCATAGTTGTTGTAGACGAAGCATATATTGATTTTGGAGGGGAGAGTGCACGGCCTCTTATAGACAAATATGACAATGTCATAGTTGTGCAGACATTTTCAAAATCACGTTCGCTGGCCGGTTCAAGAGTAGGGTTTGCGATGGCAGATCCACAGCTTATTAAATATTTAAATGATGTTAAATACTCATTTAATTCATATACTATTGACAGGATCACTATTGAGACAGCAACAGCTGCGATAAAGGATAAAGAGTATTTTGAAGAGACAACTAAAAAGGTGATAGAGGTAAGGGAATGGACCCAAAAAGAGTTAAGGAGACTGGGCTTTACATTCTGTGACTCAAAAAGCAATTTTATTTTTGCAAAGCCGCCGGAAGGGATAGATACTATAAAACTGTTTGAAAATCTGAAGGCAGATAAAATTTATGTCAGACATTTTAATTCGCCTGAGAGGATCAGGGATTATCTGCGTATATCAATAGGAACAGATGAGCAGATGCGTATATTAATTAAAAAATTGGAGAACTATTTATGATTAAGAATTATTTAATAATATTTTTTCTTTCTATGGTACCGATATTTGAATTAAGGGGAGCAATACCGGTATCACAGATGTTAGGTCTTCCAATCGTACCATCGTTTATAATATGTATAGTGGCAAATATGATACCTGTACCTATTATATATCTGTTTGCCAGAAAAGTTCTTATATGGGGAGCAGATAAACCTGTAATCGGAAAATTCTTTTCGTTCTGCCTTGAAAAAGGAGAAAAAGGAGGAAAAAAATTACAGGAAAAGGCTGGAAGAGGAACATTTATAGCATTACTTTTATTTGTCGGCATACCACTTCCGGGAACAGGTGCGTGGACGGGGACACTCGCAGCAAGTATCCTGGATATGGATTTTAAATCAACAGTTGCTGCGGTAATGCTTGGAGTACTTCTTGCAGGAATGATCATGATGATAGTCAGTCTTGCCGGAGTGACGATTTTTCTATAAATTTTAATAATGGGCTGTACAAATGATTAAATAAGAGGGAGCAATCAATATGTGGTTAACGATTTTGTTATGGTTTACGTTATTACTGATGGCAGTAATTTCGTTTTTGATGGGTGTGGTTTTGCTCAAGCAGGTAAAGCTTGATAAGTTTGAGAGAAGGCTCGTATTTTCGATGAGCCTTTTTTCTATGTTATGGGAAAGCGGATATGTCTTTATGGCTATATCATCTACGGACACAGGGGCTGCGATCGGCAGGGGAGTAAGCATATTTGGGGAGTATGCGTTTTTAATGGCCTCTTTATGGTTTTTTGAATTTTATTGTAAATGTTTTAATTCCAAAAAGTGTGTGCTGTTGGTAACCGATACAGTATTTGCATTTATATGTGCTGTGCTGTCTGTTTTATCTGAAATGGTTACATTTGTGCCAACAAAATTTGGAATGAGCTTCTATACACATGATGGATATGTAAGGCTTTTGAAGTTAACATTTATTCTGATAAATACAATTATTGTTTACAGCGTATTTCACAAGGGATTAAAAAATTTAAGATATAAAAGGCAGAGGCAAATAAATCGTTCATTTGCGTTTATGGGAACTATAATCCTTTTATCTGCAATTTTAGATGAAGTTATATCTGATGAAAACAGGCTTTTTATGCCGGTAAGCTGTATAGGGATATTTTTATTTATGTATATGCTCCACGTAATGGGATTTAAGAGAAATGCATTTTCAATAACAGTGGGAAGTGTTTCAAAATATACTATAGAGTGCGTAAAGATGCCGATCCTGATACTGGACGATATGGGATATGTCATAATGAAAAATTCATATGCAAAAGAGTTTTTTGGAGATGTGCAGGAAAACCAGAATATCAGATTGAATGATTTGTTCATGATATCGGCAGCAGATGCAGATTTATATCTTGAGAATATCGTAAGCGGAATGCAGTCAGGCTCAAGCAGATTTATTGCAAAGAATAACTCGGCAGTGTGTGAGGTAACACCAAACGTTATAATGGATAAATTTGATGAGCAGATATGTACGATTATCTTTGTCACAGATATGACAAAAGAGTATAAGCTTGTAGAGCAGCTTCGGAATACAAAGACAGCATTAGAGCTTGAACTTAAGGAAAAAAATAAACAGGTTGAGATAATGGCTTCGCAGACAGTTGCAGCGGTTGCAAGTTTTATAGATGCAAAGGAACCATATACAGTCGGTCATTCTTCAAGGGTTGCATCATATGCAAAAAACATAGCAATAGAGCTTGGATGGAATGAGGCGGAAGTCAGAAATATTTACTATGTAGGTCTTCTGCATGATATAGGAAAGATAGGAATACCACATGATATTCTGGCAAAGCCTTCTAAGCTTACAGACGAAGAGTATGAAACAATAAAGACTCATCCGGCTATAGGCGGGGAAATACTTAAAGGGATAAAGAGCATAGAGAATGTATCGATCGGGGCACTTTATCATCACGAAAGGTATGACGGAAAAGGTTATCCAAATGGAGTAAAGGGCGAGGATATACCGCTTATTGCAAGGATAATAGGTATTGCAGACGCTTATGATGCGATGACGAGCAACCGAAATTACAGAAAACATCTTGAAAAGGATGTTGTAAGGGCGGAGATAAAAAGTGGGGCAGGAACACAGTTTGATCCATATATTGCATCAGTAGTCGTTCGTATGATCGATGACGGAAAGATGTCAGAAGACATAGATGCAGAGCCGGATATTATAGATGAGGATATACTTATAGAAGCAAATCAGCTTATGGCAAGATTATTTGACAATGATCCTGTTTTAGAGGAGAGAGGAGGACAGGACAGGCTTACCAGACTTGATACAAAAGAAATGGGAAAAAGAAAAATGTCAGAATATCTGCGGATAGGCGATGGAGCTTTCATACTTATAAAGATAGATAATTTTGAGCAGATAAAAGAAAACTATGGGAAAAAAATAGGAGACATAGTGCTCCGTGAAACTGCCGATATATTGCGTTCGTTTGAGCAGACTGATTATGTATGCAGGTTTGATACAGATGAGTTTGTACTTTTTCTGAAAGAAGCCGGGCTTGTAAGAAATATAGGTCTTACCTTGGAGTCTATTTTGTATACATATAATTCAAGAATAGAAGAGAGTGCCGTGTTATCACATACATCATTATCAATGGGCGTATCTGTATCAAAAGATGATGGCAAAGATATTATGGAGCTTTACAGATGTGCAGACAAAGCACTGTATCATCTGAAACAGAACAATAAGAGCGGATATTGTTTCTATAATGGTGAGATTGCTTCTGTCAACAGTGATACAGGGGTGGATTTAAGCCTTCCAAGAATTGTAAATATATTAAACAGACGGGAACTTATACCGGGAGCATACAAAGTTGAATTCAGGCAGTTTATGAGGGTGCATGACTTCATTGAGAAATATGCAAAAAGAAATAAGCAACAGATACAGCTTGTACTTCTTACAGTGGATTATAACAATCTGTGGGATGATTCAGAAAGTAATAAAAATGAAATAATATCAGAAATAGAAAATTCGATCATATACTCGTTAAGAGGTGTGGATGTATGTACAAAATTTTCGAATTCACAGATACTTATAACACTTGTAGATACAAGTGAAAAGAATGTTGATCTGGTCATGAACAGAGTTTTAAAGAATTTCTATGATTCATATGAAAATAGAAAAATCCAAATTGATTATGAAACACAAAATATTTCAATACAGGCTTCATAGAAAAAAACTGGTCACAAAAATGTGGCCAGTTTTTGATATTATGGATGATTTATGCCGTAACTGATTTACGGCGGAGAATTCTGCGTCCAGATTCAAAGAGGACAAATCCGACAGCAAGTGAGACAATTGTTATTATAAGAATTATCACTGCAGCAGCAACGGTATCATCTATTATCAGAAATTGTGATACGACAGTTCCCCAGAAGTTGAAAAGTATGTGAAGTCCGATTGAGTAATAAATACTGTTACCTTTTTCACAAATATATCCAAGTAAAAGGCCAAGGGCAAATGCGAATATTCCCTGAACCCAGTTCATATGGAAAATTCCAAATAATATGGCCTGCATTATATTTGCTGCCCAGAAAGGAATAGCCTTTTTAAATGCATTCATTGTCATTCCGCGGAAAATAAGCTCCTCACATATAGGTCCTGTAATAACTGAGTAGATAAATGTTATCACAGTTACTGTTGTGATCCCGGATGTTTCAAACAGCTGTTCGTATTGGGATATCCAGTCAGGTCTTACAAATGAAATTCCCATAACAATATAATTAGCAGCAAATTGTGCTCCGGGAATTAAAAAAAGTATGCCTAATATCATGAGCGGATGAAAAGTTTTTTTGGGAGATGGAAGAAAATTACCGCCAAATCCTGCATAATACCACATACTGAAAATGATGATCGTAATTATAGAATATAACAGCATGATCATCATATTAAAGTCAGTCGTAAGCCAGAGGGTGTTTAGTCTGTCGCTTATACTCCGGGATGGAAACAGGCTGTGTCCGACAAGTGATTCCGTTATGACGGACGAGCCGATCATAAAACATAGAGCAACGATTTGAATTGCCTGAACCGCAAGGAATGGAACAAAGGCAAAAAAGAAATAACCTACTTTTTTCATAATGGACTCCTATCATTTTGTATTTAATTGTCCGTTTAGTACAATCATTATCTGTAAAATATTATAAGCTGCTTACATTGTAAGCAGTGGACAATAACATTATAATAGCGCATTGGAAAATTAATTGCAAGAAATCTGTTTACTTTAAAACTTTAATATGATAAAATTGAAACATAAAATGCTTATGGAAAGAGGAGATTGAAATGAGCAAAAATCTAAGAACAGAGGCAGTAGACCATTTATTTGATGCAATCTTATGTTTGAAGGATAAAGAAGAGTGTTATACATTTTTTGAAGATGTATGCACAGTAAATGAGCTTTTATCACTGTCACAGAGGTTTGAGGTGGCAAAGATGTTAAGAGAGCAGAAGACATATCTCGACATTGCAGAAAAGACGGGGGCTTCTACAGCTACAATAAGCCGTGTCAACCGTTCTCTAAACTATGGAAATGACGGATATGATATGGTATTTAAAAGAATGGAACAAGAGTAACCTTTCTAAATAAAAGTGACCAGCTATTATTACTGGTCACTTTTATTTTTATTATCTTTTTCAGAAGCTGCTTCATTATTCAGATTATCAATGGTACGTTCGATAATCATTTTTTTGATATATACGTCAAAGCTTAACATACAGATAAAACTGAATGTATGTAAAAATTTCTGGTCTTCCTCGGGAAAGTCGTTAAAGGTATCTTTTGCCAGATTATATTTTTTGCCGAGGTCTTTCATAAGCTTTTTTGACTCTTCAGCCTCAAGACCGAAAACTTCATTGTAGATATCCACCATACTGAAACCATCTGTGTTTCCAAAATATTTTTCAGTCAGTGGATTGAGTATAGAGTGTATATCGTTTATGCTCAGAATATTTTTGAAATAGTATATGAAAAGGAGTGTAAGTACATGCTCTTTCGAATATTTCTTTTTGCTGGGCGGTGGAAGCAGATTATTTTTTGCGTAGTTATTGATCATTGTTTTTGTGAGAATTTTGTCTGATTCATAACGTTTTGAAGCAGCAAGCTGCTCATCCATAAATGTAGTGATCTGATCCATGTATAAATCTATGTTAGGGATATCAACGGGTTTTATGTAATCTATTGATTTTAATTGTTCAAGTAAGTCTGCTAAAAAAGCTTTTGTATCATTTTCCATTTTGTTCACCTCACTGCTTTATTATATAGTATTGAAAACTATATGACAAGATTTTTTTGAAATTCGCATTTATATCATTTTCAAAAACATATGTTTGTGATATGATGTCAATAGGCTGAGAGACGTGCCGAATTGTAATTTAGAAAAAGAGGTTACATTGATGAATTTAGACATGTTAAATAAGCAGCAGGCAGAGGCTGTAGTAACTACAGAGGGACCGTTACTTATTCTTGCAGGGGCGGGAAGCGGAAAGACAAGAGTTCTTACCTACAGAACCGCTTATCTTATAGAAGAGATGGGAGTAAATCCTTACAACATAATGGCTATAACATTTACAAACAAGGCTGCGGGAGAGATGCGTGATCGTATTGATGATATGGTCGGATATGGCTCGGAGAGCATATGGGTGTCTACTTTTCACTCTACATGCGTGAGAATACTGCGGCGTTATATCGACAGGCTTGGTTACAGCACGAATTTTACAATTTATGATGCGGATGACCAGAAGACACTCATGAAGGATATATGTAAACGTCTTGAGATAGACACTAAGTTATATAAAGAAAAGATGTTTTTGAATGTCATATCTTCTGCAAAGGATAATATGATCGATCCTGTTGAATTTGAAAATCAGGGAGCAGGGGATTTTGTTAAGCGCAAACAGGCTATGGTTTATAAAGAGTATCAGCTTGCTTTGAAACAGAACAATGCGCTTGACTTTGATGATCTGCTTTGTAAAACAGTAGAGCTTTTTAAACTTGACAAGGAAGTTTTGAATTATTATCAGGAGCGCTTCAGATATATCATGGTAGATGAGTATCAGGATACAAATAATGTCCAGTTTGAGTTTATACGGCTGCTCGCAATGAAATATAAAAATTTATGTGTAGTCGGTGATGATGACCAGTCGATTTATAAATTCCGTGGGGCAAATATCTATAATATTTTGAATTTTGAAAAGCATTTTGAGGATGCAAAGGTAATAAAGCTTGAACAAAATTACCGTTCATCACAGAATATCCTCGATGCTGCAAACTGCGTTATTTCAAACAATATCGGGCGTAAAGATAAAAGATTATGGACAGACAATGGTGCCGGCGCAAAGATTGATTTTGAGCAGCTTGAAAGTGGATATGAGGAAGCTGATTATGTTGCAAGAGCTATAAACAATATGGTCAGAAAAGAGGATGCCTCATATAAGGACTGCGCTGTTTTGTATAGGACAAATGCACAGTCACGTCTTTTCGAGGAGAGATTTATAAATAGCAACATACCATATAAGATAGTCGGTGGTGTTAATTTCTATGCAAGAAAAGAGATAAAAGATCTTCTGGCATATTTAAAAACGATAGATAATGGACGTGATGATATTGCAGTAAGGCGTATAATAAATGTGCCTAAACGAGGTATAGGTGCGACAAGCATAAATCGTGTAGCTGATTATGCCGATGAGAACGAAATAGATTTTTACACTGCACTTAAGATGGCTGCAGACATTCCGGGAATGGGAAGAGCTGAGAGTAAGATAAAACCATTTATAATGTTTATCCAGTCATTAAAAGCAAGAGCAGAAATGGATTCAGTGTCTGATCTTCTTAAAGCAATAATAGATGAAACCGGATATGTCGATGAACTTAAGGCAGAGGGAACGGACGAAGCAGAACAGCGTATCGAGAATATAAACGAGCTTGTAAGTAAAGCGGCCGCATATGATGAGGGTGTGGAAAATCCTACACTGTCAGGCTTTCTTGAAGAAGTAGCTCTCGTAGCAGATATAGATGGACTTGATGATAACAGTGATTATGTTGTGCTTATGACACTGCATAGTGCAAAAGGCCTTGAGTTTCCCAATGTATTTCTGGCCGGTATGGAGGATGGATTGTTTCCAAGCTATATGTCTATAACAAGCGATGATGCTGCAAGTGAGATAGAGGAAGAAAGACGTCTTGCTTATGTAGGAATAACAAGAGCAAAACAGCATCTTACGATAACATCTGCCAGAACCCGTATGATAAGAGGTGAGACGCAATACAATAAAGTATCACGTTTTGTAAAAGAGATACCGAAAGAACTAATGTCCGGAGAAATATATGAGCAGAAATCAAAAGACGAAGGATCAGGGGCGAATAGTTTTAAAAAAGCAAGGGAGAATTTCAGGAAAACACCTACATACGGAACAGAGTATGCTACGACATTCAATACTTCACGAAAGAGAACTCCTGTATATACACCTGTAGGAAGCCAGCGTTCATTTGCAAGTGCAAATACTTCAAAAGGACTGGATTATTCGGTGGGAGATCGTGTAACACACATGAAATTCGGACAGGGTGAGGTAAAGGCTATAATAGAAGGTGGAAGAGATTATGAGGTTACGGTTGACTTTGATAAAGCCGGAACCAAGAAAATGTTTGCGTCTTTTGCCAAATTAAAAAAGATATAGCAGCATTATGGTCAAAAGGTATTTTGATCTACATTTGATCATATAATGCAATGTAGCTTTTTTAGAAAAATAATTAAAATTTGTAATTTTTCTAGGAAAATTGGGCAGTATATGATATACTGGATATAGTTATAAAATTGAAAGTGATTCATAGAAAAATGTCTGTGGATCAAAAAATAAAATTCAGATAAGGAGAGGCAGTTATTATGAGCAAAAAAGTAGAAGATATGTTAAAAGACAATAAAATATCAGAGATGCTTTGTGCATCTAAATTAAATGATCTTCTTAAAAAAGAGGAAGAAGAAAAGAAACCTTCAAAGGCAGTTATCATTTTTGCTGTAATCGGAGCTGTAGTGGCGATCGCAGCAGCTGTATACGGAATCTACAGATTCTTCACACCGGATTATTTAGATGATTTCGAAGATGACTATGATGACGAGTTTGATGATGATTTCTTCGAGGATGAAGAAGATGAGGCTGAGGATAAGGCAGAGGAAGAGCCAAAGACTAAAGAAGAAAAATAATTTTACGATTTTTATGGGGGCTGCTTTTATGTAGTCCCCATTTTTAGATTAAGTATATTAGAAATTTTATTTTATTAGGAATTTTATTATATTAGGAATTTTATTTTATTAGGATGAGAGATGATATATGAAAAAAGGATATAGAGGATGCGGCATAGTTGATCATGTTGAGTTCCCAAACAAAGGAATTGTAATTACAGAGGATGGAGAGCGTGTTATAGTAAAAAATAGCATTCCCGGTCAGAAGGTAGAGTTTGCGGTAAATAAAATTAAACATAAAAAGGCAGAGGGACGTCTTATGCAGGTTATAGAGAAGTCTGAATTAGAGACTGAAAAAGCATGTCCTCACTTTGGAGCTTGTGGCGGCTGTACATATCAGACTGTTCCATATGAAAAACAGCTGGACATGAAGCTTTCGCAGGTTAAAAAGCTTATTGTTGATGCCATCGGAACAGAGGATGAAGCAGGATATAAGTTCCTTGGAATAAAAGGAAGTCCGCAAAATAAAGAGTACCGCAATAAGATGGAATTTTCATTTGGTGATGAGTACAAGGATGGTCCACTAGCTCTTGGAATGCACAAAAGAGGTAGTTTTTATGATCTTGTAACAGTGTCTGACTGTCAGATAGTTGATAAGGATTTCAGGACAATATTAAAAGTTACACTTGATTACTTTTCAAAAAATAATATAAGCTTTTACCACAGATTTTCACATGTAGGATATCTGCGTCATCTTCTTGTAAGGAAGGCCGTAAAAACAGGTGAGATTTTGGTTGATCTTATCACATCCACGCAGACGGATGGCTTCGATGAGGAAGAACTTTTAGCGGGCTGGAGATATGCACTGCTGTGCCATCCATATGATGGTAAATTTAAGGGGATACTTCATACGGAAAATGACAGTGTAGCGGATGTAGTGAAAAATGAAGGCACAGAAGTACTTTATGGAGAGGATTTTTTCTACGAGGAACTATTAGGATTGCGCTTTAAGATCACGCCGTTTTCGTTTTTCCAGACTAATTCTCTTGGAGCAGAAGTGCTTTACGAGACAGCGAGAGAGTTTATACTTGATGGAGATGCCGATTCGCTTAGTGGAAAAACTGTATATGACCTATACAGCGGAACTGGGACAATTGCGCAGATGATGGCACCTGTATGTAAAGAAGTAGTCGGCGTGGAAATTATTGCTGAGGCGGTCGAGGCGGCAAAAGAAAATGCCGCATTAAATGGTCTTTCAAATTGTAAATTCCTCGCAGGAGATGTATTGAAAGTACTTGATGAAATAGAGGAAAAACCGGATTATATCATACTCGATCCACCACGTGACGGAATACATCCAAAGGCTATCGGAAAAATCATTGATTATGGCGTTGAGAATATGGTTTATATATCATGTAAGCCGTCAAGCCTGGCAAGAGATTTAGAAATATTTGCAGCAAGAGGGTATGAAGTTAAAAAGATTTGCTGTGTAGATATGTTTCCGAATACTTATCATATAGAAACTGTGGTAGGACTACACAGAAAGGATATGTAGAAATCCTTGAATTTACGCACTTTGTAGAGTTTTTCAGCTTCAACAGGATTGCTGAAAATCACAAGGAAAAAGAGCTTGTGAGGAAGGTGACTGTTGTTGTAGCGTTAGACCTCGGTTGTGGGGACACAAAGAATTCTGAATATGAAAGTAAATAGAGAACTATCAGATATGTTGATAGAACGTAGGGATACTTGAAAGAGTGTCCCTATTTTTTATATTAGGGCATTCCATTAGGAGTGCCTTTTTCAATTCAATTTAAAAGGAGGTTCACTATGAACAACACAGCGTTAGGAGCAGAAAACAAAAAGGAACAGACAATCAATTTTATCAGCGAAGCACATGAAAAATTCTACTATGAAAAATTAAAAGAGGTACGCTATCAGGATGTGTACCACAAGGCACTTTGCTATTGTCTTGGTATCAGTGATGATACGAGAAGAAATATCAATAGCATATATGATTTTAAGACGGGATGTGTAAAAACAGAGTGTCTGCATGAAGGCTGGCAGACCAGTGGCAGTATGAAGGTGGTGCGAATGGCATTTAACCTGTATTGCAATGGCACACCGAGTGTAGATGATTACACAAAAACAGAGGAACAGGTAAACGAGTGCAGGCAGTATACAGTGGAGGACTTGTTCTGCTGTGCCTATGCACCTTTCTTTTGGCAGGCGATACAGATCCGCTATCCGGAGTATGCGACTTATAACCGGGAACTGTATGCCTTATTTGGAGGAGCAGACTAATGTTAAAAGTCAGATTGATGGGAACGAAGAATGACATTGTGTGGTTTCAGAAAATCTTACAGCGTCATCCAAAAGTAGAAGTTCTGGAGATATCAGAGCTTTATAGCAATAAAGGGACAAACAAATATTACAGAGCTTATGCGGAAGTGCAGAAAAGCAATGTAAAGAGCAGCAGATAAAAGCAAAATAGTAGAGAATAGGAGAATTTATCATGTGTAAAGTAATAGCAATCGCAAATCAGAAGGGTGGAGTTGGAAAGACCACCACAACAAGCAATTTAGGAATCGGACTGGCAAAACAGGGAAAGAAAGTTTTACTGATAGATGCAGATGCACAGGGCAGTCTTACGGCAAGTCTTGGTATTCGGGAGCCGGACAGACTGGAAATTACACTTGCAACCATTATGGCATCCATTATCAATGATGAGGAAATAAAACCGGAGTACGGCATTTTAAGACATGAGGAGGGGGGGATTTCATGCCGGGAAATATCGAGCTTTCCGGTTTGGAAACCTCACTTGTGAATGTTATGAGCATGGAGACGGTGCTTCGTACCTACATAGAACAGCAGAAAGACCGCTATGATTACATTCTGATAGCACTGTTTTAGAACCTGTTCCATATTTGAATGTAGTGGCAGGAAGAGAGCTGAATCCAGATAATCCTAATAATTCCTGTTTGTTATTAAAAAAGATGGGAACTGATTCGGGAAAAGTACTATATGCGGGCACAATGGTGAAGATTGATAAAAGATCCTTAGTATCCCTTTGGTATATAAACGATGCGGCAATAGAAAAATTTGCAAAATGTTTAGTTGATGCTATTAATATGGCAAAAAAGTGGCTTGATAAAACAGAAGGAGAATTTATTTTAGATCCAGATTATTATGGAATTATTTGATAATAAGTTGTTATGAAAAAGTTTTTTGTATGGAAGCATAGAGGAAAGGATATGAACTTGGACAACGCAAAGTAGAGAAATTATAAACATCTTGATACTTGATAAATGATATGATAATTTACAACAGCGTAAAGGCCGCTTTTCTTTCCGTCTGACCGCCCCATATAGCGAGGAACGCCGGAGAGCCGCCAGCGAAGCGGCGAAAGCTAACACAAGCAATTTCACGCGAAGTGTGGTATAATTTTCTTGAAAAAATTTGAGATTTGATGTAGTATTCGCCGCTGAAACCGTAGTATATAGGTGAAGCCGGAAAGGAGGCGGTGTGATGATAGAAGATGAAAAAATCATTGAAATGTTTTTTGGGCGTTCAGAACAGGGCATACGGGAGCTGGACATTAAATACGGAAAAATCTGTCACAACCTCTCGTATAACATCGTGAACAACAGGCAGGACGCGGAGGAGTGCGTCAATGACACTTATTTAGGGGCATGGAACGCAATCCCCCCGGCGAAGCCAAACCCGCTGCTGACCTATATCTGTAAAATCGTTCGGAACATTTCACTGAAAATCTATTACAGAAAGGAAGCAGCCAAACGAAACAGCACTTACACGATTGCTATGGAGGAAATCGAAGCCTATATAGCAGACCCGAATACAGTGGAAGCCGAGATTGAAGCCAGAGAGTTAGCCCGTATCATTGAAAGTTTTCTGGACACGCTGACCGTCGAAAACCGCGTTATCTTCATGCGCCGCTATTGGTTTTCCGATAGCTGTAAGGACATAGCCGAGTTTGTAGGGCTTTCGGAGAAAAATATCTCCGTCCGGCTGACCCGTATCCGTCAGAAAATGAAAAGCTATTTAGCAGAAAGAGAGGTATTCGTATGAACTCAAAGAAGTTTTCCGAAGCCATGAGCGAGCTTGACACCAAGTATGTTGATGAGGCTATCAGCTACAAAAAGAAAACCAAAAAGCCGATTTGGGTTAAATGGGGAGTTGTTGCCGCTTGTTTGGCTTTAGTATGCGTCGCGGCAATTTCCCTTTTTCCCCACAACAACGATAGTGTTACTACTCCGGGTATAGCAGACGCAGCACCGATGATTTATGTTAATGACACCTTGTATAAACAGTCTACTTCGCAAACATCGTTCAACGAATTGAAAGACGATTTTGTTTATTTAGGTGTCA
>CAJLRL010000007.1 GCA_905209075.1 uncultured Lachnospiraceae bacterium | reverse complement strand
ATGTAGCTGGAATCGACACCGCCAGAAAGGAACGAGCCCACCTTAACATCGGCGAATATTGTGCGGTTTCCACTAAAACACTATATAAAATATTTTCTGACTTAATTTTTGTCCCATTTATCACACAATGCATTTATCTGATCTGCAAATTTGCCAAGATCCTTATTTGCCATTCCCTGACATTTCTGTATAACCGCAACAAGGCGCTGTCCAGCTGCGATCAGTCTTTCATAGACTGTTGAATTCTTGCTCTGTGCCTTTGCAGCCTTCTTCTCAACGAGCAGTCTCGAACCATCTGCGATCTTTTTATTTGTGATAAGATCGTATGCATCCCCACTATATGGCGCCACCGCATCATAGCTGAATTTTTCATTGACAAGGCCTGCAAACGATTCTGCGGTGCTCTCCTCGCCATGAACTATAAATACATGCTCCGGTTTAGTCTTAACCGCTGCCAGCCAGTCTATAAGCTGGTTTTTATCTGCGTGTCCACTGATTCCCGGAAGATTTACTATATCTGCTTTGACATTGATCTCCTCACCGAAAAGCTTTACCTTTTGTGCTCCATTTAAAAGCGCAAAACCTAAAGTTCCCGGAACCTGATATCCTACAAATAATATCGTTGAATCACTTCGCCACAAATTATGCTTCAGATGATGCCTTATCCGGCCGGCCTCACACATTCCGGATGCGGAAATTATCACCTTTGAGTTTGGATTGAAATTTATCATCTTTGATTCATCAGATGATACAGCCACTTTAAGTCCCGGAAATTTGATAGGGTTTATTCCCTGATCTATAAGTGACCTCGCCTCATCATCGAAGCAGTCCGAAACATTTTCATGAAATATATTCGTAGCCTCAACAGCCAGCGGACTGTCTATATAAACTTCAAAGTTTCTATATTCCGGGAGCAGATCTTCTGTTTTTATGCGCCGCATAAAGTAAAGCATTTCCTGTGTACGTCCTACTGAAAATGCCGGGATCACAAGATTTCCCCCCTTTGTAAATGTGGCATTCATAACCTTTGCCAGCTCAACCGCATAATCTGGCGGAGTGTCATGCACCCTGTTTCCATATGTAGACTCCATCACAACATAGTCTGCCTCTTCCACATACTGCGGGTTTTTTATAAGCGGTCTGTTATGATTTCCGATATCACCCGAAAACAGTATTTTCTTTGTGACATTTTCTTCTGTCACCCACATTTCAATGGATGAAGATCCAAGCAGATGTCCTGCATCTACGAAACGTACTTTAAGTCCTGGACAGATTTCATACACACAATTATAATCACATGGTGTAAAATGCTGCATAACATTCGCTGCATCCTCCACATCATACATTGGTGTGATCTCAGGCTTTCCAGCACGTCTTGCTTTACGATTTCTCCATTCCGCCTCAAACTCCTGTATATGAGCAGAATCCTTAAGCATTATATTACAAAGATCCGTTGTCGCCTTTGTAGCAAATATAGTTCCCCTGAAACCATGATTATACAAAAGCGGTAAAAGTCCTGAATGATCTATGTGTGCATGAGTAACAAACACGTAATCAATCAGCGATGGATTGACCGGTATTTCCTGATTAACGTACAGATCAGGTCCCTGCTCCATTCCACAATCGATAAGTATATGCGTCTCCCCAAATGTAATGTAATGACAGCTTCCTGTAACTTCTCTGTCAGCCCCGATAAACTCCAATACCATATGATCATCTCCTTATTTTTTTATGAAATAAGTATATCATATTTCCTATACATTAGCTACGCTAATTTTTGCATTTCTTTCCGCAGCCTTACCATGATCTTTTTCTCAAGTCTCGATATATATGACTGCGATATTCCCAGAATATCCGCAACCTCCTTCTGCGTAAGTTCCTTGTTTTCACGGCTGTTTATCCCAAACCTGAGCTCTATTATCTGTCTTTCCCGGTCATCTAATACTTTCATCGCAGATTTTAATAAAGTGATCTCTGCCTCTGTCTCTATATCTTTGTATATGATGTCCTCATCGGTTCCCAGAATATCAGACAGCAGAAGTTCATTTCCATCCCAGTCCATATTGAGCGGTTCATCGAACGATACCTCGAGCTTTGTCCTGCTGTTTCTCCGCAGATACATAAGTATTTCATTTTCTATGCATCTTGAAGCATATGTCGCAAGCTTTATTTTTTTGTCGGGATTAAATGTATTTATTCCCTTTATAAGCCCGATCGTGCCTATAGAGATCAGATCTTCAACACATACACCGGTATTTTCAAATTTTTTTGCCAGATATACAACAAGCCGTAAATTATGTGATATCAAAAGTTCCCTTGCACTCTCAAGTGTCATATTATCGTTTCTGTCGGCGAGTGCCATAAGTGCACTTTTTTCCTCGTCATTTTTGAGTGGCGGCGGCAGCACCTCCGCTCCTCCTATGTAAAATATCTCTTCTGGCTTATCATCCTTTCCCAGAAAAATCTTCCATACCCTTTGTATCAGAAAAAACAGCTTCATTCAAAATTATATCGTATGCTACATTTTTCAACAGACTTGCTGAAGCTTTTCCTATCAGAACATCATGAAACTCAATTCTGCTATATCCACATTTTATCTGCATACAGTCGAATCTGTATACCTCTATTATCCCATCCTCATTTCCTAGGCTTTTATATGGCACCATGATACTGTCTTTTTTTTCTGTCAAAATAGAAAACACCTTGTCGGATGCTATGTGCACCGGCTCCCTGTTTCTGCCTGCACAAAGTACATTTCCCGAATCATACAGCCCCTTCACCTCTATGCTGTTATTTTGCGATATAACCGTCACAGTATAATAATTTCTATTCTGCTTTGCATTCGAATACATTATATTCAAGAAAATAATGCCTATCACAAATGATATTATGATGTTTGAAAATGCTTCCCTGCCGGTAACCTGATCTATGGCACATACTGCACCTCCGGTAAGAAACGTTGAAATCACTGCCACGATCCATATATTTAAAGTTCTTTTCGCATGTCCGCACAACGTATATATCATACCCGGACCTATAAAAAACAGTGTCAAAATCCTATATAAATTATAATTTCCTGAGACAATGAGTATTACTGCACTTATCAGTGCCCCGGATACCGCAGCAACGACTATCTTTATTTTTTTATTTGATAATGGAATTTTTAATATGTAAAATGTTGATAAAAGAATTAAGCAATTTGTCAGCGTTGTTCTTATCAGAAAAAGATCCAGATAAAACGCATAGATAATTTACACCTCACTTTCTCTTAAAGTATAACTGAAAGTGAGGTGCATTAATGACATATAACGTCGATAAGATTCTGTAAATATTATCTCTTAGAATTTTTAAGGAAATCCGGAATATTGATCTCTACCGGCTTAACAGTGCTTTCCGGCTGGCGTGGTTTCTGGATTCCTGTAAATGTATGTGCAGGAGCATTATTTTGTGTAGTGTGGGTTGTTGTATGTAACCCTGAAAACGAAGTATTTCCTGCTCCCGGTGTAGTAGTTCTCTGTGCATTTGAATTAGGATATACCATACGTCCTGCCATAGATGATGCAACGTTTGATGCAGCTGGAGCCGGTGCCGGAGCTGGTGCATTTACATCCTCAAGTCCTGTGGCAATTACTGTAATTGTTGCCTCGTCTGTCATAGACTCATCGTATTTAGCACCGAAGATAATGTTTGCATTATCTCCTGCAAGATCCTGGACATAACTTGCGGCATCGTTTGCGTCCATAAGTGAAATATCACCTGAAATGTTGATGATAACGTGTGTAGCACCATTTATAGTAGTCTCTAAAAGTGGAGATGCAACCGCAAGCTTAACAGCCTCGATAGCTTTCTCATCACCCTTGGCATTACCGATTCCGATATGTGCCATACCCTTGTCCTTCATAACTGTCTGGACGTCTGCAAAGTCAAGGTTAATAAGTGCAGGAAGATTGATAAGATCTGTGATTCCCTGTACTGCCTGCTGAAGGACCTCATCAGCCTTCTTTAATGCATCCGGCATTGTAGTGCGACGGTCTACTATCTCTAAAAGCTTGTCATTCGGTATAACAATAAGAGTATCTACATTTTCTTTTAATCTGTCGATACCTGATATAGCGTTTATCATACGCTGTTTTGCCTCGAATTTGAAAGGCTTTGTGACAACACCTACTGTAAGTATTCCCTGTTCCTTTGCAATCTTTGCAACAACAGGGGCTGCTCCTGTACCGGTTCCACCACCCATACCACATGTGACGAATACCATATCTGCACCTTTTACAGCTGCTGAAAGTTCCTCTGCACTTTCCTCAGCCGCTTTTGCCCCGATCTCAGGCTGTGCACCGGCACCAAGTCCTTTTGTAAGTTTCTCACCTATCTGTATCAATGTAGGAGCTTTGCAAAGCTGTAACGCCTGTTTATCAGTATTGATCCCGATAAATTCTACTCCACCTATATTTTCATCGATCATTCGGTTAACTGCATTGTTTCCAGCTCCGCCAACACCGATAACAATAATTTTTGCGCTGGCATCTGCCTCTGTAGTCTTTATTTCAAGCAAGGTTCTTCCTCCTCTTTCTTTCCTATATTTATATAAAAAACCAATTATCTTAAACTCATATACTCTATAATATAATTATTTCTAGAAATAATCAACATAAAAATATGATTTTTTTGCAATTAATCAGTCTTATCAAACACAATATTTGTGCTGTCTTCCGTCCAGTCTTCTAAATGTAGTATTCCACTCATGTCTTTTACAGACGGGAGTATAGCTTTAAGCCTCTTGATCTTTTGTGTAAGAAGTTTTGTATCTCCCATTTTTACAGTCAGACCTCCATAAGAGATAACTGGTTCTCCCTCTCCTCCGTAAGTAATGGAATCCGGGATCAGATCTTCTCTTTTCAGTGCCTGTGTAAGTTCAAGGATTTCCTTAAGTCTGCTGTCATCAACCGGCAGCTTTTCATATAATACCACTTTATCGCAGTTTATTCCATCTATTTTAGGAACGCCATCCACAATATCGGAGGAAGTTTCTACCACAAGTCCGTCCTTATCAAAATATGCATTTTCATCAATTCCGGGGATATATATGTATCCAAGCATTCCTTTTTCATATACTTTAATATGTAATTTATGCGGGCTTTTAAGCGTTATATCCATTGTATCCACAAATGGAATACTCTCTGGCTTTTTAAATCTGTATTTTGCAAATACATATAATGAATTCCATGAATACTTATCATTTAAAACAACATTTTCTATAGTTTCATCATCATATAAAACATTTCCATCCACTTCAACCTGTTTTACAGTAAAAAGCTTCAATGCAATAAGAAAAAGAAGTGCTAAAACAATTATTATAATAGATAAGATTTTCAGAAAATGCAGGAATCTTTTCTTCTTTTTTCGCTTTTCCTTAATCATACTGTCTCCAACAAAATTTGTATCTTCACAAAACTATATATTTTCCAGTTTTATGCCTTTTGATACCGATAATACAAGTCCCATCTCCGCCATAAGAAAAATTACCGATGTTCCGCCATAGCTTATAAATGGAAGTATTACACCAGTATTTGGTATTGTCTTTGTTACTACCGCTATATTTAATATCACCTGGATCGCAATATGCGCCATTGCACCTACCACGATCAAAGAACCATACAGATCCTTTGCATTGTTTGCTATAACCATCATTCTCCATATCAGAAGCACAAATAAAAGCATAAGACATATGGCTCCAAACAATCCAAGCTCCTCACATATAATAGTAAAGATCATATCATTTTGTGATTCCGGAACGTTTCCAAGTTTCTGCAGGCTCTCTCCAAGCCCTTTTCCAAAAAGACCTCCTGAGCCTATCGCATACAATCCCATAAGTGTCTGGTACCCTTTATCTCCGGCTGTCTCAGGATGTAAAAATGCCTGTATCCTGTCTCCCCTGTAACCAGCAAACATGATAAATACTGTAACAAACGCAACACCCAGAATGACTATTATCACAAAATGCGAATATTTTGGACTTGCAACAAAAAGCATACAGACACCAATACCCATTATGATAACTGCTGTACTTAAGTTACTTGCCGCCACAATTCCAACAAGCGGAAGCAATATCACACCTATCACAACAAGACTTGCCACTTTTCCCATGTTTTTGGATAATTTTTCCACAAGGACAGCCAAAAACAATATGACAACAAGCTTCGCTATTTCTGACGGCTGGAACTGTATAGGTCCAAGTGCCAGCCACCTTGATGATCCATGTGAGTCTGTTCCTATTCCCGGCACATATACAAGTATACAAAGCATAAAGGCAACCACATATGCAAATGTATAAAATTTCTTCCAGAATCTATAGTCAATCTTTGCAGTCAGATACATAAACACCGCACCGATCGCAATATTTCTTATCTGCCGTTTTAAATAGTACGCACTGTCTCCATACTTATTTGCTGAGGTATAGGCACTTGAACTATACAACATGACAAGACCAAAGCAAAGTAAAAAAATAACAATGAACAGCAGATTATAATCAAAATAAGCGGCTGTTTTTTTTCTCGCCTTCTTTGCCAAAATGCATTACTCCTCTAATCCATTTACTATTTCCTTAAAGATACGTCCGCGTTCCTCATAATTTGGGAACATTCCCCAGCTGGCGCAAGCCGGTGATAAAAGCACTGCATCTCCCGATACAGCATGGTCATAGCAATATGTTATTGCATCCTCAAATGTTTCTTTTTTCACTACATTATTAAACCCATGTTTCTTTGCGCATGCTTCGATTTTGTCTGCCGTCTGCCCTATAAGCACAAGCTCTTTTACCTTGCCGTCAAATGCCTCTATCCATTCATCATACTCAGACTGTTTATCATAACCTCCGCCAATAAGAAGTGTCGGCCGGTTCATTGCACGTATTCCCTGTATTGCTGCATCCGGGTTTGTTCCCTTTGAATCATTATAGAATCTGACGCCTCTTTTTTCCGTGACATATTCTATCCTGTGCTCTACAGCTTTAAAAGTTTTAAGCACTTCTACTATCTTATCCATAGGTACACCAATGCTTACTGACATTGCACAGGCAGCCATGACATTCTCATAATTATGTCTGCCAAGAAGATTGAGGTCATTAACATTAATGACTCTGTCCGTCTTATTATCATGTGCATACATGATTTCTTCACCTTCAAGATAAAATCCTTCGTCAAGAACCCGTCTGCTGCTGAAAAATATAACTTTCGCAGGACATTTTTCTGCAAAGGTCCTAAGCACTTCGTCCTCATAATTTAATACGCAGAAATCATCTGCTGTCTGGTTCTTTGTGATATCTTCTTTTGCTTTTATATAATTTTCCATCGTATGATGTCTGTTCAAATGATCAGGTGTGATATTTAAGATTGCAGACACATGTGGCCTGAATTCATGTATTGTCTCAAGCTGGAAACTTGATATCTCAGCGACAGTCACAGTCTCTTCCGTAGTTCCCTGAACCATTGATGTATATGGTATTCCGATATTTCCGACTACTCTGACATCATCATAATGCTCTGCCATTATTTCTCCTGTCAAAGCTGTAGTTGTTGTCTTTCCGTTTGTTCCTGTTATTGCTATTATCCGGCCTTTTCCAAATGCATATGCGAGTTCTATCTCTCCCCATATTTTCACTCCGGCATCACGCAGTCTGTTCACCATAGGTATATCTGTAGGGACTCCCGGACTAAGCACTGCTATATCAAATTGCTTTATCTGTTCATCTGACAGATCCCCTAAAATAAGGGAAACACCATTCAAAGAAGGATTTTTTTCAAAAAATTCTTTTGTGTCCAGTTCTTTATCTGCGTCGAATAAAACTGTCTGTACTTTTTCTTTTAATAATAATCCTGTAGCTGCCACACCGCTTTTTCCGGTTCCTACAACTAATACTTTTTTTTCTTCAAAGCTCATGTTCTTTCCTCCATGTCTGCATTTGCATTATAGTTTAGTATACGTTATTCATCATCATTTCGCAAGGTCGATATATACGGTATTGTCTCCTTAAATAATTCTGCTGCAACAGGAGCTGCTATCGTTCCTCCATAATATGCATCTTTTGGGTTATTTATTTTTACAAGGTACATGATCTGCGGATCATCCGCAGGGTAAAACCCTAAAAATGATGCTATGTATATATTATCACTTCTCGGAAACGTCTGTGACGTTGCCGTTTTTCCACCTATCTCATACCCCTCAACCGCTGCATTTTTTCCGGAGCCTTCAGACACAACACTTTCAAGCAGCATCCGCATCGTCTGCGATGTCTTTTCGCTGCATATTCCTTCTTTGTTTTCGTATTCAAATTTTACTGTTTTTCCGTTATTCTCACTTTCCGCCATTCCAATATGCGGAACTATGCGTGTTCCACCATTTATAAGTGATGAAACTGTTGTCATAAGCTGTACCGGTGTGATCTGAAACGATTGTCCAAATGCTATGGTCGCAAGTTCAACCTGCCCTATTTTGTCCTTTTCATGCATTATAGTGCCTGCCTCACCGGGAAGATCTATACCTGTTTTATCAAGAAGTCCAAACTTCTTAAAATAATCATAGTATCTGTCACTTCCGATCCTAAGCCCCAGATCTATAAAAACCGGATTACATGAGTTTTGTATCCCCTCCACAAAGCTTTCAGAACCATGTCCTGCTGTTTTATGACACCTTATACGCCGGTCTTCAACAACAATATAGCCCGGACAATAAAACCTCTCATCAAGGGTTACAAGATTTTCCTCAAGTGCGATCGACGCCGTTATTATTTTAAAAGTCGATCCCGGTTCATATGTATCACTCACACAGCTGTTGCGCCACATGGAGTTTAAATCCTCCCCCTCAAAAGGATCATTAAGGTCATACTCCGGGTAATCGACCATTGCATATATCTCACCATTTTTAGGATTCATCGCTATAATACTCACTCCATCCGCACGATTTGCTTCATATGCCTCTTTTGCTTTTTCCATGCAGACTTTCTGGATATTTACATCAAGTGTTGTTATGAGATTTTTTCCTTTTCCCGGTGCGATCCGTTTTTCTTCAAAGCCTTCCACCTCAACACCTCTTCCGTCACATGTGGTAAGGATTTTTCCGGGAGTCCCGGCAAGCAGTTTATCGTACACAGTTTCCAGTCCCACAACTCCCTGACCATCAGAACCGGCAAAGCCTATTACTTTTGAAAACAATTCATTATTTGGATAGTATCTTATGCTTGACTCATCAACCTTAACCCCATCTAAGTTATAAGATAATATCTTTTCGCCCATTTCTTTCGACACATTATTTTTTATCTTTTCTATTGATGAAACCTTCTCCACCCTTTTTCTTACTTTTTCTTCATCTATTCCTAGTTCGTCAGAAAGAACTTCTATTACTTTTTCTTCGTCCGATATCTGATTATGTATGACTGAAATATTGTAAGCAGTCTCGTTTACAGCGATCACGTTGCCGTTTCTGTCTAAAATATCTCCCCTTATCCCACTTATAATGCGTTCTCTTTCCTGGATTTCTTTAGCCTTTCCTTCATAATAACTGCTCTCGAATATCATTATATACCCTATTCGGATCATAAGCCCTGCCATACATAAAATGAGCATCATAAACAATACCCATGTCTTCTTTCTGTGTCCGGTGCTGTTTAAAACCATATAAAAATCCTGACATTTCTTACAACAAATTTATGCATAAAATGTCAGGATTATGTAATATTTATGTTCCTATTCAGACAAAAGCATGACAGCGTGCTGTAAAGGCTATGCCCAGTAATGTAAATTATTGCTCAGGTTCTCCTGTCGTCTGGTTTCCTATAGGAGGATTATTTCCGGTAATATCAAGATCAGCGTTGATCCCGGTCTGCTCCTCATCCGGATAAACGTTCATATAAGGTAATACTTCTTTTAAAATCTCTCTTGTAATGTTCTGCGCATAAGAACTGTGAGCCTCATCCTCCACGTTTGGCTGATTTATTACTGTATATATCACAAGCTGTGGATCATCATATGGTACAAATCCCATAAATGACACCAGATATGCACCCTTTTTTCGAAGATGTGTCTCATCATCATACATCTGTGCTGTACCTGTTTTTCCACCCATCGAATAACCATCAACTTTTGCTGTTTTTGCAGTACCGTTAGTCACTACATTATATAGATAATTTCTAAGTGTATCACTTGTATTCTGCGATACTGTCTTTTTTAAAAGTGTAGGTTCTATATTTTCTACCGTATTTCCACTATCATCTGTTATTTTTGTGACAACATGTGGTTTATAATAATTTCCGCCATTTATAAGTGATGAAAATGCCGACACCATCTGTATCATCGTACAGTTATAGTTCTGTCCAAAACTGTTTGTGGCCAGATCCACAGGTTTTATGTTATCGAGAGTGTACATAAGTGATGCTGTGTTTGCCTCACCCGGAAGGTCTATTCCTGTTTTTTGTCCAAATCCGAATACTGCCTGATAATCAAGAAAATTCTCTGCACCTATTTTGTACGACATCTGCATCAATGCATCGTTACATGAATCCATAAGCGCAGCTTCAATAGTTTCAAGTCCATGACCATCCCTGTTTACGCATCGTACTTTTTCATTTCCGAACATTTCATATCCATCACAGAAAAATGTCATATCCGTTGTAAGTGTTCCCGTCTCAAGTCCGGCCGCTACAGTAAATGGTTTCTGTACAGATCCCGGTTCATATGTTGCCGTCACACAATAATTCTGCCACAATTTGTTGAGCAGATCCATCTTGCCATCATCTGACATATCGCCTGTCTGATCAAAGCTGCTTAAATTTCTTGGATCATTTGAATCAAATGTAGGATAATCCGCCATTGCGATTATTTCTCCTGTGTTCGGATTCATCATTACGACTGCGATTTCTTCCGCACCATCTCCGGTCCTCGCGTTATTTTTATATGTATCTGCAAATTCCTTTATCTTATTCTCCACTATCGTCTGGACATTCGCATCTATCGAACAGTACAGATTTTTTCCGTTCTCTGCCGGAATTACAGTCTTTTCTATTGCATTATCTGAGTTGAGATATCCGTACTCCCTGCCATCGACACCATTTAATGTACTGTCGTAATACTTCTCGAGTCCTACCGTTCCAACATTTCCATCTGAAACAAATCCGACTGTTGCACTGGCAAGTGTGCTAAGCGGATATTTTCTCTGATATTCTGTTTCAAACCAGACACCTTTTATGTTTGGATTTACTTTATTTCCAGAGTCATCGACCGCATCCTGCATCTCAACAAAAGGCTGGATATCGTCATATGATAATTTTTCCTTTAATACTATATATTTATTATCTTTGCTGTTTTGTGCGTAATCTTCAAGTTTATTCCGGTCAAGATCACTAAAGCACTGGGTCAATGCATTAATAGTCGGCTCAACATATTCATCCTTGCTCGTCATGACCGAACAATCCAGGATCACGTTGTATACAGCTACACTTGTAGCAAGTATTGTCCCGTTTTTATCTACTATATTCCCTCTTTGAAAAGGAAGTTTGACACTGTCATAAGACTGCAGTGATAACACCTTTTTTGTATATGTATCTCCACTTGTATATTCTATATACATAAGTCTGAATACAAGTCCTACAAATGCACATGTGATTATTCCGAACAACAGCAGGAGCTTTTTCTTCATCTTTCTGTTCAGTTTCGGAACCATTCTACGTTTTTTTCTTGCTGCCAATATAATTCTCCTGTTACAAAAATTTAAATTTCTGTCCCCTTATCGAATTCATACAGATTTTCATAACTGTTTGATTCCAGGATAGTTATGGAATATCATTATATTGATCCATGTAATTGCTGTTATCAACTGTATAATATACGATTTGATCTGATGAAGCATACTTCATTCCAAGCTGGTTTATCGCAACATCTCTTATATGATTCAAGTCTACTGATGTAGTTATCTGCTTGTACTTTGCATCATTATCTGCTCTCGTATCCTCAAGCCTGCTTTCAAGTGCGGCAACCTCTTTCATCTGCTGTGTGACATTTGATCTGATCCTTATAAGTGAAAACGCTGCCACTGCTGACGCGATAACACATAATGTAAGAAATGCAACATAAGCACGGTTCATTACCATTGCTCTTTCACGGTTTCTTCTTGCTGCATTTCTTCTATTTTTTCTTCTTCTGGCCTCCTCAAGCTCACGCCTTGTCTTTTGCGGTCTTCTTTGAGGTTGTGGCTGTCCTATTTCTCTTACCGCATTGCCATTTATATAATATGTTGTTTTACTCATCTAGCTGCTCCTTTTAAACGTCAATCTTCTCAAACACACGGAGTTTTGCACTCTTAGATCTGCTATTTTCTCCGAGTTCTTTTTCCGACGGTAAAATAGGCTTCTTTGTGATGACTCTGCCCTTTGATTTTTTTCCACAAACACACACAGGAAAATTGGATGGGCATGTACATGGATTTTCATTTTTTCTGAAATTAGATTTTACGATCCGGTCTTCAAGCGAATGGAATGTAATAATGCATATTCTTCCACCTGGATTTAACAAGTCTATCATATCATCCAGATTATCCTTTAAAACATCAAGTTCGTGATTTAGTTCTATTCTGATCGCCTGATATGTTCTTTTAGACGGATGTCCTCCGGTTGCTCTTACCTTTTGTGGTATTGAAGCTTTTATTATATCGTTTAATTGTCCTGTTGTTTCTATAACAGCCTCTTTTCTTGCTGCTACTATATGTTTTGCAATATTTTTTGCGAATTTGTCTTCGCCGTAATCTCTTATTATCCTGTAGAGATCAGCCTCTGTATATCCGTTTACTATATCTTTTGCTGTGACTGCATTTCTGTCATCCATTCTCATGTCAAGAGGTGCATCCTCACTTCTGTAAGTAAATCCTCTCTCTGGCGTATCAAGCTGGAATGACGAAACTCCAAGGTCGAGTACTATCCCGTCTACTTTATCTATTCCAAACTCATTTACTACATTTTTCATATTGCTGTAGTTGCTTCTTACGATAGTCACCCTGTCCTTAAACTCTGAAAGTCTTTCCCCTGCTGCTTTTATCGCATCCGCATCCTGATCGATCCCGATAAGCCTTCCCTTATCCGAAAGTCTTTTGCATATCTGGTATGAATGTCCTGCTCCTCCGAGCGTTCCGTCAACATATATTCCATCCGGACGAATATTTAGTTGTTCTATTGTTTCGTCCAAAAGGACTGAATAATGTTTAAATTCCATTTTCATCTCCCTAGATTCCTATTCCAAGTTCTGCCATATGCTCTGCGATCTCATCCATATCATCAAAATCAGTATTTTCAAGATATCTGTCTTTGCTCCAGATTTCTACTCTGCTGTACACACCAACTGAAACGACTTCCTTATCTATTCCGGCGTATTCCCTTAAGTTTGCAGGCAGAAGTATTCTACCCTGCTTGTCCACCTCGCAGTTAGCTGCTCCTGCAAAGAAAAATCTCAGAAATTTCCTCGCATCTTTAGAGGTAAGTGGTTTCTCGCGCAAGTTTTCTTCGATTCGATGCCATTCTTCATTGGAGTATACAAACAGACAACCATCTAATCCCTTTGTCACTACAAATTCATTTCCGAGCTGTTCTCTGAATTTTGCAGGGACGATCATACGCCCTTTGGCATCGATCGAATGATTATATTCACCCATGAACATGACATCTCACCTCCCTTTTACTTTTAAAGCTTAAGACGGCAGGCTGTATGTCTCTTATCAGCTTTTCTACCACTTTGCACCACATATGTGCCAATCAGCTCCACTTTCCGCCACTTTTAGTAACATATTACACCTACACAGGCATAAAATCAAGGCTTTACCAGAAATTGCATAAAAAAAAGACGCAAAGTAAATACCAGTACTTTGCATCTTTTTTACGTTTTCTATTCTATTTTTGCTGGAAAGTGGTGGAACTTCCCACTTTTTTTAGTTTTATCCTCATCAGAATGATCCATACAGCAGAGACAACAACGAGTACCGCTGCAAGCGCCATTGATACAGGATATCCGATCCCCGGGATCAAAAGCTGGTCTGTCCTTAAACTTTCTATCCAGAATCTTCCCACTCCATACCCCAAAAGATATAACAGGAAGATTTCTCCATCAAATTTCTTATGCTTAGTGTATGCTATAAGTATAATAAGCAGAACCAGATTCCACAGTGATTCATACAAAAATGTCGGATGTACAGAAATGTATTCTATCCCATCTATTATTTTTGTGTGGGCAAGAAGTTCATCTGTCATATCTGATGTTCTTACTGCTGATACAGGAAGCTGCATAGCAAAAAAGCTGTCTGTATAACCTCCGAAGGCCTCTCTGTTAAAGAAGTTTCCCCAGCGTCCTATTACCTGTCCTATTATAAGTCCAAGTCCTGCTGTATCGCATAGAAGCGAAAACTTAAGCTTTTTCTTTTTAGCAAAAAGAAATGTGGTAATTATTGCCGCTATAACACCGCCGTATATAGCAAGTCCTCCCTGCCGTATTTTAAATATATCTATGAGATTGTCCTTGTACAGATCCCATCTGAACACGACATAATAAATTCTCGCACCTATCAGTGAACATATTATTGCAACTAATGCCAGATCATAATATGTATCAGGATCCTGCCCTGTTTTTTTTGCCATGCAGCATGCTACTCCAAGTCCTGCAAGCATTCCACATGCAATGATAATTCCGTACATTGCAATATCAAAGCTTCCTATTGATATCGTCTTTATCACATGATTTAAATATATGTGAAGATGAGGAAAATTAATATTGTAATCCATATTTCTCCCTTTTATTACTGATAAAGGAACTGTATGCGCCCCTTAAAATAAATCATATTGCCGGGGCGCATCATTCCAGCCAGTTACACTAGCGCTCTTCTAACATGCAAAGCTTGCACACTCTGTTCCATGTTTTTTAGATTCACAATTGTCTGCAATTCCTATATGCTCTGCAGCACATTTAAAGTGCTGGTTAAATCTGCATGAAACAGCGTCACAATGAACCTCTGTCTCCTTGCATACACAGTCTATACTGTTTTTTGCACATCCGCAGCCCTTATTTTCAAAGCTTGCACACATTGTCTCCGAAGATTTTTTTGCTTCGTGTCCTTTTACATCGATTTCTCTGAGTTTGCAGCAATTATCATCATTGTATGCGCACCCATTTACACTACAATCAAGTTTTGTCATATTACATACCTCCTTTTCGTAATTGCAAAAGTTAGTATGCACCAAAACTTTTTATTTATGCTTTTCCTCTTCCGGTAATTCAACACGGATTTCTTTTGTGCGGATCTCCTTGCAGATCTGATCTACAAATTCACCAAGAGGTTTTACTCCCTCGTTTCCTTCGAAACGACTTCTTACCGAAACGTTTCCATCTGCCTCTTCCTGTGCTCCTACTACAAGCATATAAGGAAGTTTATCCATACGTGCCTCTCTGATCTTGTATCCAATCTTTTCTGCTCTGTTGTCAACAGTGACATCTACACCATTATGTTTAAGTTCGTCAGCAACTTTCTGTGCATAATCAGCATATTTTTCTGAAATAGGAAGTACTCTTACCTGCTCCGGGCAAAGCCATGTAGGGAATTTTCCTGCATATTTTTCAATAAGCCATGCAAGTGTACGCTCATAACATCCAAGTGATGTTCTGTGGATGATGTATGGACGGATCTTGTCACCATTCTGATCGATATAGTACATATCAAAATTTTCTGCGATAGCACAGTCCAGCTGGATAGTTACCATTGTGTCTTCTTTGCCATATACGTTCTTTGCCTGGATATCAATCTTTGGTCCGTAGAATGCAGCTTCTCCATCTGCCTCAACAAACGGAACTCCCTCTTCTACAAGAATGTTACGGAGAACTGCCTGTGTTGAGTTCCAGTACTCATCATCACCGAGGTACTTATCTGTATTCTTTGGATCCCATTTAGAAAGACGATATGTAACGTCATTTTCAAGTCCAAGTATTTTAAGGATGTATCTGTTTAAGCTGAAGCATGCCTTAAGTTCTTCCTCACACTGGTCAGGACGGATAACATTGTGTCCCTCTGATATAGTAAACTGTCTTACTCGTGTGAGTCCGTGCATTTCTCCTGAATCTTCATTACGGAAAAGTGTAGATGTCTCACCCATTCTGTATGGAAGATCTCTGTATGAGTGCTGTTGTGCTTTGTATACATAATACTGGAATGGACAAGTCATAGGACGAAGTGCCATTACCTCTTCCTCTCCATCCTTCTGTGGATCTCCAAGTACAAACATTCCGTCAAGATAATGATCCCAGTGTCCTGAAATCTTGTAAAGATCTGATTTTGCCATAAGTGGTGTTTTTGTACGTACATATCCCCACTCGTTATCCTCAAGATCCTCTATCCATCTCTGAAGCTTCATGATCATCTTTGTACCCTTTGGCATCATAAGCGGAAGTCCCTGTCCGATAACATCAACTGTTGTAAAAAGTCCCATTTCACGGCCCAGTTTATTGTGATCGCGTTTTTTTGCTTCTTCCATTCTCTCAAGATGTGCTTTTAACTCTTCTTTTTTATTGTAAGCAGTTCCGTAAATACGATGAAGTCTTGCTTTGTTCGAATCGCCTCTCCAGTATGCCATTGATGAGGATGTAAGCTTGAATGCTTTTACTCCTTTTGTGCTCATAAGATGTGGTCCTGCACAAAGATCTACGAATCCTCCCTGATCATAGAATGAGATTTCCTCACCTTCCGGAAGATCCTCTATAAGTTCTACCTTGTATGGTTCACCTTTCTCCTGCATAAATTTAATAGCTTCTTCTCTTGGAAGTGTAAATCTTGTGATCTCATGTCCGGCTTTGATGATCTTCTTCATCTCTGCCTCGATCGCATCAAGATCTTCTCTTGAGAATGGCTGTGAATCGAAATCATAGTAGAATCCATCATCGATTGCAGGTCCGATCGTTATCTTTGCATCCGGGTAAAGGTTCTTAACTGCCTGTGCTAATACGTGTGATGCTGTATGTCTGATGACAGGAAGTGCTGCCTCGTCATTTGCTGTGATTATATTAACTGTGCAGTCTTTGTCAAGGACTGTTCTAAGGTCTACTACTTTGCCATCTACCTCTCCGGCGCAAGCTACTCTTGCAAGGCCTTCGCTGATGTCTTTTGCAATGTCATATACACTTTTTGCTTCGCTGTACTCTTTTGATGAGCCATCTTTCAATGTTATCTTCATATTTGTTATCTCCTTTTTGGTGTAATAAAAAATCCCCGATATCACATGAAATATGCGATATCGGGGACGATAATCATAATTACCATGGTTCCACCCACATTCTTTCTGAAAATATACTTCAAATAAACTTCAAATATAGTTCAGAAACTCATTCGACTATAACGTGGTCAACGGGCTGTATTAAAGCCACTCAGAGCCGGTGTTCGGTATATTCTCCACCGGGAAACTCACACCACTCATCAGATGATCCTATAATTGTCATCCTACAAGGTTTCCCTCTCTGCCGTCTCGGATATACTTACTGTTCTCTTCTACGTGTTATCCTTATCATTTAAGGTATTTATTTAATGTTCCTTACAAAAATTGATAATATACTTATTTTTCTAATATGTAAAGTACTTTATGCATTTTTTCCGCAACATTTTTTATATTTCTTTCCTGAACCACATGGGCATGGATCATTACGTCCAATTTTCTTTCCGACTACTACTGTTCCGGACTTCTTCTGCTCAAGATAAAGAGCATGCTTTGTATCCTGATCAAAAATGTCATCCCACATAGGAAGGTTATAAAGCCAGTCTGCCTTTGCATCTACCATGTTTTTGTAGAGTTTTTCTTTATCAAAAGCAAGACTTACCTTTGTATCCTCTTCCATTTCATCAATCGGGTTTGGAGTTACAAGGCTGTCGTTGATACCATCTAAGAATCCTGTCATCTCCATGATCGATAAATTATATTTTTCAGCGAGTTCTTTGACTGTTCCTTCAACTACCTCATCCGGGTTCGAAAGAAGCTGCTCATATACTCCTTTCTCTAAAAGGAAATATTTCTGCCAGAATCGCTGTAATTCTCCCTGATCAGCTTTTTCATTGTAAGCAATCTTGTGCCACTCTTGTAATAAAGCCATTTTTACTACCACCTTTATCTTTTATAAATATATGTTTATTTCTTTTTCCACATATGTCTGCATTATACCAAAATACAGGCTTGACGTCAATTTTGTTTTTCTATATTATTTATTTAAATCTTACTGTTCATACCTAACAGGGTGACCAGCAACATTTAAATACTTCTTAGGAGATCAATATGAAAAAAACAAAACGAATCCTTGCTCTTGTAGGAGCAATACTCTTACTTTTAATGTATGTTGCAGCTTTTATCGTCACGATTTTAGATCATACAAGTGATATGAGATACTGGAAAGCAGCCATGGTTGCCACTGTTATAATACCTGTTCTGATCTGGGCTTATTCTTTCGTATATAAGCTCATAAAAGGTTCTGATGACGATAAAAAGAATGATAAATAATCCGCTTATCTTGGCTTTATGATTTTTATCAGTTTTTTATCAAGCATGATTGTCCTGTTCCACGGATTTATTATAATGCCCTTGATCTGTGGTACCGATAGTGCCGCCTCAAAAATTTTTTCTATATCAGCCAGAAATGTTGATTTTACATTATCAGCACCTTTCAGTTCTTCCTCAAAACTTGTAAATGCCATCCACCATAACGCTCCATCCGGCGTTGTGATCGTTTTAAGACTCATCTGTGCTGATGCCGGCTGTGGTTCAACATCCACTATAAACTGACCGCCCTCTTTCATTCTATGCCTTATCACTGTAAGGGTATGTGCCAGTTCTTCTTCATTCGGATTCTTTTGCAAGTCAAAGATCGCCTCTTCAATCTTTTCATTTCCGATCAGTCCCTTATCTTTTTTGCTGTTATCATTAATATTTTTATTACACATGCTATTCTCCAATTTTCGTCCGTTTCAGACATTATCTACTATAATACAATGTAAAAGCGATGCCGTAAACTGCTTATTGATTTAACCTGTGAAAAATGAGATGATAGTTACATTACTAAAACTTCCAACATACAGATTGTTGCTGGTTGATTTTTAAATACATTGATCAAACGTAATAATAAAAAGGATTTATTTATGAAATATAAACTTACACCCGAATTGTCATCTGATGACTGGAACGAATTTTGCAGCCGCTTTCATTTTTCCACAACTGACCTTCCACATGTCCAGGCAATTTATCTGGCACTTTTTCCGCTGGTAAATTCCTATGCTTATTACTCTTTGGAGCAGGATCTGGATTCAGTTTCTGCTGCCCACTATGCATACGGATTTGTAACTTTAGGAAATGGTGTTGATGAAATGTCTGAGCTTTATCTTAGCCATGAACAGGTCAAAGAAGCTTACATTGTCGACTGTCTAAGCCTTATGATTTTGTCAAAGGCTTATGAAGAATTTGCAGATCTGGTTGAAAAGCAAAGTGGATTATTCCTCAACGAATTATCATTTTTAGGTGATACCTATTCACTTGATCTGCTTCCGCAGATTTTTGATCACCTTGTGCCGGATGACATCCATCTTACCGAAGGTCATATGATCCGTCCTCTTAAGACCGCTGCACTCATACTGCTGCTTGATAAAAAACCACACACCAGCATCCGGCAATTATGTAATACATGTGCGACATGCAGGAACCTTTCATGCCCTTCCAGAAAAATACCATCTAAATCTCTGCCACATACATACGGTGCGATGCAGATCTTTAACGTTAAATGATAACATGATGCATGTTGGAAATTTTTGCAATACATTTATTCCGCCGGTGACCACGTTTTTCCATCATCCTCTGATACAAATACCAGTTCCCCGCTGTCTGATCGCATAGTTGTCACATTGATACTGGTTTTTCCGTCTGATTCTGTTGGCATACTATAATAATCATAGTCTGCTGCATCATATTTTAATTGCGGAACCATATCCACAGAAATCTCAATCTTAATAAAGCTTTCTCCTCCATCATATGTCACATATATTTCTGACTTTTCACCAGTCTCATCGGTAAGTCCTATATATCCGTATTGGGTTGTAAAGAAAATTATCCCCTCTGCAATACCTGTTTTCCCGGCAAATGGATCATCATTAACCACCGACCAGCTTTTTCCTGCATCCTTTGTCGCCTCAAGCTCATATGATTTTTCGGTTTTGTCTGAGCCACTCTCGCTTAATCTGAATCCACATTTTCCGTTACCATCCGGATAGCTTTCTAATATAGGGACTACATTGCCATAATCATTGGCATAATCATTTACAGCATCCTTCATCTGCTGCTTTATTTCTGTTTCTAATTGTTCGTGTTTTCTATTCTGTGAAGAAATCCTGTAAAAGAAAGCAAATATCACTATTATTATAGTTAGTATTATAATCAAGGCAGCCGCCAATATTGTTTTTACCCATGAATTCGTTTTCAAAACACCACCATTCTATTTTGCCTAATTCTTTTGTTTGATAGTTTCTCTATTTCAACTCCTCTTCAAGCAGCGCAGCCGCATCTCTTACGCAATCTATGCATTCTCTTTTTACTACTCCGTCTGTAATCCCCTTTAACTCTTTACAGATCACCGTACCATTCTGCTCTTTGAATGCGTTTATTATCTTCTTTGAACTTTGCATTGTCTTCTGTGGATTTTTGTTGATCACGCCAAGTATATTTATAGCTCCGATTATCGCTCCACATGTAGCTTCCATGCTTCCACCCATACCTACGGCAAACCCCTGTGTCAGTTCTTTTGTAGTCTCCTCATCAAGACCGGCAAGATTGCAGTAAGTACATGCAACAGCCTGCGCACAGTTGTAACCACACATTTTTCTTTCAGCAGCTTCATTAACTTTTGTTTCCATGTTGTATTCCTCTCTTCTTTCGTCTATCAATCATTTTTTAATGTTTCAGCTATCAATTTCCATACAATATATAACAACCGCCTGCTGCACTTATTTTTTCTATATCACATTCTTTTAAATCGGCTAATTTGATTATATTTTGCATTATTTTTTACTCTTATCTCTTCTTCTCCAGTATCCCGTTAAATTTTGCCATAAACACTATCGTTGTGACCGCCGCTGCTATAATATCACTGACAGGCTCCGCCACAAACACCGCAAAAACCTTATCCTGCATGAACACAGGCAGGATAAATATCAGTGGTATAAGAAGTATCAGTTTTCTAAGGCATGCCAGAAACAGGCTGACCTTAGCCTGTCCGAGTGCCATAAAACTCTGCTGGCAGCATATCTGGAATCCCATGGCAAATATTCCTGCCATATATATGCGGAGTGCCCACGCAGTATACTTTACAAGTTCTTTATCTGCTGTAAACATTCCTGCAAAGATCTGTGGAACGAGCATCATGATAAGCCAGCTTATGCATGTAAATATAACACATACTTTAAGCTGTATAAAAAAGGCTTTTTTTACTCTTTCATTATTTTTAGCTCCGTAATTAAAACTTATAATCGGCTGACCGCCCTGACATATCCCCTGTAAAGGCATAAGTATAAGCTGGCTTGTGCTTGTTATAATAGTCATCGCTCCAACCGCCAGATCCCCACCGAATTTTGCCAGGCTTGATGTAAAACTCATAGATAAAATACTTTCTGTCGAGAGCATTACAAACGTTGATATTCCCAGTCCAAGGCATGGTCCTATTATGTTCCGTTCAAGTCTTAAATTTTCTTTTTTAAGTCTTAAAATCGTTTTTTTACCTGTAAGAAATCTGAGTATCCATAATGCTCCGACAGCCTGGCTTATTACCGTTGCAATTGCAGCCCCTTTTACTCCAAGACCGAATACAAAGATAAAAAACGGATCCAGAATTATATTTATAACCGCTCCTATCACCGTTGTCAGCATGCTGATTTTTGCAAATCCCTGTGTCGTAATAAATAGATTCATTCCAAGTACTATCACTATGAATATGCTTCCCATTATATAAATTCTTGCATATTCCAACGCATAAGTAAGCGTAACACTGCTTGCACCGAATAAAACAAGAAGCTGTGGTGCTGCAATATAAAATACCGCAGTCATAACTACAGCACATATAACAAGAAATGAAAAACAGTTTCCCACTATTTTTTCTGCTGTTTTATTATCCTTTTTTCCCATATATATCGCTGCTCTCGGCGCTCCTCCGGAACCTGCAAGCATCGCAAATGCATTTATGAGCATCAGTATAGGGGTAAAAAGCCCGACTCCCGTAAGTGCGCTTGCACCAATTCCTGATATATGGCCTATATATATCCTGTCCACTATGTTATACATAAGGTTTACTACCTGTGCTACCACTGCCGGAACAGCCAGTTTCGCAAGTAATGACGGAATGCTGCCTTCTCCTAAATTAGTTGTTGTATTTTGTGACATAGCTGCCTCCATTTGTATAATATGTACTCTCGGAATCTTCTCCAAACAAAGCATTCTGAGAGTACATTAATATAATTATATTATTTAGCTTATACTTATTATATAATACGAAAAAAAGAGGTAAAATTCAATGTGGATTTTACCTCTTTTCATATTATTCAGCTGTAGTTTCCGTGTCCTCACTATCGTCACTTTGTATCAGATTATCAAGTGTAACAGCAAATTGACTAGGTATTGTCGTGCTTGAAAGATACACATCATCATTTACCTTGATGTAATACTGACTTAACATTGCATTTTTTGCTCCGACAACAATTGTGTAGGTATTGTCATCTGTGGTCATTGTGATCGTATTTTGCGGTGTATCGAATCCAAAATCAGACACATCCGTATCCGCATCGAATTTTTCGGAAGCTGTTATGCTGGTTATGCAGCCAAGCATCGTCGTTATTTTACTTGTATTTAACTTTAATTCCGGATCATTGTCACATACCCACTGTACATCTTCTGTTTCTGATGATTCTGTTTCTGATGATTCTGATCCCTCCGTTGAGTCTGTTCCACTGGAAATACTCTCTTCCGCTTCCTCTGTGTAGTCCTCAATGCTTTCGTCACCGGCTGCCTGTACCCTGCTGAATGTATACTGTTCTCCGTTTATGTCAAATGAGAACGATCTTACTGTAGATGACTCGATCGAAAGCGCCTCAACCGAGGTGCTTTCACTTTCTGAATCATCACTTTTATATTTGTTATAATGTAATAATCCCATATATCCTGCAAGACATACTATAAGGACTACAACAAGTATTATAAAGAGACGTTTTTGCTTATTCATTTATTTTTTCCTTCTTACTGCCCAGATTGCTATTCCTGCTATAAGTAATATTATAGGAAGTATTATCATTATGCTTATTCCTGTCCATATAGCTGCCATAGTATTTATTGTAATGTTGCTTAAGTTATAATCTTTCTCCGGAATGACGCTCGTAGATAATTCTACATCACCAGCCATTTTACTTATAACATCCTTAAACATATCAGCATTATTTCCCGAAACTGCATTATCATAAGTATCATCAACAACATATGGTGTACCAAATACTGTAACAACAGCTCCTGTATTTGGATCATCTATGGCAAGACCTACCGTAAATGAGCCCTTTTCATCGCCGTCCTCATATTTTGATGTAGTGATATTCTGCCAGTCGGATTTTAAAACAGCCTGATCTGAAGTCGTAAGCAGCTGCTCGTATGTTATCTCTTTTTCGCCGTCATCCGAACTTTCCGTACTTTCTGTTGCATCCTCATCTGCCTGTGCATCAGTCTGTCCACTCGTCTGTGGATAATCGATCGCACTTGTTCCTGCAAGGAAAACGTATCCGTCTGTCGCATCCGCTGTATAATCTGTTGACTTTACATCAGGAAGTACATAGAGTGGATTCTGGTAATATCTGCTTGTATCATTTTCTGCCACTACACCTTTTTTGAAGCTTACCCCGTAGGTATCAAGTATCTTGTTAAAGTTAGTAAGACTGTCATTATATGCGTAGCAGCCGATGATCATTGCTTTTCCACCATTATTTAAATAGTCTATAACTTTCTGTGCATCTGCTTCATTAAAATCCTCTGTAGGTGAATTTATTATTATTGCCGATGCATCATCCGGAACTTTTTCCTCATTAAAAAGTTCAAGCGATTTAAGTGTAATGTTCGCCTTGCTTATCACATCTGAAAAATTACTTCCAAGTGTTGTCTCGTTATGGCCTGTAAGCTGATATATTACCGGAAGGGTATCTGAATCCATGGTAACATACTCGATCGCACTTGTTATCTGTCCCTCTCCATCATAACCTTTGATCGTCTGATTGTACTGGTATGTAGAATAATCCATTGATGTATCATAGTCATAAATATCATTGTAGTCTATAACCTTTGAGCGGTTATCACTTACAACGATAAGGCTGTTTGTCGTAGGAGCGCTGTCCGTATAGTCCAGATAAAAATTAGGACTTGTCGATGGATTTATATATTCTACTTTTATATGTGATGAAAGACTCTCATATCTCTCAAGTGTTTCTGCAATAGTAGCATCCTTTGATTTTTCAGAATTTAATACATATATTGTCACATCCGTATCAAGATTTTTTAAATAATCCTTCGTATCATCCGTAAGCGAGAAAAGCTGTGTATATGAAAAATCAAGTGATGTATATGTTGTTGGGATTCCTGCAACTATAAAGTTTACAACTACAGCGATAACGCACATGATCCCTATAAGTCCGGCAGAGAAAACCCCGGTGCCTATCTTCTTTTTTGTAAAACTCCATCTGCGCTTCTGGATCGACTGTGTAGTTAAAAAGCACAGTAAGAGTATCACTGTAAGATAATATACTGTAGATGTCAGATCCAGACATCCACTCATATATCCGTCAAATGGTGTATACAGATCAAAACATTCAAGTATCTTTGTCAGAAGGTTTCCATTTGCTGAAATAAGTCCTGTTATGGACTGCATCATATATGATAAAAACAGAATTACAAATGTAAGTATCGCTGATATAATGACACTCTCAGATATTGATGATATAAAAAGCCCTACTGCTATGCATGCGCATCCGTAAAGCCAGTATCCAAATATTGCCACGTAGCACTCTCCTAGTGCGACCTTTCCAAATATCGAAAGTATCAGCGGCGAAATTGCAAACAGTATAATGTCTATTGTAAACACTGCCGCCATAGCAAGATATTTTCCGGCAACAATTTTTCCAACCGATACAGGAGATGTAAGGATAAGCTGATCCGTTTTTGTCTTACGTTCATCCGACAGACATCTCATTGTAAGTATCGGGACCGCTATAAGCATCACAAAACCTATTCCTTTTAAATCATAGGTTATGTATGGATATCCGTTTTTTAAATTGTATACATAAAAGTAAAGTCCATATACTGCAAGCAGTGCAGACACAAAAAGCCATCCTACAACGGTCTGGAAATATGATCTGAATTCTCTTTTAAATATAGCAAACATTATTCTGTTTCTCCTTCCCCTGTAAGCTCAAGGAATACATCCTCAAGTGATTTAACTGCTGAATGCATCTCAAGAAGTGTTATGTTCCTATCGCAAAATGCCTTAAATAATCCTTCTCGTATATCGCAGCCTTTTTGTGCTCTCACAACGAATTTTACAGTATCATCTTCCTCTGGCTGTTCAAATTTTACTTCTTTTACATCAGAAACATTTTCAATCACCTGACGTGCCACAGCCTCATCACATTTTGCTATAATGTCAATATTCTGCTCTGTTGACATTAAATTGATAAGGTTTTCTGTTGCATCACTCGCCACAAGCTTACCCTTTGATATGATAAATACATGGTCACATACTGCACTGATTTCTGTAAGAATATGTGAGCTTAAAATTACAGTATGATTTTCGCCGAGTTTTTTGATAAGTTCCCTTATCTCTATTATCTGCTTTGGGTCAAGTCCGACCGTAGGCTCATCAAGTATTATTATCTGTGGATATCCAAGCACCGCCTGGGCAAAACCGACTCTCTGCCTATATCCTTTTGAGAGATTTTTTATAAGTCTTTCAGACACATCAGAAACGCCTGTCATCTCCATTGCGTCATTTATCATTTCTTTTCGTTTCTTTTTTTCTATCTTTTTTAGTTCAGCAACAAACTTAAGATATTCTGCCACTGTCATATCCATATAAAGCGGTGGGAGCTCCGGCAGATATCCCACACATTTTTTTGCTTCTTCCGGCTGATTCAATATATCATAGCCGTTGATTTTTACGGTTCCACTTGTAGCACCGATATAACCGGTAAGTATGTTCATTGTTGTTGATTTTCCTGCACCATTTGGTCCGAGAAGTCCGTAGATCTTTCCGGGTTCAATTGTCAGTGACAGATTATCTACAGCTACATTATCACCGTATTTTTTTACGAGATTACTTATTTCTATCACAGTAATTCTCCTCCTTTTATTATTGATGTACTCTCAGAATGCTTCATTTAGAAGATTCCGTGAGTACATATTGCTGTTATTTATTGTAAAAAAAAAGAGTGTTCAATCTGTGAACACTCTTTTGTAAATATATGATCATACTGCACGATTATCTGACGATCATTGCTTCTCTTTCTGCACCTGTTCCTATGAATTTTACAGGTACACCGATATACTCCTCTATGAAATTGATGTATGCTTTTGCATCTTCCGGAAGTTCATCAAATGTCTTGCAATCTGCGATACTCTCGTCCCATCCGCCTTTAAGCTCTTTGTATACAGGCTTTGCATTGTTAAGCACATTTAAGTTTGTGGTAAAATCCTCTGTCACCTCTCCGTTTACATCGTATCCGGTACATACCTTTATAGTATCGAATTTACCGATCGTATCGAGATGGTTTACAGATAATCCTGTAAGTCCATTGAGACGCTTAGCATATTTAAGTGTAACAAGGTCAAGCCATCCACATCTTCTAGGACGTCCTGTTGTCGTGCCATACTCATGTCCAAGCTCACGGATCCTGTCTCCCGTCTCATCAAGCAGCTCTGTAACATATGGTCCCGCACCTACACGGCTTGAGTATGCTTTTATGACACCATATACATTTCCGATATCTGAAGCTGAAAGTCCTGTTCCTGTAAGGATTCCGCCGATCGTAGGGTTTGAAGATGTAACGTACGGATATGATCCAAAATCAATGTCAAGAAGTGTAGCCTGAGCACCTTCCACTACTACCTTTTTATCATCCTCAAGAGCCTTATGTAAAAGTGTGACAACATCACATACATATGGTTTTAATTTCTCTGCATATTCACTATACTGTGCATATGTCTTTTCAAAATCAAGTTCTTTTGTGTAATCCGTTTCAGGATCATATACTTTAAGAAGGGCAAGCTTAAGCTCTGTCTGCTCTTTTAATCTTTCTTTGAAATCAGGAGCATATAAATCCTCCATCCTGATTCCGCTTCTTTCGTATTTGTCACAGTATGAAGGTCCGATACCTTTTCCTGTAGTACCTATCTTCTTTGCTTTTCTGACCTTTTCAAGTGCCAGATCAAGTTTTCTGTGATAAGGGAATATAACATGTGTTTTATCACTTATCTTAAGATATTTATCTACATCATATCCGTGCTCTTTAAGATTATCTATTTCTTCAAGAAGTACTTCCGGATTAAGTACAACTCCGTTTCCGATAACACCAGTCGTATGACCTGATAAAAGTCCTGATGGGATAAGGTGCATTGCATATTTTACACCATTTGCTTTTATTGTGTGGCCGGCATTGTCTCCACCTGTAGCTCTTACTGCTACGTCAGCATCTGCTGCCAGATAGTCAATTACCTTTCCTTTACCTTCATCACCATAAAAGCATCCTATTACTACATCTACTTTTGACATTTTACATGCCTCCCTTATATTATTCACATGGATCATGCCATGTTTATCACTTTTTATAACTTTCTTTTTGAAAGTAACTATTTTATATCTATTTTCTTAGAACAAGCTATCGCAAGAGCACCAGGTCCGATATGGCACGAAACACTGAGCGAAAGTGGATTTAAAACTATCTCATTCTCAGGAAATGCTGCCTGAACTTCCTCTTTGAATGCAAGCGCAGCCTCAAGATCATGTGTATATGCCATCTCAAGATTTATATTTCTTCCATCTGCACTGTCAAATCTTTTCTCAAAATCTGATTTCATTGCCTCTATCATTATGTTTTTGGCCTGTTTTACAGTGCGCGCTTTTGCAAATGCATCGAGTTTTTCTCCCTGTATCTGAAGAACAGGCTTTAATTTGAGAAGTGTTCCAAGAGCTGCTGCTGCCGGTGTTATCCTGCCACCTTTTTTAAGATATGTCAGTGTATCCACCATGATATATATAGAAGAATCGAATTTTGCAGCCTCCAGTATATCTTTTATCTCTTTAGCACTTTTTCCTGCCTCTGCAAGGTTTTTTGCATCGATCACCGATTGTCTCATCGTTACTGATATACGCTGGTTGTTTACGACTTCAACCTTTCCATCATAGTCCTGTGAAAGCATATATGCAGTCTCACATGAACTTGAAAGTCCTGATGACATCGGGATATATACAACCTCATCATATTCCTTTAAAAGCTCATCCCATTTATCTGTCACATCTCCGACAAGCGGCATGGATGTTTTTATGTCTCCTCCTGCCTGAAGCTTCTCATAAAACTGTTCCTGAGACAGATCAATATCTTCATAGAACATTTCTTCATTTATATAGAACGGCATTGGAAGGACAACTACTCCCATTTCCTTCGCCTGTGCCTGTGTGATCCCGCTATTGGAATCGGTCATAATAATAACCTTACTCATCTATTCACACTCCTATATTCTTTATATAACTGCATTTTCCAGTTATAAGCATTCTCAACCAGCTAATTATACCATAGCAGACTTTGTTTGAAAAGAATTTTTTAAACCTTACAATGTGAACAACAACAGAGCTGCATGATGGCATCCATCATATACAGCTCTGCTACATATATTCCTATATATTTTTTATTATTTCAGTAACAAGGCTTTCAAAATCCTTTGCAACCCTGTCGGCTGTTTCCTGTACTTCTTTATGTGAAAGCTTCTCATTTGTGACACCGGCAGCCATATTTGTGATACATGATATACCACAGATTTCCATGCCCATGTGCCTTGCTGCAAGAGCTTCACATGCAGTGCTCATACCTACCGCATCTGCACCCCAGATTCTTATCATCCGTATCTCGGCCGGTGTCTCATATGCCGGGCCTGTCAGCTGTGCATATACACCCTCCTGTAGTTTGATTCCCAGCTTATCTGCCTGCTCCTTTATGACTGATTTCATCCTAAGACTGTATACCTCACTCATGTCGGGAAATCTTACTCCGAGTTCCTCAATATTCTGTCCGATAAGAGGACTTGGAACACCTGTTGTGATATGGTCAGTGATAAGCATGAAATCTCCCGCCTTATAGCTTAGGTTTACACCTCCTGCTGCATTTGTAAGTATGAGCTTTTTCGCTCCCATAAGTCCCATAAGCCGTGTTGGCAGTACAACATCTGTCATAGGATACCCCTCATAGTAATGCACTCTGCCCTGCATTGCCACTACAGGTACATCACCTATATATCCGAACACATATCTGCCTTTGTGCCCTGCTACTGTTGACACCGGAAAACCTTCAATCTCAGTATACTCGATCATACACTCCGTTTTAATATGCTCCGCATAATTTCCCAGACCTGATCCAAGTATTAATGCCACCTCCGGCACAAAATCTGTTTTCTGCCTTACACTTGCAAGGCATGTCATTAATTTTTCATATACATTGTCCATGCTTTTTCTCCTATCTGTCTACTTTATCATTTATTACACTTTTAAGCATCTCATACTGTCTGCTGCTTATATAGATTTTATTTCCTTTTTTAGTTATCATTTCTTCTGAAACAAACCTTTTAACCGCACGGCTTATACTCTTAAGGCAAAGTCCTGTCGCATCCGTCATTCCCTGTCTGCTCTCATTTATACATACTATCCCATTATGATTATACTGCTCGTAGCAGTGTATAAACATTAGTGCCAGCCTGTCTGATCCTTGAAGAAACAAATATAAGCGGTTCCTCCTCTCCTCTTCAAGAAGATATGTACAGGTTATGAGTGTTTCCTTGCGCAAAGCCTCAATATCTGAAAAAATCCATTTTTCGTATTTGTCCCTTGACAGCTTTACGATGATGCAGTCTGTTACCGTCTCAATGGTTGCCTTATAACATTCCTGTTTCATAAGAGCCTCCATGCCTCCAAATGCGATCAGATTTTTTGGCTTCATAAAGTCAAATGCGATTCCAAGTACACGGTAATCCGTTGCCTTGACACGTCCATCCGCCACAAAATAAATCATATTAGCCGGCTCATTCTCAGTAATAACTACGGAACCTGCCTTAACATTATCAGTCATAAGTGAATCCAGCAGCCACAATGGCGCCGTCTTGAAATACTCTTCAAACTGCCATTGTGTATTTTTGTCCATTTTCTTTAAAAATGGTAAAACCTCATTCAAGTAATTGTGCTCCATACCTCCTCCTAATTTTTTTCATCTGATCAGCTATGAACTGGATAACAGGACCTGCCGATAATGCCGTGATCACAGTGATCACCCCCACATTACCGCCAAGCAGTGTGCCTGTTACGATACAACAGATGTCAAAACCGATTTTCACAGACCGATACTCTTTTTTCAGTCTGTCCTTTATTATCATTACTACTCCTGTAAACGGATCAAGTCCTATATCAGCTGTTATATACATTGCTACCCCCGTATACAACAGCAGACATCCGGTGACAGCTCCCAAAATCTGTATTGGAAATGTCTGCACTTTAAATAGCAGATGATATATCCTTCCCCCTATATCTACTATCATACCATATGGAATAATATAAATAAATGTCCCAATATTAACATAATGCCTTCCTGTAAAAAAAACAACCACGCACAGTATAATATTTACTATATTTGATGCTGTTCCAAGCTGTTCTCCTGTAAGCCCCAGAGCATTTCTTATACCATCATACATGATTCCGACCGGATCGTTTCCCAATGCGGCAGCAGCATTAAAGGCAACACCTGTTCCCACCAGAAAAATACCTATTACAGCCAGGATAAACCTGCATATTTTCTCCTTCTTCATACACTTTTCCTGCACTATATGAGTTTATCAAGGATCGAATGTCCTATTGCTCCATCAGGCATCCTGACTCCGAAATTGTCTGCAATAGTAGCTCCGATCACTGCAAAAGTATCCTCGCTGTCTATTGCGCCGCCCTCTTTCATCTCCTTAGAGTATGCAATAAAAGGTACATACTCTCTCGTATGGTCTGTGCCTGTATATGTAGGGTCATTTCCATGGTCTGCCGTGATGATGAGCAGATCATCATGTCTCATTTCATCTATCAGCACCCCCAGATTTTTATCAAACTTTTCGATTTCCTGTCCATATCCCTGTGGATTTCGTCTGTGTCCCCAAAGTGCGTCAAAATCTACCAGATTTACAAAACACAGTCCATTAAATTCACCTTTACATATCTCTATCGTCTGCTCCATTCCGTGTACTGAACTTTTTGAGCGGTACGTCTGTGTAATGCCCTCTCCACAGAATATATCATTGATCTTTCCTACACCGATCACGTCAAAACCATTGTCCTTTAATGCATTTAAAACAGTAGCCCCCGTAGGCTTGAGAGCATAGTCATGGCGATTGCTCGTTCTCTTAAACTCCCCCTTTTTCTTTCCAACATATGGTCTGGCTATGACTCTTCCCACTCTCCACTCATCTTTTAAAGTGATCTCTCTTGCTATCTCACAGCAGCGGTACAGATTGTCCAAATCAAAGGTTTCCTCATTGCCACATATCTGGAGCACAGAGTCTGCAGATGTATATACGATCATGGCTCCTGTATTTATTTCTTCTTCGCCAAGTTCCTCTATTATCTCTGTTCCGCTCGCACTCTTGTTTCCGATAACCCTTTTACCGCAACGGTTTTCAAGTTCGGTGATAAGCTCTGGTGGAAAACCATGCTCTGTAAATGTGATAAAAGGTTTTTTTGTCTTGATACCCATCATCTCCCAGTGTCCGGTCATCGTATCCTTTCCGTTGCTGGCCTCTGCAAGCTGCATAAAACGGCCTATCGGCTCTGCCACTGCTTTCATTTTTCCACCGGAATGCAGATTTATCATTCCAAGCCCTGAAAGATTAGGTATATCCAGTGTCTGCATTCTGTCAAGTATATGTCCAAAGGTGTCCACATCCTTATCTCCGAATCTTTCAGAGTCCGGCATTGCTCCGATTCCAAGAGAATCAAGCACTATAACAAAAATTCTTTTGTACATATCCCTCTTTACCTCCATTTTAATTTTCTGTATAAGCTATCCTTTACAGAATCATCCGCAAACGCCACATCCACAGCATTTCTCATCAGAAGTGGCAGTTCATCATCGTTTATCCCATAAGTTTTCTGTATGAAATCAAGCTCTTTTGTAAGTGTTGTGTTGCTGACTGTACGATTATCCGTATTGACGGTTACCTTTAATCCGCTATCTACAAATTTCCTGATCGGATAGTCAGCAGTTGATTCAACTGCCCTGGTCTGAAGATTGCTTATAGGACACATTTCTATTCCTATCCCCTTATCCCTAAGCTCTTTTATCATGCCGGCATGTTCTCTCATGGCAATTCCATGTCCTATTCTTGCCGCCCCGGCCTCAACGGCCTCCGTAATATTTTTAGCGTCCCCACACTCTCCTGCATGGATAGTAAAAGGCATGCCCAGCTGCTTTGTATATTTAAACAATTCCATAAATCCTGACATAGGATATGCTGCCTCAGCACCTGCAAGATCAGCAGCACATACTCCGGCACCAAGATATTCTCTTGCAACATGCATCATGCGTCTATTTTGTTCCTCGTTATGATGTCTCATTGCGCACACGATCAGTCCATAATCTATGCCAAAATCCTTTTTGCCACGGTCAAGGCCTCTTAAAACCGCCTCTATCACCTCTGCGCATTTTATATTATCATTCTCCGAAAACAGTGGAGCAAAACGTATTTCTGCATATATAATGTTCTCATGATGCATTCCCTTAAGCACGTCATAACCTGCTTCTTCAAGACCTTCTGCATCCTGTATGCATCTTCCCGGCAGCTCAAATTTCTCAAGATATTCTGCCAGGCTTGTGCAATCATCCGATACTCCCAGCTCACTGGCATCCACCTGCCTGCCAAGTCTTTTCTCTAAAAACTTCTTGCTTAACGAACCATCCAGATGACAGTGCAGCTCTGCCTTTGGCAATTTGATCAATTCTTCCTGTGTCATAATATTATCCTCCTAGCTTATGTGATGTCAGAATGGCTATAGCCCTGTGGCTTATCCATTTTTCACAAGCTTAATGATACGGCTTGTTCCAAGCCTGTCAGCACCAAGTTCAAGAAATCTGACCGCATCATTAAGTGACGTTATGCCTCCTGCTGCTTTCATCTTTACACCTTTTCCGATGTGTTTTGAAAAAAGCTCTATATCCTCAAATGTCGCTCCTGCCCCTCCAAAACCTGTAGATGTCTTGATATAGTCAGCTCCTGCCTCTGCCACGATCTCACACATCTTTATCTTTTCATCATTTGTCAGGAAACATGTCTCGATTATAACCTTAAGTATCTTCTCACCACATACATCCTTTAAGCTTTTTATCTCTTCCTCTATCAGATCATACTTTTTATCCTTAAGCCATCCGATATTTATAACCATGTCTATCTCGGATGCCCCATTTGAAAGCGCATCCTTTGTTTCAAATATTTTTGCAGCTGTAGTTGTATTTCCGTTAGGAAAACCGATAACCGTACATACTGCAACTTTTTCTCCCATATACTCGGCCGCTTGTCTTACATAACATGGCGGAATGCACACTGAAGCGGTCTTATACTCCATCGCATCATCACAGATCTGTTTTATCTCATCCCATGTAGATCCCTGTAACAATAAAGTGTGATCTACATGCTTTAATATTTCTTTTGTCTCCATTTTTTATCCTTCCTTAATCATATTTTAAAATTTACTATTTTGCCTTATCTTCTTTTATCAGGTTTCGGATAGCCTCAACAGCTGCCTGAATTGCCATATCTGTATCGTGGACTACAGGATTTTCCAGCCCTAGCTTTTCTCTCTCCTGATTTGCCACTACAAGGAAGCAGGATCCAGCTCTTACCCGAAGCTTTCCTGCAGCAATAAAAAGTGCTGCCGACTCCATCTCCGATGCAAGGCATCCCATCATTTTCCATGCCTCCCATTTACTTAAAAGTTCATATCCTACAGGCATTTTTTCAGGCTCATGCTGCCCGTAAAAAGCATCCTTACACTCCACAACCCCTGCATGATAGGGGAAGCCTTTTGTTTTTGCCGCCGATACCAGTGCGTTTGTCACCTCAAGATCTGCCACAGCCGGGTACTCTATAGGTGCGTACTCCTTGCTTGTGCCCTCCATGCGAATAGCTCCTGTAGCAATCACTACATCGCCGCTCTTTACTTCTGTCTGCATACCTCCGCATGTACCGATCCTTACAAAGGTGTCCGCACCACACCTGCACAGCTCCTCCATTGCGATAGAAGCTGACGGTCCGCCTATTCCTGTTGATGTAACACTCACCTTTACACCATCTAAGGTTCCTGTATATGTAATATACTCTCTGTTATCTGCTATTAGTACTGGATCATCAAAATACTGTGCTATCTTCACACATCTTTTGGGATCTCCCGGCATGATAACATAGCGTCCTACCTCCCCTTGTGCTACCTGTATATGATACTGTCTGCTCTCGTCCTCTGAATAATTCTTCATTATATATCTCCTTCCCTTTATATGATCAGGTTTTTATCTTTGTCCCTTATCGTAAGGAATACCCTCTGCCTTTGGTGCCCTTGAATTCTTAGATACAAATATCAGCACTACGAGTGAAATAATATATGGAAGCATATTGTAAATTATTCCCGGAAGCTTTAATGCAACAAGTACATCAAAGCCTGTATACACATTTGAAAGTGCTCTGAAAAGACCAAATAAAAGTGCTGCAAGTCCGATATTTACCGGTTTCCACTGACCGAAGATCATAACTGCCAATGCAAGGAAACCAAATCCTGCAACTCCGTTTTCAAATTTCCACTCACTCACACCTGCTGTTATATATACAAGTCCTCCTAGTCCACCGAGCGCACCTGAAATAAGTACACCCGCATAACGCATTTTATATACATTGATCCCTACTGAATCTGCAGCCTGTGGATGCTCACCACATGCTAAAAGACGGAGTCCGAATTTAGTCTTGTATAAAACTACATATGATAAAATAAGTAAAATCAGTGCAATAAGCATAAACCAGTTAAATTCAAAGCCTCCGATATTTACGAGAAATGCTTTTTTTGCCTGCTTATAAGCAACCGTTGATGATACATTGTCAATACTCTCTGCCATATTGATGGCTCTTACGATAACTACGGCGGCTGCTGGTCCGAGCAGATTAAGAGCTGTACCTACAAGTGTCTGATCTGCATTGAAATTGATCGCAGCCACTCCCAAAAATAGTGAAAATATCATCCCTGCTGCCACACTCGCCAGAATGACAAGCAATATGACAAAGGGTGCTGCTGTACTGTCCGGGAGATATTTCATCATGAGTGCCCCACCGAGCGCACCTATCACCATGATTCCCTCAAGCCCAATATTGATGACACCACTGTGCTCTGAAAAACATCCTCCCAATGCCACAAGTGCAAGAACTGAAGCAAAAATAAGTGTATATTGGAGTAATAATAACATTATCTTTCTCCTCCTTTCAATTCCTTTGCAGCCCTTTTCTCATCCTGCATATCAAGGCAGCGATTGAGCCAGCGCTTAAAGAAGAATACAAAACCACAAAGATAAATGATAAATGCTGAAATCAAGTCTGAAATCTGTGTACAATACATTGTTTTATCCACATATGAGCCCCCACTCGTGATATGCTGGATAAAATATGATGCAAAGATCGTTCCTATAGGATCAAGTCCACCGAGGAATGCCGCTGCTATCCCGTTAAATCCCATGCCCGGTACACTAGTCTGCTGTACCATCCATGTCTCTATACCGCTTAAGTAGAAAACTGCTGCTCCCATACCGGCAAGTCCACCTGAGATCATCATTGTCAGGATGATATTTCTCTTTTCTTTCATTCCGCAATATTTTGCTGCATTTTTGTTCATTCCTGTTGCCTTAAGCTCGTATCCAAATTTGGTCTTTCCGAGAATTACCCAGACTGTTATAGCCATGAGTATCGAAAGCGGAAGTCCTATCGTTACAAATTCATTGTTTGAAAAAAGCTTATCAAGTCCCAGACTTGGCAGTATAGCACTTTTATTACCGCTCTTTAGATCTACTGTGTATGGTGTTGACTCAGCCTTTACCTTTGTAAGAAGCATATTTACCACATAAAGTGATATCCAGTTTAACATTATACATGAAATAACTTCATTTACATTAAAGTATGCTTTGAGTGCTCCTGAAAGCCCGCCTGCAAGTGCTGCAAAAACGACTGCTGCAATGAGGCACACATACCATGGCATTCCAAAGCCCAGTGCAAAGTAAAGTGCTGCTCCTGCTCCTACTACATATTGTCCTGCCGCCCCGATATTGAAAAGTCCAACCTTGTAAGCAAACAGTACCGACAGTGAACACATGAGCAATGCTGATGCTTTTACCATTGTTGTTCCAAAGTATTTCATTACAGCTGCCTTACTCGGATAATACAGATAGTTTTTAAGTATTGCTGCTATCGCACCTGCTGCCCCACTTGGATTTATTATCAAAAGAACTATGTATCCGATTATAATTCCGATCACTATGCAAAGCAATGATGCAATAATCGTCTGAACAGCACTTTTTCTTAAAATACCTTCTCTTTTCTTTGTTACATTATTCATAGCCGTTTGTCTCCTTTCTTTTCGAACCGGCCATGTAGAGCCCCAACTCTTCAACCGTTACTTTTTTAGGATCAAATTCTCCGACTATCTCCCCCTCATACATTACAAGTATCCTGTCGGAAACGTTCATTACCTCATCCAGCTCGAGGCTTACCAAAAGTACTCCTTTTCCCTCGTCCCTTGCTGCTACAAGCTGCTTATGTACATGCTCTATAGCACCTACATCAAGCCCTCGTGTCGGCTGTACTGCTATAAGAAGCTCTGGATCTTTGTCAATTTCCCTTGCTATTATCGCCTTTTGCTGATTTCCTCCTGACATGGATCTTGTCTTTGTGATAGCTCCCTGCCCTGAACGGATATCATACTCTTCAATAAGACGATCAGCATAGCTTCTTATCTCTTTCCTTTTCAAAAAGCCCATTTTATTTGTAAACTGCGGCTCAAAGTATCTCTGCAACACGATATTATCTTCTAATGAATAATCCAGAACAAGCCCGTGCTTATGGCGGTCCTCCGGGATATGGCTCATTCCCGATATGAGTCTTTCACGGATTGAAACATTTGTTATGTCTTTTCCGTTCATTATCACCTGTCCTCTCTTTACAGGTTCAAGTCCAGTTAATCCGTACACGAATTCCGTCTGTCCATTTCCATCGATTCCTGCTATACATACGATCTCGCCTCTTTTTACCTGAAGAGAAACATTATTTACAGCATTATTTTTGTGTCTTTTGGATGCCACCGTCATATTTTTTACATCCAGCACAACATTTCCTACATTTGCAGGTTTTTTGTCCACGATGAAGTTTACATCTCTTCCTACCATCATTGCAGAAAGCTTTTCCGGTGTCGTATCCTTTATATCTACAGTTCCTATATATTTTCCCTTTCTAAGTACACTGCACCGGTCTGCAACCTGCATTATTTCAGCCAGCTTATGTGTGATAAAAAGTATGCTCTTTCCCTCTGCTGCAAGATTTTTCATTATCTGCATCAGTTCCTGTATCTCCTGAGGTGTAAGTACAGCTGTCGGCTCGTCAAAGATCAATATCTCATTGTCTCTGTAAAGCATTTTAAGAATCTCTGTCCTCTGCTGCATACCTACAGTTATGTCCTCGATTTTTGCGTCCGGCTCTACTGCCAGACCATATTTTTCTGAAAGCGCCATTACCTTTTTTCTGGCTCCTGCTTTCTGTAAAAATCCATTTTTAGTTGTCTCTACACCGAGTATGATATTGTCAAGGACACTAAAACATTCTACGAGTTTAAAATGCTGATGTACCATTCCAATACCAAGGGCATTTGCATCATTTGGATCATTTATCACTACTTTTTTGCCATCTTTACGTATCTCGCCTTCTTCTGGCTGGTATAGTCCAAATAGAACACTCATAAGAGTAGATTTTCCTGCCCCGTTTTCCCCCAGCAGGGCATGTATCTCGCCCTTTTTAAGCTGCAAAGTTATATTATCATTCGCTATGATCCCTGGGAATTTTTTCGTGATCCCCAACATCTCGATTGCGTATCCGCTCATCTTTCCTCCTCCGTTTTCCCAGCAAAAAAGGGGAAGCCTCCATATCATTTTACGGCACTTCCCTCTTTCCACCCCAAAACTCTCTTTAACGGTTGTTATTTAATGCTGCCGTAATCATTTACTGTAATTGTTGTTTTTGGCATTGCTGTAATGTCGCTGCTTACTGTGATCTCTCCGCTATACATTTTCTTTACAAGCTCTTTATAGTCATCTTGTGTAAAGCCATCCCCCCACTGTGTTGTATCCATAGGAAGCTGTACGAAGTTCTCCTCAGGGTTGTCAGATACAAGACCGAGGTTGTCGATCTTTCCTACATAGTCTTTCCAATTTCCGGCTTTGATAGCTGTAAGAACAGTCTCAACTGTAGGAGCCAGTCCCTTCATGGCAGATGTAATTGTAAGACCCTCTGCGAAAGTATCGATAATCCCGGACTGATCAGAATCTACACCAATAACTTTACCACCCGTCTTAACAGCTGCCTCTGCCGCTGATGTGTAGATACCTCCACCACATGCAAATACTGTTTCGACACCTTTTCCGCCATACCATGTGTCCATATAAGCTGTGATATCAGCATCACCATAGAATTGTCCACCACATACATACTCAACTGATACCTCATTGGTTATGCCTAATTCATTTGCTGCCTCATCAGCCCCCTGAACATATCCGTATCCAAATCGTGTAACTGCCGGAACTGACATTCCTCCCAGAAAACCAAGATGCCTATATCCAAGTTTTACTGCAGCATATCCTGCCATGTACCCTGAAAGTTCTTCCTGATATGTACAGCAGTATACATTATCCTTATTGTAGTAATCTGTTACATCATAATCATCAGTATTGTAAGTATATCCCTCGCCTACACCTTTTTCGCATATATCTCCTTTACTCACATCAAGTGCTACAAATTTTACATCCGGGTAAATAGATGACTGGTCTACCAGTGTTGCCGCAAACATATATCCCGGCAGCACGATCACATTTGCTCCGTCTGCGATCGCCTGATCTACACTGGAGTTACGCGCCTCATCTGAATCACTCTCAGGCTTGTAATAATTGAACTCTACATCGTTACCCGATGCCCATGCCTTACATGTTTCGTAAGTTGTCTGATTAAAACTCTGATCCGTTATGTCTCCTGAGTCAGTGATCATCGCCACCTGCATTGAGCTTCCATCATCCTGTCCGGCTCCTTTTTCTGTTGCAGAGTTATCATTTTTGCCTCCGCATGCTCCAAGTGACATTACCATAGCCCCCGCCATAATTGCTGATAATAATTTTTTCTTCATATTTTTTCCTCCCATTGTTTTCTTGGATTTAATGATGAGAGTATGGCATACAGAGATATTTTTGCACAGGACTCAAGTCTCTTTTTGGGGGTGCTCTCGTCAATTCGTTGAAAACAGCCAATTTTTACAATTTATTTTCATGTACTTTTACATGGATTTTACCTTACAAAAAGGGACTTCGGTCCTTTTTGCATTTAGGCCGATTTTACTTTAAAGATAGTTATACAACATTCTTCTATTTACATAAAACGAGCAGGAAACCAATAAATGGCTCCTGCCCGCTTTTTTATATATCATTACTTTTAGACTTAAAAGTCCTTTAGGCTTTAATTCATGGTTTCAATACCATATACTGCCGCATATTTATCCTTAAAATATTTAAGAAGTGGCTCCGCCGAAATTTCTTTATGGCATACATTTTCTATTACCTCAGCCGGAGTTCTTGTGCTTCCATATTTGTGAATTTTATCATTGAGCCATTTTGTTATCTCTTTTATACGGCCTTCTGATAATATTTTGTCTATATCTCCCATCTCCTGTTCTATTTCTTCAAGGAACATCCCATCATATATACTTCCTAGCAGATATGTCGGGAAATATCCAAACGAACCGTCCGACCAGTGCATATCCTGTAATATTCCTTCTGCATCATTTTCAGGTGTGATTCCTAAGTATTCCTGCATTTTTTCATTCCACAGTTTCGGAAGCTCTGCTGCTTTAACTCCATCCCTGAATATGGCTTTTTCTATCTCATATCGTATTATAATATGGAGACAATATGTGACTTCATCTGCATCAGTTCTTATAAAACTGTTTCTGACATGATTTATTTCTTTATAAAATTCATCTAAGCTTATATTTTTATATACCGGAAGAAGGTCTTGTATTTTATCATATATAGGCACCCAGAAGTTTTTGTTTCTACCCAGTATATTCTCATAGAAACGCGACTGGCTCTCATGCACTCCCATATAGCAGCAGCTTCCTGCAACAGTTCCATCGTAATCAGGGTTTACGTTCTGCTCAAATATTGCATGTCCTCCCTCATGAATTGCTGAAAACATTGAATTTATAGCTTCATGCTCAAAATAATGATTCGTCACACGTACATCCTTTGATGTAAAATTCATTGTAAATGGATGCTCCGTTTCTCCCGTTGTTCCTCTCTTAAAATCGAATCCTATATATTCTAACAATAAATCCTGTACTCTTCTTTGTGCGTCAATATCATATTTTCCGGCAAATTTGCTTTCATCCGGCTGTTCTGCATTTGTTATCTTTTTCACAAGCGGGATAAGCTCTTCTTTTAGTTCGACAAAAATACGATCTATTGTCTTACTGTCCATTCCTTTTTCGTATTGATCCAACAGATAATCGTATACTTCCATATCAGGACGTCTGTATGCAGCCATCTGCTTTGTCAGTTCGATCATTTTTTCGAGATGTGGCTCAAAAATTGAGTAATCCGATGCATTTTTTGCCATCTCCCATGCCTGTTCCGATTCATTCTGCTCTGTAACATATTTTTCGTAAAAATCTGACGGAACTTTTCTGTCAAGCTCCATTTCTGTTTTCATTTTATCTACAACAAACTTCCATTTATCATTTAATTTTCCATATTCCTGAGGCTTTGAGAGTTCATTCAGCATTTCCATAAGTTCATCTGACGTAGACAGTTTAAATACTTCTGTGGAAAAATATGTTGCTGCCTGCGCCTGACCTTTAAATCCCTCCTCAGGCATAACAGTCCGCATATCCCAGAATATCGTGTCTGCTGCCCTTTCCAATATATTTATCTGTTCCAGATATTTTTCAAATTTTTCTAATACTGCTGTCATTCTTTTCTCCTTACTGCTTATAATATCTTTTATACTGATTTAATCATGTCTTTCATCAGTATTTGCATAGCACTCACAAAATCTTGCAGAAAACGATGGTTTCCGGTCTGCAGCATATAAATGTGCTGTGCTTCCAAATTCATTTATCCTAAAGCTTGCTATCCCTGGTCTTCTTTCCTCCGTGTATATACTTGTGATCGACGAAGGGAGTGCACAAAATCCATGCCATAAGATCATAGGTGATACGTTGATAAGATGACTTAATAATACACATTCCACTCCGAAATGACAGAAAAATACTATTGTATCATTATTGGGTTTTACAACCCTATAATGCATCCCTTCTCTTTCATAACCATGTTTTTTTAAGACATCATCTAGTCCCTGACAGACTATTTCGTATTTTTCCTTTACATTGCCTGCTCTCATTATATCTGTGTCTGCCCATCCAAAACTATCATAATTTTGTCTGTCTTTTTCCATATCTGCCGGAAGCCAGTCCCAGCAGATCGTCTTTCCATCCGGGATGTCCGGTCGATTTATCTGGGCATCAAATTCCCTGAGCCAGTCATATGTTTCTGCCTGCCTGTCCATCTTTTTTAATGTACATCCTGCTGTATCCTGTGCTCTGCCAAGCGGTGATACATAAAATGCTTTTACGTTGATCTTTGACAAATAATCTGCCGCCAGTTCGGCCTCTTTCCAGCCTGTATCTGTAAGCGAATCTATATCATAATCTGGATCTGCGTGTCTTACAATTGAAATTCTCATTATACTCTCTCCTGAAATGCTTCTAAATATACGTTTTCATATCATTCCTATTATATAGTAAGTTTGGTATATTCGCAATCCGCACTTTTGTGCTACTTGCTCATATCCGGACATTCGTCAAATAAAAAATCAGAGGCAAGCAAGCTTGCCTCTGATTTTTTATTTTCCTCATTGTCTACGATTACATCATTCCCATTCCGGCACCGGCACCTGCTGGCATTGCTGGAGTGTCCTCTTTGATCGTAGCTACTGCTGACTCTGTTGTGAGAAGTGTTGAAGCTACTGATGTTGCATTCTGTAATGCACTTCTTGTTACCTTTACAGGATCAAGGATTCCGCTCTCAACCATGTCTACATACTCTTCTGTAGCTGCATTGAAGCCTGTTCCAGGAGCTGACTCTTTTACTTTGTTGATAATAACTGCTCCTTCAAGTCCTGCGTTTGCAGAGATGTAGTAAAGTGGAGCCTCGAGTGCTTTAAGGATAACCTTTGCACCTGTCTTTTCGTCTCCCTCTAATGTATTAACAAGCTCTGCAACTTTCTTTGATGCGTGGATGTATGCAGATCCACCACCTGCGATGATTCCTTCCTCTACTGCTGCTCTTGTAGCGTTTAAGGCATCTTCCATACGAAGTTTTGCTTCTTTCATCTCTGTCTCTGTTGCGGCACCTACACGGATAACTGCTACACCGCCAGCCATCTTTGCAAGACGCTCCTGTAATTTTTCTTTATCGAACTCAGATGTTGTCTCATCTATCTGTCCACGGATCTGGCTTACTCTTCCTGCGATAGCATCCTTATCTCCGGCACCATCAACTATCACTGTGTTCTCTTTCTGGACTTTAACAGATTTTGCACGTCCAAGCATATCAAGAGTAGTATCCTTAAGTTCAAGTCCAAGATCAGAGCTTATTACCTGACCACCTGTAAGAACTGCGATATCCTCAAGCATTGCTTTTCTTCTGTCACCATATCCAGGAGCCTTAACTGCTACCACGTTGAATGTTCCACGGAGTTTATTTACAATAAGTGTTGTAAGAGCCTCTCCCTCAACATCTTCTGCGATGATGAGAAGTCTTGCTCCAGCCTGAACGATCTTCTCAAGTAATGGGAGTATTTCCTGAATGTTTGAAATCTTCTTGTCTGTGATAAGGATATATGGATCATCAAGTACTGCTTCCATCTTATCCATATCTGTACACATATATGCTGAAAGATATCCACGGTCAAACTGCATACCTTCTACAAGGTCAAGCTCTGTCTGCATTGTCTTTGACTCTTCAATTGTGATCACACCATCGTTTGTAACCTTCTCCATAGCGTCTGCTACGAGATTACCGACTTCCTCATCACCTGCAGAAATAGCAGCAACCTTAGCGATCTGCTCTTTTCCTTTAACTTTCTGGCTCATCTCTTTGAGTGCCTCTACAGCTTTGTCTGTAGCTTTCTTCATACCACGGCGGAGAACTATCGGGTTAGCTCCTGCTTCAAGGTTTTTCATACCTTCCTGAACCATTGCCTGTGTAAGGACTGTAGCTGTTGTTGTTCCATCTCCTGCTACGTCATTTGTTTTTGTGGCAACTTCTTTAACAAGCTGTGCTCCCATGTTTTCGAAAGCATCCTCAAGCTCTACTTCTTTTGCGATCGTAACACCATCGTTTGTGATAAGCGGTGCGCCGTATGCTTTGTCAAGTACTACGTTTCTTCCTTTTGGTCCAAGTGTAACCCTTACTGTATTTGCTAATTTATCTACGCCTGCACCAAGTGCTGCTCTGGCTTCTGAGCCATATTTAATTTCCTTTGCCATGATTTATTCGACCTTTCTTTTTTATTCTTTAATTGATATATGATCTGATTTATTTTATTCAACTACTGCAAGGATATCATTCTGTCTTACGATAATGTATTCCTGTCCGTCAAGTTTAACTTCTGTTCCTGCATATTTAGAATATATAACCTTCTGACCTTCTTTAACCTGCATTTTTACTTCTTTTCCATCTACTGTTCCGCCAGGTCCTACTGCTATAACCTCAGCCTCCTGTGGTTTCTCCTGTGCTGAACTTGTAAGGATAATTCCTGATTTTGTTGTCTCTTCTGCTTCTAACTGTTTTAATACTACTCTGTCTGATAATGGAACTAATTTCATTATATTGCCTCCTTTTATCTTTGTTAGCACTCATTTCTTTCGAGTGCTAATTTTCTTTCTGTAAATAAAATATCACTATTGAATTTTAATGTCAACAGTGATATTTCATTTTTATATTTATTTTATATAATGATGTTTGCATTTATGACTGGCATCCACCGCATAAATCCAAATTACCTGGGAATGACGTAACCACATCTGCCTTATTAAGGCTTGTACCATGATATTTTATCTGTATCCATGTCGGCATAAATATCATAGAAGAAAACTATATAAGTCCATAATGAATGAGTGCATTTTTTACCCCATCCTTCATTATATCTGTCGTAACATAATCTGCTATCTCTTTCACCGGTGGTGTCGCATTCCCCATTGCAATCCCACATCCTACGCTCTGAAGCATCTCTATGTCATTTACACTGTCTCCAATCGCAAATGTATCCTCCAGAGGGATATTTAAATGTCCGCACAACCATTTGATGCCTGTAGCCTTTGAAGTTCCCTTCGGTACAAATTCAACAACATTTTCTTCATGCTCAAGGATAAGAAAATCATCTGAAAATTCTTTTTTCACACGCTCATAATCAGTTCCGTCTATTATATCTGCCGAGAACTTGTTTACTCTTATGTCTCCCTCATATCCTCTTATTATATGCGCATGCTCTCCGAGTGACTCAAACAGATAATCTACATATGGATCATCCTCAAATCCTTCATCATCGATCCAGTAATCCGTAGAACCTTCCAATACAACAGGCATCCTGCACTCGGATAACACTCTTATTATCTTTTCTACCATATCGCAGCTTAAATCTTTTTCGTAGATAACTTTATCATCCATTTCTATATAGTTTCCACAGGCTGCGATCATCCCATCAAAACCCATATTTAATAATTTATCAGAATTGACACTTGCTCTGGCACGGCCTGTACATAAGAATGCTCTATGTCCATTTGCTTTTAACGCTGCAATGGCTTCTATTGTACTGTCCGGGATGTTCATCCTTTCATCCCACAATGTACCATCAATGTCAAAAAATACTGTCTTACTCATCATCTCTCCGTTTCATTTACTTATTTAAGCTTCCCGCATACATAATTATAAATGCTGTACCAGCAAAATAAAATACAGGGATTTCAAATTTATGTTACTATAATACCACAAAAAGACATCCTGTTCCATAATCATATAGAATAGAATGTCTTTTTTATATTTCAAATTATTATATAAGATTTTTTATGCCTTCTGTCAGCCTCTTCGCAACCTTTACATTGTTCATTGTGTAAAGATGGATACCCTCGACATCATTTGCAAGAAGCTCTATTATCTGGCTCTGGCAGTATGACATTCCTGCATCAAAAAGAGCCTCTTTATCATCACCATATCTATGTACGATCTTTTTAAACTTCTCAGGAAATTTTGCTCCACACATATCAACCATTCTCTTGATCTGCGCTGCATTTATACAAGGCATAATTCCTGGAACGATAGGAACCTCTATGCCTGCAAGCCGGCAGTCATCCACGTACTTAAAAAATGTGTCATTATCAAAGAAAAGCTGTGATAGAAGTATATCTGTTCCTGCATCGACTTTTTTCTTTAAATTCTGTATGTCATCATTTCTTCCCGCCGACTCTGGATGAACATCAGGATAGCATGCTCCTGCTATGCAGAATCTGTCTCCTGTTGTTTTTCTTACATATTTTACAAGGTCACTCGCATGTAAAAAATCTGATTTTGCCGGAACATTTGGATTTCTATCCCCACGTAGTGCCAGAATATTTTCTATGCCTTCTGCTCCAAGAATATTTAAAAAATCATCTATTTCATTTTTGTCATAGCAAAGACATGTAAGATGGACTACCGGCTCAACATGGTATTCATTTTTAATCTTCTTTGCAATTTCGATAGTTTTGTTATTGTTGGAGCTTCCGCCCGCTCCAAATGTAACGCTTATGTATTCAGGATTGCACTCACATAGTATGCCAAGCATTTCATCTATATTTTTAAAATCCTCTTCTTTTTTCGGTGGAAAAATCTCAAAAGAAAGAGACTGTTTTTTTTCATTATGTATCTGTGAAACTTTCATATTATCCTCCATGTAAACTACACACGCATTAAATATTTCCCCTCTGCCTGTGCCTGCCAGATGATGTATTGCCTTGTCTTTTTAAGCAACAACAATATTATATGGTATGTATTTACTGTTGTAAATTATTTTTTCCTTATCGTCAGCCATAGATTTTATCTATATCAAAGTAGATATATAACTCATATTTCTATCTGTTATATTTTCATTTTATGATATATTTGTACTGCCTGTTTGTATTGAATTTTTCATCAATATAAGATATACTATCCATATCTTTCAATTCTTTTATTTTTATAGTATTATGTTTTTTATTGCATGAAATTATTCAATATATCCCAATTTATTAATTTACATCAAATTAAAATTTCACATTACCATCAACACATTTTTTACTTTAAAACATGGGGACCATCCGACAAATATGTATTGTATTTGCCTGAGTACTCGTGCTAAAATACATATATATTATCAATGTCAGATGTTTCCTTCTTATTCCGGAGGATATAAAGATGACAAAGAATAACAATAATCACAAAATTAAAACACCAGAATCAACAGAAACTAGCAAAATTAAGAGGTACGAAGATCTTACCATCAGCGATGACTTCATGTTCGGTATCATCATGCGGCAAGCCAAATACTGCAAGCCGTTTTTGGAAACCATACTTGGCATAAAGATTGATCACATAGAATATCCAAAAATTCAGGAAGTCATTAATCTTGATATAAAAGCAAAGAGCATACGTCTTGATGTATATGTAGACGATGGTGAAAACACCGTCTACAACATTGAAATGCAAAATATCTCAAAGCCTGATCAGCCAAAGCGCATGCGCTATTATCAGGATCTCATCGACCTTGATCTAATTGAAAAAGGTCAGGACTATAATGAGCTTAAGAATAACATAGTCATATTCGTATGTACTTTCGATCTATTCAAACTTGGCAGACACTATTACTCTTTTGAAAATATCTGCATTGAAGATCATGCACTCAGGCTAAATGATGGTGCAAAAAAGATCATCCTCAACACAAAAGGCATCATGGATGATATCAGTCCTGACCTAAAAACTCTTCTGGATTTTATTGACGGAAATAAACCCGAAGACGCATTCACAAAAGAGCTGTCTGTCGCTGTTGAAGATGCCCGGCACAGTAAGAAATGGAGGGTACAGTATATGAACTTGCAACTAGCTTATCTTGATAAACTTAATGAGGGCAAAAAACTTGGAGAAAAAATCGGAAAAGAGATTGGAAAAGAAATTGGTATAGAAATTAATCAAAAAGAAAATGCAAAGCGTATGATTGCTGCCAATAAGATTTCATTAGAAGACATTTCATTTTATACAGGTCTCCCTCTTGAAGAAGTAAAAAAACTACAATATGAATTATCAGACCAATAATCAGATTTCAAAAATCCCGGTGCAATGCACCGGGATTTTTAATATAAAGTGTATGAAATAAAATTTAATAAGGAAAAATGCTTTTACCAGTTATTGCACTGAAAGATATGAGTAACCCATAAGGCTCTCGTCCACCTCTCTTGCTGCCTCACGGCCTTCACGGATAGCCCATACTACAAGTGACTGTCCACGATGGTTATCTCCGGCTACAAATACATTTTTTACATTTGTTGCATAGCTTCCCTCAGCTGTCGCTACATTTGTTCTTGCATTTAGTTCTACTCCAAATGCCTTTGCCACATAGCTTTCTGTTCCGAGGAAGCCTGCTGCGATAAGTACAAGTTCAGCAGGAATTTTCTTTTCTGTCCCTTCTACAGGAACCATCATGAATCTGCCTGTTTTCTCATCCTTTTTGCTCTCAAGGCTTACTATCGTAAGTTCTTTTAAGTTTCCGTTTTTATCCTTATGGAACTCTTTTACAGTTGTCTTGTAAATACGAGGATCGTGACCGAACATTGCGATAGCCTCTTCCTGACCGTAATCAGTCTTTAAGACCTTTGGCCATTCAGGCCATGGGTTATTTGCAGCACGCTCTGCCGGTGGACAAGGCATCATCTCAAGCTGTGTGACTGATTTTGCACCCTGACGGATTGCTGTTCCCACACAATCATTTCCTGTATCTCCACCACCGATGATAACAACGTTTTTTCCTTTTGCAGAAACAAATTTACCATCCTTAAGACCAGAGTTTAAAAGGCTCTTTGTGTTCTGTGTAAGATAGTCCACTGCGAAATATATTCCCTTTGCATCTCTTCCGTCAGCCTTTATATCTCTTGGATTTTTAGCTCCGCAGCAAAGGATCACCCTGTCATACTCTTTGTAAAGCTCTGCCGGCTTTATATCTTTCCCGACATTACAGTTTGTAATAAACTTAATGCCTTCTTCTTTCATTATATTGATCTTGCGGTCAATTATATTTTTTTCCAGTTTCATATTCGGGATGCCATACATGAGGAGTCCGCCAATACGATCCTCTCTCTCATATACAGTAACCTCATGACCCCTTTGGTTCAGCTGGTCTGCTGCTGCAAGTCCTGAAGGACCTGAACCTATGACTGCAACCTTTTTGCCGGTTCTTACCTTTGGAGGCTTTGGTCCTGCGTAACCGTTTTTATAAGCTGTCTCTATGACACCATGCTCATTATCTCTTACAGACACGGGTTCTCCCCAGTGTCCACATGTACATGCTTTCTCACAGAGTGCAGGACATACTCTTGATGTAAACTCCGGGAAGTTATTTGTCTTGTGCAGGCGGTTGTACGCCTGCTCCCAGTTTCCTGTGTATACAAGATCATTCCACTCCGGTACAAGGTTGTGAAGAGGACATCCTGATGTCATGCCTGCTATCGTTGCTCCTGCCTGGCAGAATGGTACACCACAGTCCATGCAGCGGGCAGCCTGCTTCTGCTGATTTTCCTTTGAAAGAAATATATGGAACTCATTAAAATTTTTAATACGCTCCTTTGGCTCTATGGAGCCGGCTTCACATCTTTCATATTCCATAAATCCTGTTGGTTTTCCCATTGCTATCTGCCCTCCTATGCTCTCGTGCTGGCATAAAATGCCTCGATCTGTGCCTGCTCTGCATTAAGACCTTTTTCTTCCATCTGTACGATTGCCATCTGCATACGGTTATAATCGTATGGGATAACTTTCTTAAATTTTGGAAGATATTCGCTGAAATGATCAAGTATCTCTTTACCCTTTTCAGAGTTTGTAAGTGTCACGTGCTCTTTTATCATTTCTTTTAATTCTAATACATCGTACTTGTTTGATACTTCTTCGGTAAATACCATTGATTTGTTTGTTCTCATGTAGAGATCATTTTCTTCATCAAGAACATATGCTATTCCACCGCTCATACCAGCTGCGAAGTTTTTTCCGGTTTTTCCGAGGATTACAACACGTCCGCCAGTCATATACTCGCATCCGTGATCACCGACACCCTCTACTACAGCTGTTGCGCCTGAATTTCTTACGCAGAAACGTTCTCCTGCAACACCATTTATGAATGCCTTGCCGCTTGTTGCTCCGTAAAGTGCTACGTTTCCGATGATGATGTTTTCATCTTTTTCGAATTTAACTCCTGTTGGTGGGTAAACGATAAGTTTTCCACCTGAAAGACCTTTTCCGAAGTAATCGTTGGAATCTCCGACAAGTTCAAGTGTAAGTCCCTTAGGGATAAATGCTCCGAAGCTCTGTCCTCCTGCACCATTACACTTGATAACGTATGTGTCATCATCAAGAGTATCGTCATATTTCTTTGTTATTTCTGAACCAAATATTGTTCCGAGTGATCTGTTTATGTTTGTTACCTCGATCTCGATAGCACGTTTCTGTTTATTCTCAAGCGCACTCTTAAGCTGTGTAAGGATTTCTGTCATATCCTTTGTCTTTGAAAGTTCAAAATCATATACCTGCTTTGGATCAAAGATAACTTTCTGCTTTCTTCCGTCAAATGGATTATTTAAGATGCAGTCAAGGTTGATCTTTGACTGTTTCTCGCTTAAGTTTTCGCGCTTCTTCAAGAGATCTCCACGACCTACGAGTTCATCTACGGTCTTTACTCCAAGCTTTGCCATGTACTCACGAAGTTCCTGTGCGATATAGCGCATAAAATTCTCTACATATTCAGGCTTTCCTGCAAAACGCTTACGCAGTTCAGGATTCTGTGTTGCAATTCCGGCAGGACATGTATCAAGGTTACATACACGCATCATTACACATCCCATTGTAACAAGCGGAGCTGTGGCAAAACCGAATTCTTCTGCTCCAAGACATGCTGCGATTGCAACATCACGTCCGCTCATAAGCTTTCCGTCTGTCTCTATCCTTACTTTATTTCTAAGACCATTCATCAGGAGTGTCTGATGCGTCTCTGCAAGTCCAAGCTCCCATGGAAGTCCGGCATTATGTATAGAACTGCTTGGTGCAGCTCCTGTTCCGCCGTCATATCCCGAGATAAGTACTACCTGTGCTCCTGCTTTTGCAACACCTGCTGCGACCGTTCCGACACCTGCCTCTGATACAAGTTTTACAGAAATCCTTGCATCTCTATTGGCATTTTTAAGATCGAATATAAGCTGCTCAAGATCCTCGATAGAATAAATATCATGGTGTGGTGGTGGTGATATAAGTGCCACTCCCGGTGTTGAAAGTCTTGTCTTTGCAATCCAAGGATATACTTTCTTGCCCGGCAGATGTCCACCTTCACCAGGCTTTGCACCCTGTGCCATCTTGATCTGTATTTCCTGAGCACTTGTCAGATATCTGCTTGTGACACCGAAACGTCCTGATGCAACCTGCTTGATTGCTGAGCAGCGGTTCTTTCCGTCTTTTCCTATGGTAAGACGATCCTTGTCCTCTCCGCCTTCTCCTGTGTTTGATTTACCATGAAGATGATTCATAGCAATAGCAAGTGTCTCATGTGCTTCCTTTGAAATCGATCCGTACGACATGGCTCCTGTCTTAAAGCGTGTCACGATAGAATCAACACTCTCAACATCCTCAAGCTTAACACCTTTCTTCGGATAATTAAAATCAATAAGTCCACGAAGGTTTGTATTTTTTTCTTCCTCATCAACAAGTGCTGTATACTGTTTAAACATTTCATAGTCACCGCGCTGTGTAGACTGCTGGAGAAGATGGATCGTAGCAGGATTGTAAAGATGATCGTCTGCTCCGCTTCTCATTTTGTGGCGTCCCTTGCTGTCAAGTGTCACGTCTGTCTCAAGTCCAAGTGGATCATATGCTGCTGAATGCAGTGTATTTACATCATTCTCAATATCATGCAGTGTGATTCCACCGATACGACTTACTGTATTTGTGAAGTATTTGTCAATAACACTCTTGTCGATACCTATGGCCTCAAAGATTTTTGAACCCTGGTATGACTGGATCGTTGAAATACCCATTTTGGCTGCGATCTTTACGATGCCTGTGATGATAGCATGGTTATAATCATCGATAGCTGCATAATAATCTTTGTCGAGCATATGCTCATCAACAAGCTGTTTTACAGTATCCTGTGCCAGATATGGATTTATTGCACTTGCACCGAATCCAAGGAGTGTTGCAAAATGATGTACCTCTCTTGGCTCACCTGACTCAAGAATAAGAGAAAGTGATGTTCTCTTTTTTGTCTTTACAAGATACTGCTGCAATGCAGAAACTGCAAGCAGTGAAGGGATTGCAACATGGTTCTCATCCACACCTCTGTCTGAGAGGATGATCACATTAGCTCCGTCCCTGTATGCACGGTCAGCTTCTATATAAAGTCTGTCTACTGCTTTCTCAAGACTTGTATTCTTATAATATATAATAGGAATGACTTCTACCTTAAATCCATCAGCCTTGATGTTTTTGATCTTCATAAGGTCAGTGTTTGTAAGGATCGGGTTGTTTACCTTAAGAACGCGGCAGTTTTCAGGTTTTTCCTCAAGTACGTTGCCTGCATCACCGATGTAAAGTGTTGTCGATGTTACAACTTCCTCACGGATCGAATCAATAGGCGGATTTGTAACCTGTGCAAAACGCTGTTTAAAGTAGTTAAACAAAGGCTCTCTGTTTCCTGATAACGCAGCAAGTGGTGTATCTGTACCCATGGCAGCTGTTCCTTCAACACCATTTTTTGCCATAGGAAGGATTGAATCCTTAAGTGATTCATATGTGTATCCGAAGGCTCTCTGCATTCTCTGGCGTTCTTCCTTTGTGTACTCCGGTACTCTCTGGTTCGGGATCTTTAAGTCTTTGAGATTGATCATATATCTGTCAATCCATTCACCATATGGCTGCTTGTCTGCATATCTTTCTTTAAGTTCGTCATCATCAATGATCCTTCCTGCTACTGTATCAACAAGAAGCATTTTTCCAGGACGGAGACGATCTTTTTTCACGATCTTTGTAGGATCTATCTCAAGTACACCGACCTCTGATGAAAGGATAAGATAATCATCATCTGTTACATAGTAACGTGATGGACGGAGTCCGTTACGATCAAGTACTGCGCCCATCATATCTCCATCTGAGAAAATGATAGATGCCGGTCCATCCCATGGTTCCATCATTGTCGCATAATACTGATAGAAGTCTTTTTTCTTCTGTGTCATGATAGAGTTGTTTGCCCATGGCTCCGGAATCATGATCATAACAGCAAGAGGAAGCTCCATACCACTCATCACAAGAAACTCTAATGCGTTATCGAGCATTGCCGAGTCAGAACCCTCTGCATTGATAACAGGAAGTACCTTCTGGAACTCCTTTTTAAGTTTCGGTGACTCCATATTTTCCTCACGGGCTGACATCTTATCAGAATTACCACGGATAGTGTTTATCTCTCCGTTATGTACGATAAATCTATTTGGATGTGATCTCTCCCAGCTTGGATTTGTGTTTGTTGAGAATCTTGAATGTACTGTTGCGATAGCTGACTCGTAATCAGGATCCTGCAGATCCATAAAGAACTGTCTGAGCTGCTCAACAAGGAACATTCCTTTGTATACGATCGTTCTGCTTGAGAATGAAACTACATATGTATTGTCGTTTGACTGTTCAAATACACGTCTTGCTACATAGAGCTTTCTGTCGAACTCAAGACCTCTTTCTACACCCTCAGGTCTCTTTACGAAACACTGCATGATGCAAGGCATACAATCTCTTGCCTTCTGCGAAAGCTTATCCGGCTCTGTAGGCACCTCTCTCCATCCGAGGAACTCAAGTCCTTCCTTTTCTACGATTACTTCAAGCATTTTCTTTGCCTGTATAGTCTTGAATTCATCATTAGGGAAGAAAAACATTCCTACACCGTAGTCTCTCTCATCTCCTAATTCTATTCCTAATGGCTTTGTAACCTTCTTAAAAAACTTATGAGATATCTGAAGCAGGATACCAACACCGTCTCCGGTCTTTCCGTCGGCATCTTTTCCGGCTCTGTGCTTTAAGTTTTCAACGATCTTTAAAGCATTCTCGACTGTCTCATGTGTCTTAATTCCCTTGATATTTACTACTGCACCGATTCCACAGTTGTCGTGTTCAAACTGGGGATCATACAATCCCTTTGCTGTGGCTGTGCTCTCATTCCACTGTGTGCTCATAGGTTCATCCTTTCCTAGTGTAAATCTGCTGTTTTGTACAGCATTTTAAGTTTACGAATATCTTTTTAGAAGTGAATCATTTCTTGATTATGATTTTACAACTATGTCACACTAAAGTAAATAGGAATTTTTTGGCTATTGTCTGATTATTTGACAACTTAATTTTATAAAGTCTATTTTCTGACAATTGTTTATTTTTTCTGCATAAATAGTATGTTTTAGCACAATTATAGCGGAGTGTGTTCCTAAACTTTTTTCATTTAGAAGTGTTCTATAAACAGTTATTTTTAAATTGTGTCTAAATTGTGTGTGCTTTTATCCTGTGATTTTTCTTTTTACATAATACCCTAGAATCATACTTCCTACTACAAGCAATATGATCGATAATGTCCATGCCACTGCACTGCCATCCATCGTCCAAGTTAAAATATTACATTCCGTCCGTAATACTGCAAATGCATTTGCTGCGATATGACCTACCATCGCAGCATACATATGACCTGATTTATACATGAATAGTGCAAGTACTATCCCAAACAGAAATGCATATATGAACTGTACTATGTTAAAATGTACAATTCCAAACAAAAATGCCGATAAAAAAATCGCAGTACCTGTACTCGTGATCTTCCTAAGATTTCCAAACACAATGCCTCTGAATACCAGTTCTTCCATTATCGGAGAAAGAATCGCCGAACCTATAAGCTCAAGCATCAGCGTACTTCCATAAAAATTTTCATTTGCCTGCGCATATCCACCCGACATCCGAACAAGAGGTGTCATTGAGATTATATTATTTAGCGCAAGTGATATAAGAAGCGTTATAACCACGATATATATAATATTTATACCAAGCTCTTTTGATATGTGCGGTTTTCCAGAAAATGCCTCCTGCGTTGGTTTATAACTTGCAAAATACATAAGAGGAATTGTAACTGCAGCTGCGATTATCTGTGCCACCATATATGTTGCAGAAGACCTGCCTATGAATGCAAATATAAAATACATAGTGCTTAAAAATGCTATATAATAAAGCACCAATGGAAAAATTATCTCCCATATAACCGTTCTTAATCTTAATCTGTTCTCCATTAAATCCTTTTACCTCTGAAAAATTTCTTTTATTTTGGCCGGAAGCTCCCTAAGATCATCGATCACCGTCTTTGCACCGGCTTTTAGCATCTCATCCACATTTCCAAAACCAAAGCTTACCGCTATGCTTGGCACTCCGACCATATTAGCTCCATCTATATCAAACATCGTGTCTCCGATCAGACACATTTCTTCTTTTGGGATTTCACTCCATCTGCGCATTACTTCATTAAGTACTTCCTCTTTTGTATCAATGCGTCCATCCATAGTTGCCCCAACTACATCATCAAATAGCCCGAGTATGCCAAAATGTTCAAGTATACGCCTGCATGATTCTTCCGGCTTTGATGATGCCATCCCTATCATATATCCCTGTCTTTTAAGTTCTTCTATACATTCTTTTACGCCCGGGTAAAGTGAGCACTCAAATATTCCCACTTTATGATATCTTTCCCTGTATACCGCCACTGCCTCCACAGCCTGTTCCCTTGAAAATCCATAGTGGTTCATAAATGTGTCTATAAGTGGTGGTCCTATAAAAAAATATATTTTCGTTAAATCCGGCTCATCTATACCGAAATGCGCCAGAGCATACTGTGCTGACTTTGTAATCCCTTCCGAAGAATCAATAAGTGTTCCATCAAGATCAAATAAAATTGCTTTCATATATTTCCTTTCATCCATTTTTATAAATTTGAATATTCAAAATAGGTGTGGATACTTCCACACCTATTTTTTTACGCCTTTTGTATCTCTATTTGCAATGTGAAGTCTGTTTAATGCAATCTGTTTTCCTTTAACCTCAACCTCAACACTGTCATCGTCTGATAAAATATATACATTTTTCAGTTCATCATTTCTTTCAAGGCGCATGCCTCTTACTCCCACAGCAGCCTTTTTCTTTTCAGGAATTGTGTCACATGATATTCTAAGAAATACTTCTTTTACAGTGCGCATTACCATTGTCTGTGTTTCATCCACAACACCTATATAAACTATTTCATCATCATCAGACAATTTTGTTGCAAGCGATGTTTTCCTGCTCACATCAAATTCACTTCCTGAAACAAGCTTTATCATAGCTGTCTTTGTTGCAAAGAGCACTTTCTTATCCATGATAGCCTCAAGCGGACATATGCAGACAAAGTTTTCCTTGCTGCTGTCATAATTGCTTACATTATCTATAGGAGTTCCCTTGTCCCTGAATTTTCCGTATGGAAGATCAAGTACTTTTATGATATGCAGATCCCCTGTGCTTGTAAAAATACAGATTTTACCTGTGTTTTTTACTTTGAAAATATATTTATTTTCCGAATCAGCTGTCTCCTTATTCCTCTCATATACAGATTTATCAACAGTTTTGGCGTATCCGAATCTATCCATAAGAAATACAACGTCTGTTTCTTCTATTGCTTTTTTTACAATGACTGCTTCTTTTAAGTTATCTATGACAGTTCTTCTTTCATGCGAATATTCCTTTCTGAAAGACTTTATCTGTTTTATTATAACTTTTGCCATTGATGACCTGTTTGCAAGAATATCTGTATATTCCGCTATCCTTGCAATAGTCTCCTCATGTTCTTTTATGAGAGCCTCGATCTCAAGTCCTATAAGCTTGTACAGTCTCATCTCAAGTATTGCAGATGCCTGACGCTCTGTAAAACACAGCTGCTTAGCCATTCCCTCTGATGCTTTTGACTTAAATCTGATTCCTTCTGTCTCTCCGTTAATAAGACATGCCTTCGCCATCTTAAGATCATGGCTTCCTCTTAAGATTTCTATAATAAGGTCTATGACATTGCATGCCTTTATAAGACCTTCCTGCACCTCTTCTTTTTCCTTTTCCTTTGCAAGAAGTGTTTCATACTTTCTCCTTGTGATCTCATACTGGAAATTTACATGATGCTTTATTATGGGGATAATCCCCATTGTCTCCGGTCTTCCGTCTGCTACCGCAAGCATATTTACACCGAATGTATCTTCAAGCTTCGTCTTTTTATATAAAAGATTTTTAAGCGCCTCAACATCTGCACCTTTTTTTAATTCAAGTACGATCCTTATTCCCTCTTTTGAAGACTGGTTAGTTATATCTACTATATCGTTTGTTGTCTTCGACTCTACAAGTCCATACACATCATTCAAAAATTTTCCGATATTTGCACCGATCATAGTGTATGGTATCTCTGTTATGACAAGGCGGTCTTTTCCACCTTTTCCTTTTTCGACCTCAACTTTTCCACGGATTTTAATTTTTCCCTGACCGCTTTCATATATCGCAGGAAGGTCATCTTTATTTGCAACTATACCTCCTGTCGGGAAATCCGGTCCAGGTATATACTGCATCATCTCACCTGTAGTTATATCAGGATTTTTCATATATGCTATGACACCATCCAAAACTTCACCAAGGTTATGTGGTGGTATGCTTGTCGCCATTCCTACAGCAATACCCTCCGCTCCGTTTATGAGCAGATTAGGCACCTTTACCGGCAAAACCTCAGGTTCTTTTTCAGTTTCATCATAATTAGGTATAAAATCAACCACATTCTTATCGAGATCTGAAAGGTATGCCTCCTGTGTGACCTTCGCAAGGCGTGCCTCCGTGTAACGCATCGCAGCCGCACCATCACCTTCAATAGAACCGAAATTTCCGTGTCCGTCTACAAGTGGAAGCCCTTTTTTAAATTCCTGTGCCATCACTACCATGGCATCATAGATCGATGAATCACCGTGCGGATGATATTTACCCATCGTATCTCCGACGATACGTGCACTCTTTCTATATGGCTTATCGTATTTTATTCCCAGCTCATGCATATCATAGAGTGTTCTTCTTTGAACCGGCTTTAATCCGTCTCTTACATCCGGAAGCGCACGTGCGATTATAACACTCATAGCATAATCAATATATGATTTTTTCATCAAATCTGAATATTCAGTCTGAATTATATTATTATCCATTATTTTTCTCCATTATATAACTATACTAGTATAGCGTTTTCTAAATAACTGAACCATTTACGCAGAATATTTTTCAGAAAGTGCATGTCAAAAAACGTAGGCGTAGCGGGCTACGCTGAGGATTTTTGGCATGTGCTATCGGGAAAATAGGCAAGTAATATGGTTTAGTTAATTTAAAAACGCTATACTAAACATCAAGCTGCGCATCATTGGCATGTGTGTATATAAATTCCTTTCTCGGTGGAACATCGCTTCCCATAAGGAGTGATGTCACATCATTGGCAGCTCGGCCATCTTCTATCTCAACCCTCTTTAACATTCTTGTCTCGGGATTTAGTGTTGTTTCCCAAAGCTGTTCAGCATCCATCTCTCCAAGACCTTTATATCTTTGGAGTGTGAATCTGCCTCCGCTATGTGTTTTTCTGTATTTTTCGAGTGCTGTATCATCATAAAGATATTCTTCCGCTCCTCTCTGCGGAATCACCTTATAAAGAGGAGGCATTGCAACATACACATGTCCCTCCAAAATAAGCTGCGGCATAAATCTGAAGAAGAGCGTAAGAAGAAGTGTTGAAATATGTGCTCCATCAACATCGGCATCGGCCATGATTATTATCTTATCATAACGAAGTTTTTCTATATCGAAGTCATTGCCGTATCCTTCCGAAAAACCGCAGCCGAACGCATTTATCATTGTTTTTATCTCTGCATTTGCAAGCACTTTGTCTATACTTGCCTTTTCAACATTTAAGATTTTTCCTCTTATAGGCATTATAGCCTGATACATACGGTTTCTTGCCATTTTGGCTGAGCCTCCGGCAGAATCTCCCTCAACGATAAATATTTCGCATTTAGATGCATCACGGCTCTCACAGTTTGCAAGTTTTCCATTTGAATCAAATGAAAACTTTTGTTTTGTAAGCAGATTTGTTTTTGCTTTTTCCTCCGCTTTTCTGATTTTTGCTGCTTTTTCTGCACAGCTTATAACCGTTTTTAATATTTCCAGATTTTTATCAAAAAACAAAGGTACCTCGTCATTTGTGACCTTTGCAGTGGCACGGTTTGCATCCTGATTGTCAAGCTTAGTCTTTGTCTGCCCCTCAAATCGTGGATCGGGATGTTTTACCGATATAACGGCCGTCATTCCGTTTCGCACATCTGCTCCATTAAAATTAGCATCCTTTTCCTTTAATATTCCAAGCTCCCTGGCATAAGAATTGATTATTCCTGTAAATGCTGTCTTAAATCCAGTAATATGTGCTCCACCCTCAGAATTGTATATATTATTGCAGAATCCTAAAATATTTTCATGGAATTCACTCGTATACTGAAAAGCAGCCTCAACCTTTATCCCTTCGCTCTCGCCGCTGAAATATATTACATCATGGAGTTTTTCTATATTTTTATTCAGATCCTTTACAAATCCTATTATCCCTTCCGGCTCATGATATTCTATGTGTTCTGTTTCTGCAGCTCTTTTATCCTCGAAAATGATAGTAAGATTTGGATTTAAGTATGCTGTTTCCTTCAGACGGTTTTTTACGTCCTCCTCCTTAAATCTCGTCTTTTCAAAAATTTCCGGATCCGGCAGGAAATTAATTTTTGTTCCTGTCTTTTTTGTCTTTCCTATAGTAGGAAGAAGTCCGTTTTCAAGCTCTACAGTCGGAACTCCTTTTTCATAGCGGTCGTGATGTATATAACCATCTCTGCTTATCTGGACATCCATATATGTTGATAGTGCATTTACTACCGAAGAACCAACCCCATGAAGTCCACCGCTTGTCTTGTATACAGAATTATCAAATTTTCCTCCTGCATGGAGTGTTGAAAATACTACTCGTGCAGCCGATACACCTTTTGCATGCATCCCCACCGGAATTCCACGTCCGTTATCTTCAACTGTACATGATCCATCTTTTTCAAGTGTAACCCATATCGTATCACATGCTCCTGCAAGATGTTCGTCCACAGAGTTGTCTACTATTTCATATATAAGGTGATTAAGACCTTTTGTTGTAACGCTTCCGATATACATTCCGGGTCTTTTTCTTACCGCTTCGAGTCCCTCAAGGATTGCTATACTGCTCTCGTCGTATGTTTGTTTATCTGCCATACCTGTCTCCTCTTCTATCTTCTATTGTCACGAATATGTGCAAGTACCATTGTTGCGATCTTAAACGTCATTGCATCGTCAAATGTCCGTATGTCAAGTCCTATCGCCTTTTCAATACGCTCAAGTCTATATACCAATGTATTTCTGTGCACATAAAGCTGCCTTGCCGTCTCTGAAATATTAAGATTATTTTCAAAGAATTTTGCTATTGTAGACATAGCCTCCTCATCATCAAGGATCTCTGGTACATTTTCCCCGAAAACTTCCCTGATAAACATTTCACAAAGGCTCATCGGCAGCTGATATATAAGTCTTCCAATTCCGAGCTTCTCGTATGATATAACTTCCTTTTCCGCATAAAATACCCTGCCTACTTCAAGGGCAAGTTTTGCTTCCTGGAACGAATCTGCAATTTTTATAAGAGCATCATTTAAGTTACTGTATCCGACTCTGACCTTTATCATTGCCTCTGTAAGGATATTATCGACCAGACTGTCAGCCGTCTCTCTTAGCCTGCTTTCAAGTTTAAGCCTGTCAGTCTCACCTACGTCTTTTACAAGTACAACACTATGTTCATCAACTGACACAACAAAATCTCCCCCTTTTAAATTAGAGAGATTTTTGACAAGTTCAAGTACTATTTCATTGCTATTTTTTCCTGTATCTATTACATATACTGCTCTTGGTCTGTTATCTATGTGTAATTTCTTGGCACGATTAATGATATCGACATTAAGCATATTGCCAAGAATTATATTCTGCATAAAATTATTTCTGTCATATCGATCAGATTCTGCCAAGACAAGATTTTTTATCTGACACGCTGCCAGCTTTCCAACAACAGTATCCCGTATATCTGGCATAATGATGACGTATTCAAGTTCCCCATCTATTTCTACTGCAAATGCTGCACAGCTTTCTTCTATTATGTATTCTTCTTCAGAGACTATAAGCCTCTCTGCCAGTATAGAATAATCTTCTTTTGCCTCATCTGTCCCACTTACATATTTTGCTTTTGATGAATAAAGTAATACTTCTTTTTGTGTGATCTGCTTTATTTCATCCAATGTTTTCTTAATTTTCTGATTTGTAACCATATATCCACCCTATATATATCCGTGAATCTGCATTTGACTGTAACCGGATAGTTACTTTCAAATTTAAAACCGGGTGTAAAAACTACACCCGGCTAGTTAATTTACAACTATTTAATTTTATATGACTAGTTTGTAATTGTCAATTCTGTTTCTTTGTCGAATACATGAATCTTGCTTGGATCTAATGCAAGTTTAATGTGATCTCCGAAACGTGCTTCTGTATCAGAATCTACTCTTGCTGTCATATTTGCTCCTGCAAGTGAGTAGTATAATAATACTTCTGCACCAAGTAACTCGTATCCTGTAATATCTGCCTCGATTGTAGATGCAGCAAATTTCTCAAGATGCTCATCTGAATCATAGATATCCTCTGGTCTGATACCGAATACAACTGTCTTTCCTGCATATCCGCCATCAATCAATTTCTTAGCTTTCTCTGCTGGAAGCTCAACCTGATATTTATCGAATTTAAGAGAAGCCTTAGCACCCTCAACAACACACTGAGCATCTACAAAGTTCATCTGTGGTGATCCGATGAATCCTGCAACGAACAGGTTGTTTGGCTGATTGTAAAGCTTCTGTGGGCTGTCTACCTGCATGATAACACCATCTTTAAGAACAACGATTCTTGTTCCAAGTGTCATAGCCTCTGTCTGATCATGTGTAACGTAGATGATCGTAGCACCTAATCTGTTATGTAATGAAGAAATCTCAGATCTCATCTGTACACGAAGTTTTGCATCAAGGTTTGATAAAGGCTCATCCATAAGGAATACCTTAGGATTACGAACGATCGCACGACCCATGGCAACACGCTGTCTCTGTCCACCTGATAAAGCTTTTGGTTTACGGTCTAATAATTTCTCAAGGTCAAGGATTCTTGCTGCTTCCTCAACTTTAGCTTTGATCTCATCCTTTGGAACTTTTCTAAGCTTAAGTCCGAATGCCATGTTATCAAATACTGTCATATGTGGGTAAAGAGCATAGTTCTGGAATACCATTGCGATATCACGATCCTTTGGCTCTACATCATTCATAAGTTTTCCATCGATGATGAGTTCTCCTGAAGAAATCTCCTCAAGACCAGCGATCATACGGAGTGTTGTAGATTTACCACATCCAGATGGTCCTACGAAGATGATGAACTCCTTATCTTCAACCTCAAGGTTGAAATCTTTAACTGCTTCAAATCCGTTTGAATATACTTTGCAAATATTCTTTAATGATAAACTTGCCATTTCTTAAAATACCTCCTGCGTATCATATGTGATCGACTTCACAATCACCTTGTTTGTTTGTATCTTTATAATACAAAATCATCCCTCAATTGGCTATCGTCAATCCGACAAATTATCATATGGGTTGTTGTCAAAATGACGAACCTTGTTAAATGTTCTAATATTTTTCCTGCCAATAGTGCAAAATTGACAGCCTTTAGAGCTTTGAATATCCGAAACCATTTACCATTGCTTCTATTTTATGTCCTTTTTTGCAGAATGGACAATCAGTGACAGGATATGCTTCGTAATTTATGACATCATCCTTGTCGAAAAGCTTTTCAACCTCTACTCCATCCACATTATCAATCGTAGAAAATACCGAAGCCACACAGACCACTTCTCCGCCATAGTAACTTATACACTCAAGCGCTCTTTTTATTGTCTCTCCTGTCGTCGTAGTCGCAAGAAGAAGCACAACATGTTTTCCCGCTATTGCGCCTTTGTTATTATCCCTGAATATCATCTGACCTTCATTGTTTATCTCCGGTGCGACAACATATGTAGTCTCATGTGTATTTATTGACATAATGCCTGCTTTTTCAATTTCTTCACTTAAAAAAGCTCCTATCATCTGGGTTCCGTCCATACAGACGATCGTATCAATGTAAGCCCCTCTTGGCATCTTCGTCTGCAATATTTTTGCGGCTTCCTTCGCTTCTGAAGCCCTCGTCTTTATACTTGTGACATCTACATAATAATTGATATGTGAATGTGTCGTGGCAAAATGTCCCGGAATTGCATGTAAGTTTAATGTGCCACTCTCTTTAGATTTAAATTTTACAATTCGATTTTCCATAGTAAAAACCCTCCTTATGATGTTATTTATTAATTTTTCCCGGTTGAACCAAAACCTCCTGCCGCCCTTTTTGTTTCCGAAAGTTCATCACACTCGGTAAAAGTAACTGCCAGATATGGCATTACGACAAGCTGTGCAATTCTGTCTCCGGGATTAATTATCTGTTTTATCTGTGAATCATTGTGCAATGCCACAATGTATTCTCCTCTGTAATCGCTGTCACACACTCCAACACAATTTGCAGGTCTTAGTCCCTGCTTTGAAGCAAGACCGCTTCTTGCAAATACTGCACCGAAATATCCATCCGGTATTTCCATCGAAAGTCCTGTTCCGATTTTTGCAGTTTCATGAGGTTCTATCGTGATACTTTCCTTGCAATCAGCATACAGGTCATAGCCTGCCGCATATTCACTTCCTCTTGCAGGTAATACTGCTGTGTCTGTCAGCTTTTTGATTTTTATATTCATATTATAATTTTCTCCGTTTTAGTTTTCCCATTCGAGTTCACTGTGTTCTGCTCTTTTTTCTCTTTTCATAAGTTCCAGAACAGCATCCTTTGCCGGTTTGTCTTCGAACAGGACTTTATTTACTTCTTCTATTATAGGCATTCTTACGTTATATTTCTTTCCCAGGGCAAGTGCTGCCTTTGCCGAATATATTCCCTCGACTACCATTTTTACTTCTTTTGTTGCTTCATCCATAGTATATCCCTGTCCCATAAGCATTCCTGCTTTGCGGTTACGGCTGTGTCTGCTCTCGCATGTAACGATAAGATCACCTATTCCTGTAAGTCCTGCAATCGTCTGCGGCTTTGCCCCCATTTTGATCGCAAGCCGTGAGATCTCAGCTATACCTCTTGTGATAAGAGCTGCTTTTGTATTATCTCCATATCCAAGTCCATCAGCCATTCCTGCGGCTAGTGCTATTACGTTTTTCAGCGAACCTCCAAGCTCCATTCCAAGCACATCAGGACTTGTGTATACACGGAATACATCATTCATAAAAAGATTCTGTACCGTTTCTGCTGTCTGTCTTGTTCTGGCGCCTGCTACAACTGTAGTAGGGAGCATCTGTCCTACCTCTTCTGCATGTGATGGTCCGCACATAACTGCTACATCTGCTTTTGGTATTTCACTTTCCACGACATCCGAGATCGTCATAAAAGTTTCGTCCTCGATTCCCTTTGCGACGCATACTATGATCTGTTTATCCTTTACATATGGTGCCATGCTCTTTGCCGTGCTCCGTGTATAAACCGAAGGTACTGCCAGTACAAGTATATCGTTATTTTTTATTACAGATCCAAGATCTGTTGTAAAAGTAACCCTGTCCGGGAGCTTAACTCCCGGAAGCTTATCGACATGCTCGTGTTTTTCTTTTAACATATCGATTTCTTCTTTTACTATGGACCATATTTCAACCGAATGCCCATTATTTGCAAGTACAAGCGAAAGCGCAGTTCCCCAGCTTCCTGCTCCTATTATTCCAACTTTATCCATTTTCTATTCCGCTTTCTGTCCAAATTTATTTTCTGTTCCGTTTAATAGTCTTTTGATATTTGCTTTATGTCTCCATACAGCCATGGCTGTAAAGCATGCCACAAGTACATCAAACTCTACGGCATATGCTCCTGTCATTCCAAGCCATCCCATATGATTAAATATAACAGCCTGGACAAGATATGCCAGTACAACAAGAATCGATCCAAGTGAGACATACCTTGTTATGACAACAGCCCCGACAAAAAGTATAAGACATACCGGTGCAGCGATAGGGCATACAGCCAGTATCACACCCGCTGTACATGCGATTCCCTTGCCGCCTTTAAATTTTAAAAACCAAGGGAAATTATGTCCGAGTACTGCTCCAAATCCAGCGTAAAGTTCTATGCATTTTACACATTCAGGATATGTATTTATATATATGAAATGAAATATCACAACGACAATGATCGCTTTAAACAGATCTCCCAAAAAGGTCACTGCACCGGCTTTCCAGCCCAGTGTCCTTAATGTGTTAGTTGTTCCAGAATTGCCGCTTCCATGTTCCCTTATATCTATTCCATGGCATTTACCATATATATATCCTGTCTGGAATGTTCCAAAAAAATATCCACAGACAAGTGCCAAAATACGGGCAAGTATCATCATTCGTCTTCCTTTCGCTCTCTGGTAATAAACTTCAGGGCTGTACCCCTGAATCCAAAAGTATCCCTGATCCTGTTCTCGAGATATCTTGTGTATGAAAAATGCATAAGATTTTTGTCATTGACGAAAACAACAAATGTCGGAGGCTTTACTGACACCTGTGTGACATAGTAAATTCTTAGACGTTTTCCTTTGTCTGTAGGCGGCTGCTGCATAGCCACTGCCTCAGCAACGATCTCGTTTAACACACCTGTCGCTACTCTCATTGAGTTATTTTCTATAACTATATCTATCATCTCAAAAATCTTATTCAGGCGCTGTCCCGACTTTGCTGATATAAATAATATCTCTGCATATGGCATGAAGCTTAAGATCTGTCTTATCTTTTCTGTATGCTTCTTGACTGTCGAATTGTCCTTTTCGATGGCATCCCATTTATTGACTGCGATGATGATTCCTTTTCCTCTCTCATGGGCAATTCCTGCTATTTTTGCATCCTGCTCTGTAACACCTTCTGTTGCATCAATAACTATTATGACAACATCTGCCCTCTCCACAGCTGTAACCGCACGGATTATGCTGTAACGCTCTATATCTTCTTTTATTTTATTTTTTCTGCGGAGTCCGGCAGTATCGATAAAAACATATTCCCTGCCATTGTATTTAATATCTGTATCTATCGCATCCCTTGTCGTTCCTGCTATATCTGAAACTATAACACGATCTTCCTGTGCAAGTTTATTGATAAGTGATGACTTACCTACGTTAGGTTTTCCAATTATAGCTACCTTAGGCCGTTCATCCTCTTTTTCATCTTTTGATGAATCAGGGAAATATTTTACTACCTCATCAAGCATGTCACCTAATCCTAAAAGCGAAGCTGCTGAAATCGGATATGGTTCTCCTATTCCAAGATTATAGAACTCATATACATCTGCCATGTATTTTTCAAAGCTGTCCACTTTATTTACAACAAGTACAACCGGTTTATGGGATCTGCGCAGCATATCTGCCACTTTTGAATCTGAATCAACAAGTCCCTGTTTTACATCTGTTATAAATATGATAACATCCGCCGTGTCTATGGCGATCTGTGCCTGCTCCCTCATCTGTGAAAGTATGACATCACCTGTATCAGGCTCTATTCCACCCGTGTCTATAAGTGTAAAATTATAATCAAGCCATGAGACATCTGCATATATCCTGTCTCTTGTAACGCCCGGTGTGTCCTTTACTATTGATATACGTTCTCCCGCAAGAGCGTTAAAAAGTGTCGATTTTCCAACGTTGGGACGTCCAACTATTGCCACTACTGGTTTGCTCATATATTCTCCTATTTATGTTGATTTAATTTGTTAAAGTGATGAACTTTTTCATGACTTTACTAAAATATTATACCACATTGACAATATTAATCAATTTTATTTATATGATAAAAGTGGCAAAAAATTTGCCACTTTTCTACTTTGCCACTAATCTTCCATTATCTTTAATTCATCTTCTGAATCTATGATCTTATTATCAATAAGCGCCTGCACTATATTTTTGCACTCAGGTCCAAATGTAAAGCCTACACTTGTCTGATATGAAGAATAACTATAACTGTCATCCATCAGCATATAACCGCCTGACATGCCTGAAATGATTTTGTTTACCGGCCACGGAAATCTGTCCTCATAAAATGCGTAGCCATCACTCATCTCTGTTCCTGCCGGTACCAGAAGGTCTAGTGAAATATTATAATTATATCTTTGCTTTGCTGAATCATCATATAAATAACTTATTATATATTTTTGGATGTTTCCTTCCTGTGCATCTTTTTTAAGAGCCTCATATATAGCCTGTGCTGCCTTTGGTCCAAATTGGATGTCCTGTGTCGGATCATAGTCTTCGTCATATTCTTCTGCCGTTCCACTTAATACTTTTCCCTCATCCGGATTGAAAGAAAAAATGTATTTTAAAAGGTTTTTCGGTTCTTTCTCTTCCTCTATTATTTTCTTACATATATCTTCTGTTTTCATATGCTCTGACGGAAGGCTGTAATTCCTGCTTATCGTTTCACCATTTTTAAGTCTGTAAGAAATAGTAATATCGTCCATATTATCATCTCTGTGCTTAAAATATTTATCTTTTTGTGCTATAAGTATTTTCTGCGTCTCTATTACCTTTTTTATATCATCACCTGTAAGCTTCATTTTATAATCAACACACACATATACACGATCCACATCTTTTTCATCCGGTATTATATTTGTAAGCCTGACCGCATTTAAATACAGTCCGCCAAACAAAACTACCATAAAGACTGTAAAACAGCCGATTTCTTTTATCACGTTACGTTTTATAACTTTAAAAGACTTTAAAATAAGCATCTGCACCAGAAGAAATACTATTATTCCGATAAAAAGTGAAATCATAACATATCCGAAAAAATTTATATTTACCTTTACAGTATGAAGCAGATCCGATATAAAAGCAGCAAGCAGATAACCTATGATACAGCCGCCTCCCCATTTAATGATCGGTTTTAGCACATCTACAGATATTAAATTTCCGGCTGACTCAAGCTTTCTTTTTTTGTAAAGGAATAATGCTGCAGCATAAAGTATAACTGCTACTGCCACATACATTATGATCAGTTTCGTTCCATAGAAATCATATCCTGTACAATAATAATCATTCTTCGTCTCTTTCATCGTTCCGCTGAAGTAAACATTTTTAAGCACACACATGAAAGGGGAAAATTCCCACATCCTTATGCCAAGAAACATTTCTATCGCATCCACTCCATATGAAATGTATGACGTGACAACCGAAAATGCCCCGACAATAATGACATACAAGAAATTGATCACTATATACATGATCGGAAGTGCACGAAGCTGGCCTGTAAGCATAACGGAAAAACAAACTATGCCATACGCCAGGAATGAAATTGCCATTGACGACAAAAGCCATATACCAAGCGGTTTTATATCTGTCATGCCGTTTGATATACATATCATAAGTGATATGACAAATCTGACGATCTGTGGAAACCACATGATAACAAGACCTGTAATAACGTTTGTAAAGTATAGCTGCGTCCTTGTAACCGGCATTGCATGTATCATATTGCAGGCTTTCTGACTATACAGATAGTTAAACAGTGCCATTCCTGTACATACTGCCATTATAAAAATAATTATAACAGTAGGGCGCATTGCTATTGCAGGAGATAAAAAGCCGGACATGTGCAACTGCCAGTCTTTGCCATAATAATTTTCTGCTGTTCTGTATCTGCTCCACATTGAAAGTGGTCCCATCAGCAGTAAGATTATCATATATAAAGCCCACAGCGGCCAGAATAGTTTAATATTCTTTTCAAATACTGTTTTATTAAAAAAGGATGTCTTTGACTTCATAATCTTCCCCTCCCATCTCGTAAATAAATATTTCCTCCAGGGTAAGTGGAAGTTTATCAACTACCTGAGGTTTTTCATCGCTCTGCGCCAGTGCTGCGATCACATCATCAGATTTTCCTTTTACGATCATTGTGTATACTCTTCCTATATTTGATAAATGAAGCACCTCAAATTCCGGCGAGAGCTTTGGCATTCCACAAGGACATGCAATCTGTATCTTTGAAATGTTTCCCTGCAGATCACTTAATGATCTTTCTATCATTATTTTTCCATTATTTAATATTCCAACGTGATCACACACATCCTCTAGTTCCCTCAGATTATGCGATGAAACCATAACTGTTGTGCCATTTTCTGTAACATCATCAAGTAAAAATGTCCACACCTGCCTTCTCATGACAGGATCGAGCCCATCAACAGGCTCATCAAGCACTATAAGCTTTGGCCTACAGCATAATGACAGCCAGAATGCAACCTGCTTTTGCATTCCTTTAGATAATTTACGGATATTTCTTTTTACATCTATGGCAGGGAAAAATTCCTGAAGCCTGTAAAACATTTTTTCATCGAAATTGCGATACATTCCCTTATAGTACTTCATCATCTCTATCGTGTCTGACTGCACAAAATAAAACATATCATCCGGTATATATGCCATTTTACTTTTTACAGATGAGTTTTCATAAACGTTTTCTCCATCCACAAAAACCTCACCTGCATCCGGTCTCATAACTCCTGTAATATGTCTTATGAGTGTCGATTTACCTGCTCCGTTCGGACCTACAAGACCATAGACACTTCCCCTTTTGACATTCATATTAACTCCATCTAAGGCTTTAAATCCATCGAATGTTTTTATCAGATTGTTTACCTGTATCATTTATTTCCCCTTTCACCTATTTTGTCAATGCGACTTTTAAGTATATCTGGTGGTGTCGCCAGATATACTAATTCCATAACTATATCATCAAATTCGTGTATGAGTTCATCAGCTCTAAGCTGTGTGGCTTTGTCTGTAGCCGAAACATACGTTCCTAGTCCACTCTTTGAATATAAATATCCCTCTTGTTCTAATTCTTTGTATGCCCTCGCAATTGTATTAGGGTTTATCGCATACTTTGCAGCAAACTCCCTTACTGATGGAAGTTTTTCATCTGCTCCGAGAGCATTTGAAACAACGAGTTTTCTTATTCCATCCTTCACCTGCTCATATATAGGCTTTGATTCCCGAAATGTAAGCTGTATCAAACCTGTCTCCTCCATTAAAATAATTAAAGCACCTTCATGTGTACTAATTCGTTTGATACACTTATTCTAGCATACAATACCCATTGCATTTCTTATAACTTTCTTAACTATTTATTATGGTTCGTCACTTAATATACATAAATGCCCCGAGATTTCCTCTCAGTCCATGACTTGCCCTGTGTGAAAAAAGAAGTCCCGGATTACAGCAGGTACATATATTTGTAGTGATGATATTTTCAGGTTTTACCCCCGCTTCCTTTAGCACGATCCTGTTGCATGCCCATAGATCAAGCTGATATTTTCCGTCGTTTCTATCAACGAGAACTGACTGGGCCATTGGATCATCCGCATGTCCAAATGCCCTTATAAATTCTACCGCTACATCCTCACCTATCTCATAGCAGTCCTGACATATGGATGGTCCTATAGCTGCGATCACATCCCCAGCCTTTGTGCCAAATTCTTTTTCCATCATAAGAACAGTCTTTAATCCCATACGGTTTACAGTTCCCCTCCATCCGGAGTGGCTTAATCCTATTGCCTTATTAACAGGATCAACAAAATAAAGAGGCACACAATCTGCAAAAAATGTTGACAGTACTACATTCGGCTCATTTGTTATAAGGCCATCCACGTCTGTATATGTTCTTGATTTTACTACACCTGATCCTTGTTGGGATTTTCCAACACGCATGACATTTGTTGTATGCGTCTGGTCTGATGTCACAAAATCAAATATATCCGTTCCCATTGCCTCGGCTATTCTTCTGTAATTTTCAAGCACACATCCATTTGCATCACCTCTTGTGAAACTTAAATTCATGCTCTCGAAAATCCCTCTGCTCGTTCCACCTCCTCTTGTTGTAAAACAGTGCTCAATAAATTCTATTTCATCAAGTCTTTTAAAATGTAAAAGCGGAACCACACATCCATTATTCAGTGTATGGTTCCTCAGATTTATTATATTCTCCTCACTTTTTCTGTTAAAATCTTTTATATCCATCTTTTATTCCTTTACCGCATGCACGCTTCAAATGCATTTTTATATAGCTGTATGCTTTGAGCATCTATTGCAAGCACATCAAATCTGCACGGTGTCCATTCGCTATAATTATTTTTTTGCATATAATATAATGCTGCCATTGTTATTTTATGCCTTTTTCTATGATCAACCGCTTCTGCAGCACCCCCACAATTATCTGTCTTTCTGTATTTTACCTCAACAAAACAGATATAACTGTCATTCTTTGCTATAATGTCTATCTCAGCATTTCTGCATCTGTAATTCTTTTCGAGAATTATATATCCATTATTTTCAAGATATGCGGCTGCAATCTTCTCATATTCATCCCCGATTTTTCTTTTGTTCAAATACTTTTTCCTTATCCTCTTCCATCTATTTTTGCCTTAAGTCTGTCCACATCGTTTACAAAGACCAGGATCTCAGCTACTACCTCATAAAGTTCGGGTGGTATCATGTCTCCTATTTTAAGCTTTGAAAGTGTTGCCGAAAGTTTATCATCTTTGTAAAGCGGTACATCATTTTCCTTTGCTTTCTCTATGATCCTTTCGGCGATCGTACCTTTTCCGGCTGCGATTATCTTTGGTGCCTGATCTCCCGGCACATATTCTACTGCAACTGCCGTCTTTTCCTTATCATTCTTTATTTTATCGAATTGAAATGGTTTAAATCCTGATTTTTCTGCCATATTTTACTCCATCACGCTCTCATATCAAATGAATATCTGTGTAACTGTCCGGCAGGTGGCAGATCTTTTTTCAAAAAATCATCCACAAAGTTTACATGATGTTTTTCATTTACCACCGAAAGCTTACAGCTGTATCCTTTGTTTCTAAGTTTTTCTTCAAGTTTTGGCAAAAACCGCTCTATAAGAATATACGATTCATCATTATCCATATAAAAATTAGTGCTTACTTCTTTTTTAAACATTTTTATCGACACATCCGTTGCCCCTAGATTGTCCATATCAAGATGCAAAAATGCAGATAATTCCTTATCCGGATCAGTAATATTTTTTTTATTTGTATATACATATAATTGTCCGCTTGCATTATGACCATTCATCTTCATAGGTATCTGTACATATGTATATACATTATTTACCTGATTCATGAATTCAATATTTCCTCTTATATTCTCAGCAAGTGCACTGACATTTTCTTTTACAACCCCTGAACTTTTTATTATCTCCTGCATTTTATCAAGCTGCTCTGAGACCTTTTCATACAAACGGCCTATTTTATCCGTCAGCTGTTTATCACTTTCTTTTAATTGTTCAGGTGTGATCATCCACTGTCTTGTCAATGCGTTTTTTATCATTGCTTTGAATCCACTGCCCGAAAAAAGCTTAAGAAGCGTCTGTTTATCTGCCGCTGTATTTTTCAGAAGCTCTTTTATATCATTTAATGTACCAACAATGCTGTCATCTTTTGCATATAATGAAATTTCATTTCCGGCTTTATCCGGTAAAAGGGATTTTAACTGCTCATTTAATTCCTTAAGCTGCTCATCAGTCATCACACTTCCAAGTGAATTTTCCGCTATATTTTCTGTCGGCTTCTGCGGCACCAAAACATTTTCTGCGGTTTCTTCCGTCTGTACAATATCACGCATTCCATTTATCGGTTCATTTGCATCTCCGCCTGCAGCCTCATTTAAAACCACTCCTGTATTTTCATTTACTGTCCCATTTGAAGCAGCTTCTGCGGTTTCATCTGCTGGCTCGTTTACTGCCACGCCTGAAATCTCATTTGAAGCCACCTCTATGTTTCCATTTGTTGCCTCATTTACAGCCATACCCGAAATTTCATTTGAAGCCTCTCCTAAAACATTACCAGGCGCCGTATCAATATTTTCTTTCAATCCATCAGTTACGATATTTATTATCTGCCTTCCCTGTGATGCAAGCCTGTACATGGATAGATCACCATCTGACATAATCTCCGGAAGTTCATTGATGAAATCATCCATAGCAGCTGTGATCGCCTGTCTGTCACTCATATAATTTTCAAATTGTGCTGCATTCCCAGGAGTTATCTCTATTCCAAGCTTTACCATTTGTACAATAGTAGATGCATTTACCTGTGGATTTGCCTGCAGCAGATGATACATCTGGTTAAGGCTTGCTTTATCAATAGGCATCTGCTGCTGCATCATCTGGTTGACCATTGACAAATTTGCTGTATCTGTGGGCAGATTTGCCGATTTAAGTGCATCAAGTAACGTAAGATTAGCCCCAGCACCATCCAGCATAAACGGACGTATCTGCACATAGTTTCCATCGTTTGATTTTACCTGAAAAAACATGGACTGCCCTTCTGTAAGGCTTACCTTTCCATCAAGACGTGCTGTTATCTGCTGGCCGTTTGAAAGTCCAAGACTTACAACATTTCCTTTCACGGAATTTATCGTCCCTTCAAAAATATTTCCCTGCGATAATTCAGAAAGAGCCGAGACAAGTTTCTCGACTCCCATTTTTCCAGTCATCGGTTCCCCGTTTGATACTGCACTATTATATTGTCGCACCAAATCTGAAATCTGCATAGACTCACCCTTTATATAAAACTAATCATTCACAAAATTCTTTATAAATGTCTTCCTGTGGATCGGAGAAGGTCCAATCTCTTTAAGTGCCGCTATATGTTCCGCTGATCCATAGCCTTTATTCGATGCAAAATCGTAGCCCGGAAACATACTATCATATTCCACCATCATCCGGTCCCTTGTAACCTTAGCCACAATACTTGCCGCTCCAATAGAAATACTTTTTGCATCTCCTTTTATTATCGGCACCTGCTTTATGTCAACCTCCGGTATCGTAACCGCATCATTAAGCAGGATATCCGGTCTTGGTTTAAGCTTTGAGACAGCCTGACGCATGGCTTCGTAAGTTGCCTGTAAAATGTTTATTTCATCAATGCGCTCATGCGATGCCATTCCTATCCCGACCGAAACCGCTTTTTCCATTATGACATCGTATAGCTCATTGCGTTTTTTTGCTGATAACTTTTTTGAATCGTTTATATATAAAATGTCACAATCCACCGGAAGTATAACCGCACATGCAACAACAGGACCTGCAAGCGGTCCTCTTCCAACCTCATCTATTCCACATATATAACCATAATCTTTATATTGTTTTTCATATTTTTTGAGATTTTCTGTCCGAAGCAGTTCATCCTCGTATTTTTCCATACGTTTTTTCGCTGTATCAACAAGTTTTACAACACCGCTTCTTGTATCTTCATCGTATTTTTTAATGAAGCCATCAAGTTTCCCATCCTGTATTGATTTTAACTCTTCTTTAATATCTGAGATCCTGTGGTTTTTTCCCTGCATAATTATCTTTTCGTCCATTACATCCTTTATTCCTGACTATTTGGAATTTCAAGTGTTATTTTTCCAAGCTTTCCGCTTCTGAAATCATCTATTACAAGCGCTGCCACCTTGCTGTAATCCACTTCTGCACCTTTTGAGACACATTTGCGGTTTTTTGCTATCTCAATTATTATATCGGTAATATCACCGCTCTCGTTAACATCATATCTTTCGCTCAATAATCCCGGATAACTATCTATAAGGAATTTTATAAGTTCAACTGCAAGCTCATCGACATTTAAGATTTCATCCTTTATAGAACCTATAAGGGCAAGCTTAAGTCCGACTGACTGATCCTCAAATTTCGGCCATAAAATTCCCGGTGTATCGAGAAGCTCAACACTTTTGCTGAGCCGTATCCACTGCTTTCCTTTCGTAACACCCGGCTTATTTCCTGTTTTTGCACAGGCCTTACCTGCATATGAGTTTATAAATGTAGACTTCCCTACGTTTGGTATTCCTACAACCATTGCCCTTACCGGACGGTTTTTGATACCACGTTTTCTGTCTCTTTCTATTTTTTCTTTACATGCTTCCATCACTATGTCCGTGATACTTTTCATACTGTTTTTTGTTCTCGCATCAAGACTTACAACAAAAAAACCCATTTTCTTAAAATAGCTGCTCCATTGTTTTGTCTTTTCTTTATCTGCAAGATCAGCCTTATTCATTAAGATAAGACGATATTTATTTTTCCCCAGCTCGTCTATATCCGGATTTCTGCTTGCCAAAGGAACTCTTGCATCGACAAGCTCTATAACAAGATCTATAAGCTTTATATCTTCCTGCATCTGCCTTTTTGCCTTTGTCATATGTCCCGGGTACCACTGAAAATTCATATATTACCTGCTTTCTATAATTAATATCTGTATTGATCTGCTGGCACTTATTTTATTTGATCATGCCAAAATCACTTATACCGGAAAATCTAAACCATGCTTTTCCGATAATATATTCCTTTTTAACATTTCCGATATTTGCATAACGGCTATCCTCACTGTTATTTCTATTGTCGCCGAGCACAAAATACTCGTCCTTTCCAAGTGTTATTGGATCTGCTGCGATCCCGGCATCCTCCATTGAGGCAACATCCATCTGCTCATTGTATAGTTCATCATTTACATACAATGCTCCGTTTTGTATCTGGACAGTATCTCCCGGCACCGCTACGACACGTCTTATATAATAATGTGATTTTTCGTTTCCATTAGGCAAAAATACTACCACATCTCCCGCTTTAGGTCTTGAGATCATATAAATAAATTTATTGATAAATACATCATCATCATTCTGCAAAGTAGATTCCATCGCCGGTCCAACAATGTTTGTTCTCACTCCGAATGTACTGACAAGAACATATGCCATGCATATAACAATCGCACACTCAATTATCCATGATAATATTTCCTTAAAAAGTGGAAGATTAAATTTTCTTCTCTGTTTTCTAAAATTCAGACCGCCGCGTCTTCTGGCCATACTGCCTCCTAGTTGTCATTATTCATCCTATACTCTATACATCTGTTCAGATAGTCTACATAGTCCGGGTTTTTACACATACCTTTTCCTGCGATATCAGAAATCTTTGCGACATCCATTCCATTACATTTTGTTGTTTTCATAACGATATTGAGTGCAGGAACATTTGTGTCATTACTTATAAATGTTCCGATACCAAATGCAACCTGGACTTTATCCTTAAAATGATCATATATCTGCGTAGCTTTTTCAAAATCAAGGCTGTCACTAAACAAAAGAGTCTTTGTTCCCGGATCGATACCAAGTTTCTTATAATGTGCTATCATCTTCTCTCCCCACTCATACGGATCACCGCTGTCGTGACGCACACCTGAAAAAAGCGTTGCATACGTCAGCTGGAAATCCCTGAGGAAACAATCTGTTGTAATAGTATCTGTAAGCGCAATACCATTTAGTATTCCATATTCTTTAACCCATGCATCAAGCGCATACCAGTTTGAATACGCAGGATTGTGTTTATGATTTCCCTGTCCTGTACACATTATCCACTCATGAGCCATTGTACCGATAGGTTTTAAATTGTATTTTTTTGCAAGATATACGTTTGATGTTCCAATAAATTTAGAATCCGTATCTTTTAGATTTGTAAGAGCTTCTACAGCTATCTCCTGTGCCTGTGCAGACAATCTCCGGCGAAGGCCAAATTCACTGAATGTATTGAGCCTGTATTTGTTTTTTTCAAGCATCTCAACTTTTTGCGAGAGTCTTGTCTTAAACTGTTCTAACAATTCGTCATAATCATATGCCATTCTGAAATATACTTCATTTACTATGGCAAGTATCGGGATCTCATACATCGTAGTATTGAGCCATGTTCCAGCAGCCTCAATTGAAAGGCCGCATGGTGCGTCTGTTGTTATCGTAAATTCTTCATATCTTGGCTGCCATAACCTGAGGAAATCAACATATGAGCCCTTTATCCATGTAATATTGTCGAGATAATCAAGTTCTTCCTCTGTAAAACGCAGACCGCAGAATGCTGCTATCTGCTGTCTTATCTCTTCTACCATCTCTTCTGAAAAATGTACATCTTTATTGCGGCATTTAAATGTCCATGTCGTCTTGTAACTTGTAAACTGGTGGAAAATTGTCTGTCCCATCGAAAATTTATACATATCAGTCTCCAACAGACTGTTTATGATCTGTGGTAATTTCATCTTTGTTCCTTTCTCCAGATAAAGGTCTAAATATTTGACATACTATTAGTAAATTATTATATCATTTTAGATTTTCGATAACAATATATAAAAATTATAATAATTTATTCCCCTTTCACTTCATTCCTCTCATTACCCATAGCATCTATTTTAAGCATCCTATAGCCTATACCAACATGTGTCTGTATATATGTAACTCCATCATTATCTGCTTCCAGCTTTTTCCTTAATGTTGCCATAAACACTCTAAGTGATGCTAAGTTTGAGTTCCATGCACTCCCCCATATTTTCTGTGTTATAAACTTATGCGTCAGCACCTTTCCTGTATTTTTTGCCAGAATACAAAGAAGCTTGTATTCTATCGGTGTAAGCTTTAATTCTTTATCTTTTTTATATACACATCCCGCAGCATAATCTATTTTTATACATCCATTTTCATATATAGATTTATTGGTAATATCAGCATCTGCCTGCAAAAGTGCAATTCTTCTTTGCATAACCCTAAGTCTTGCTAGCAATTCTTCTATAGAAAATGGTTTTGTGAGATAATCATCGGCTCCAGCATCCAGCGCTTCTATCTTATCTTCATCCTCACTTCTTGCGCTTATAACGATTATAGGCATATTAGACCATTCTCTTATTCTTTTAATAATCTCCACTCCATCTATATCAGGAAGTCCAAGATCCAGAAAAACAACATCCGGTGCATATGTTGATGCGCTAAGCAGCGCTTCCTCTCCATTCTTTGCCAGAAGATATTTATAATCGTGAGTTTTAAGTGTTGTAGCAATAAGATTTCTTATTGGAGGATCATCCTCTACTATCAGAATCTGAAATTTATTCATTTATGCTTATTTCTCCTTTTTCAATATAAAATGTAAATATACAGCCACTTGGTATATTATCAGAAACTTCTATGAAACCTCCATGCGCTTCAACAACTGATTTACATAATGCCAATCCAAGTCCCATACTACGTTTTCCGTCTGCAACACCACTCTGACCTGTATAAAACATCTCAAACACATGCTTTTTCATTTCATCACTCAGGCCCGGTCCATTATCAGAAATGCTAATATACACCTTATTACCTTTATTTCCATAATTGATCTGTATCTTTGAGCCCTTCTGCGTATATTTGATTGCGTTATTCACAATATTAATTATAACCTGCATTATTAATTTTGCATCCATCTGTGCAAAAACGATTTCATCGTTATTTATAACACTGATCTGATGTTCTGTTTTATTTCTATCTATATGTTTTATAGCCTCATCTAACACTTCGTCAAGAACTTCCAACGATTTATTAAGATGCATATTTCCATCCTCTATTCTTGTTACGGACAATAGATTCTCCACAAGCTGTATAAGCCATTCTGAATCATCGTATATGTCAGAAAAAATCTGTTCCTTTGTAACATCATCCAAAATTTTGTAGTGGCTGCATAAATTACTGGCATTTCCTGATATAGCTGTTAGTGGTGTCCGTAGATCATGCGAAATCGTCCTAAGCAGATTTGCCCTTAATTTTTCATTTTCAGCAACTAATGCTGCTTCTTTTTTAGCCTTTTCATTTTCAAGATTTTCCAAAGCAAAAGCTCCTTCTCCTAAAATTGATAGTAAAATACTGTATTCAAATGCACTTAGCACTTTTTTTTCAACATAAATCCCCATTATTCCATAAACTGTTCCATCTATATATATTGCCAGATACAGACATTTTGCATTGGGGAACACCTTTGTAGTGGCTCCAGCTCTTTTTTTATTTGTAAGTACCCATTGTATTACTTCTTCCTCACCAATTGTATCAGCGCTTTTTCCTATACATGTATCATCCTTGAAATATATATACCCATTCTGAATATGCTGACAATCTACCGGATATATCGCCACATTTCTATCAAGCAGCAAAACAGCCTGATTAGCCACAACCTTTAGCACTTCACCATTGGTCTTACACTGGGCAAGCAGCTGGTTTGTATCAAATAGTACCTTTGTTCTATAAGTTGCACCGGCTGCTTCTAATGCATTGTCCTTAAGTCTGTATGCAAGTGTTCCTGTGATTAAGGCCGCTATGAGCATTATAAAAAAGGTTACTGAATATCCCGGCTCATAAGCATGAAAAGTCAGCCTTGGATCTGTAAAAAAATAATTAAATAGCAAAACACTACAAAATGAACTCAAAAGACTACAAAAGTGGCTTTTAGTAAGGATTGAGCTTAACAGTACCCCCAGAATATATATTGTTATAATATTTGATTCCGTAAATCCCATCATACTAAAAAATATACCAAAAACAGTTGACATTATGAGCATGCCAGCTGTAATGATAATATCCTTTTTAGTTGGAATGATCTGTTCGCTTCCCCTTCTATTTCTTATCGTTTTTAAATTACTTTTCGAGTCTGGTATTATATATATATCTATATTTGGAGCGGTTACGATAAGTTGCTCCGTTATAGATTGCTTTTTCCAAAAAGGTTTTCTCGTTGTATCACTGCGTCCTATTACGATTTTAGTAACACCCGATATTCTCGCAAATTCTGCAATCTGAAGCGAAACATTATCTCCTATAACATTCGTAATTGCTGCATCCAGATCTTCTGCATATCTTATATTGTTTTGAAGTCTTACTGCATCCTCTGGTGGCAGGGTAATCTCCTGTGACTTTGAGACATACAATGCTGTGAACTCTGCATCAAATGCTTTAGCAAGCTTTGATGCTTCTTCAATTATTTTTCTATTTGACGGAGATGAAGAAAGCCCCACAAGTACATGCTCATGCTTTTCAACCGGTGTTTTTCCGAGCTCCATTTATCCACTCCTCCCCATTTTCATACTTACTATATTTCCTTTAGTTTTATAGTATATCATGTGTTAACACACATGATAAGCCGGCGGCTGATACCCATGCGCATTTACGCCGATATAATTCGCTCCACTCATTATATCATGTTTTTCTTGTTTGTTTTGGTTTTATCTGTTGTTATTTTTAAATTTTTATCCAAAAATAAATCTACTTTAGATGTTGTATACAGTCCGATGATAAAAATTATAATTAAGAGCATAACTAATAATAAATTTTCCATCTTATCTTCTCTTTTCTACTTATATATGAAAACATTTCTGTATTGCTTTATGCTCTCCAATTACAAGCAGAGTCTCATCAGAAGTAAAAATATCATCCGCTGATATAGCAAGATTCATATGTCCGTTTTTCTTAATAGCCATTACATTTATTTTATATTTCTGCCTTATGTCCACCTGACGTATACTCTTTCCAATCCATTCTAATGGAATTTTAACTTCAAAAATCGCATAGTCATCATCAAGCTTTATATAATCCAATATATAGTCTGATGTGTACCTTATCGCTGTCCATTTCGCAATCTGTTTTTCAGGATTAACAACTTCATCAGCGCCATTCCGAAGCAGAAATTTTGCCTGCACCTCCCTGTTTGCTCTTGAAACAACAACCTTACCTCCCAGTTCTTTTAAAAGGCATGTTGTCTCAAGCGAACTTTGAAAATCATTTCCAATTGTTTCAATACAGACATCAAAATTATTTATACCAAGTGATCCTAGAAATTTTTCATTTGTACTGTCACCTATTAAAGCATTGGTCACATAAGGAAGTGCACTATTGACTCTTTCTTCATTTTTATCAATAGCCATTACCTGATGGCCAAGCTCATGTATTTTTTTTACCGTAAGCATTCCAAAATTTCCTAATCCAATTACTAATACTGATTTCATATAATTTTCTCCTATCCTACAATAATACTTTCTACTGGATACTTTAATGAATCTTTATCCCTATGTGAAAAAGCAGCATAAATTATTGTCATGCCACCTACTCTGCCCAAAAACATGAGCAAAATTAAAATCATCTGCGAAAAAGATGATAACTGCTGTGTAATTCCAAGTGTAAGTCCAACTGTGCCAATTGCTGAAATGGTTTCAAACAAACAAGTCTGCACCGGCAGGCTTTCTACAATACTGATTGAAATTGCTGATACCATTGCCAGAAAAATATACATGATCATAATAGATGATGCTGTTTTTATCACAGAATCTTCAATCCTTCTTCCGAAACAATCTGCATTCTGTTTTCTCTTAAATACAGCTATTGTATTTGCGATCAACACTGCTATTGTTGTTGTTTTCATTCCACCGGCTGTTGACCCCGGCGAACCTCCTATGAGCATAAGAATCATTGTCATTGTTTTACCTGTATCAGACAGCTTTCCTAAGTCTGTCGTATTAAATCCTGCTGTTCTTGGTGAAACGGCCTGAAACAATGATTCCCATACTCTTTTTCCAGCTGGTTCATTGGAAAACTCAGTAAAAAAGAAGAACAAAGTTGCTCCTGACACCAGAATAAAAGAAGTCAAAAGAATAACTTTTGATTGCATTCTATATTGTTTTATCTTCATCTTTTTATTCACTATATCATTCCACGTCAGGAAGCCAATCCCGCCTATAATTATCAATAACGAAAAAATTAAATTAACATATCCTATATCCGCAAACGATGTTAAAGAACTAAATTTACCTGTTCTATTTCCCATCAAATCAAAGCCAGCATTGCAAAAAGCTGATACAGAATGAAAAAACGACATCCATATCCCACCCATGCCATACCTTGACACAAATACCGGCAATAATAATAATGCTCCTAATATTTCCACAATAAAAGAAGTTAAAAAAATAAACCTCATATGCTTTACAATTCCACCAACCTGCGGTACAGATAAAGAATTTTGCATAGTCTGCCGCTGCATAAGGCTTATTTTTTTACCAGCGATCATTGTCACAAATGATGCTACCGTTATTACTCCTAATCCTCCTATCTGTATTAAGATCAGAATTATTCCCTGTCCAAAATATGACCAGTATGAAGCAGTATCATACACAACAAGACCCGTAACACAAACTGCAGATGTTGATGTAAATAATGCCTTTCCAAATGGTGTTACAATTCCCGCTTTTGATGAAACAGGGCACATCAATAATAATGCCCCTATGACAATCACGCCTGCAAATCCCAGTATAATGATCTGAAATGATGTGAGCTTTTCTTTTATCTTCATAAAAGACTCCATGTTTTAACCTCCTATTTTGTTTGTATTATAATATTAGCTCATTTCAGAATAATACACTGTTAAATATTTTCCTCTCATATTAAAATTGTATAAAGATAATAAACCCCCTGCACAAGGTAACAATTCCTCATGCAGGGGGTTTATAATATTTATGATATTTTGATTATTTAAAGTACTTAACACCACTCTCGAACACTTTAAGATCCTGTTCGCCATAAATATTAATAGCTACAGACTCTCCTCGACGCTCTGAATGAGCCATCTTTCCAAGTATTCTTCCATCCGGTGATGTGATACCCTCGATAGACATATATGAACCATTTACATTCCATTCTTCATCCATCGTAGGATTTCCGTTCTCGTCTACATACTGTGTGGCAACCTGTCCATTCTCAAAAAGTTTATCTAACCACTCTTTTGGTGCTACGAAGCGTCCCTCACCGTGTGATGCAGGGTTGCAATATGTCTTTCCAAGCTCTGCACCTGCAAGCCATGGGCTCTTGTTTGATACAACTTTTGTGTAAACCATCTTTGAAATATGGCGGTTGATCGTATTATATGTAAGTGTAGGTGACTGTGCATCCTGCTGTCTGATCTGTCCGTATGGTACAAGTCCAAGCTTGATAAGTGCCTGGAAACCATTACAGATACCAAGTGCAAGTCCGTCACGCTCATTTATGAGTTTTTCGACTGCTTCCGTCATCTTTGCATTTCTAAATGCTGTTGCAAAGAATTTCGCTGATCCCTCCGGCTCATCTCCTGCTGAGAATCCACCTGGGAACATGATGATCTGTGACTGGTCTATTGCCTTTACAAACTCATCTACAGAATCACGGATATCTTCTGCTGTAAGATTCTTAAATACTTTTACAATTGTGTCAGCTCCAGCTCTCTCAAATGCTTTTGCACTGTCATACTCACAGTTTGTTCCCGGAAATACTGGGATAAATACTGTTGGTTTTGCTACTTTATTCTTGCATACATATATATTCTTTGCATCATAGAGTCCAGTCTCCACTTTACTTGTATCGTCTGTTGCTTTTGTATGGAATACGCTCTCAAGTTTTGCTGTCCAGACTTTGATAGCCTCATCGATAGGAAGTACCATATCATCACACTCAATTGTCTGTTTGTCATTGACGTATCCAACTACTGTCTCAACACCAGAAAGTCCTGCTGCATCAATTATTTCTCTAACCTTTGTAAGCTTCTCAACAGGAACTTCTGCAACGATATTTCCAAATCCAGGCGCAAAAAGTGTATCACTGGTCACTTCATCCTCGATAGTTACACCAAGCTTATTTCCAAATGCCATCTTTGAAACTGCTGCTGCAAGACCTTTTCCATCAAGAGCATATGCTGAAACAATTGCTCCATCCTGAATCATATCTCTTACTGCATCGTAAAGTTTCATTACCTGATCATATTTTGGAAGATCGAATTCATCCTTATCTATTGTAAAGAGGATAAGCTGATCACCCGCCTTTTTAAGTTCCGGTGTGATGATATCCTTTTCTTTTGCCACATCTACTGCAAATGATACGAGTGTAGGTGGTACATCTATATCATTAAACGTTCCTGACATTGAATCCTTTCCACCGATTGAAGGAAGTCCGAATCCTATCTGTGCATCATATGCTCCGAGCAACGCTGCAAATGGCTGGCTCCAACGCTTTGGATCCTCATTCATTCTGCGGAAGTACTCCTGATATGTCATACGTATCTTCTTGTAATCTCCACCTGCAGCAACGATTCTTGAAATAGACTCGAGTACTGCGTAAATTGATCCATGGTATGGGCTCCATGATGAAAGATATGGATCAAATCCATAAGCCATCATTGTTACTGTATCACATTTTCCTTTTAATACAGGAAGTTTTGCTACCATAGACTGTGTTTCCGTAAGCTGATAACGTCCACCATATGGCATGTATACACTGCCTGCCCCGATAGAACCATCGAACATCTCAACAAGTCCCTTCTGTGAGCAGACATTGAGATCCTCAAGTTCTGCCTCCCAGGCACCTTTCATATCTCCTGCTTCTACCTTTTCTGCTACAGCAGGTGTACTGATCTTGTCGAGGTAATTATCTTTTTCCTGTGGCATCTCAACCTCAACATCAGTTTCCTGATGAGCTCCGTTTGTGTCGAGGAATGCACGTGAGATATTTACTATCTCTTTTCCTTTCCACTCAAGTACAAGTCTTGGACTTTCTGTCACTACTGCAACCTCTGTTGCCTCAAGATTTTCTTCCTTTGCATATGCCATGAACTGATCCACATCAGAAGGAGCAACAACTACTGCCATACGCTCCTGTGACTCTGAGATAGCGATCTCTGTTCCGTCAAGTCCTGCATATTTCTTTGGCACTTTGTCAAGCTGTATGCGGAGTCCATCTGCAAGCTCTCCAATTGCGACTGAAACTCCACCTGCACCGAAATCGTTACATTTCTTTATAATATGGCTTACTTCTTCTCTTCTGAAAAGTCTCTGGAGTTTACGCTCTGTAGGTGCATTACCTTTCTGCACCTCGGCACCACAAACAGATGTAGACTCTGTATTGTGAGCCTTTGATGATCCTGTTGCTCCACCGATTCCGTCACGTCCTGTACGTCCTCCGAGAAGGATGATCTTGTCCCCCGGATCAGATGTAAGTCTTTGCACCGCACGTCTTGGAGCAGCTCCCATAACTGCACCGATTTCCATACGTTTTGCAACATAATTTGGATGGTAAACTTCTTTTACATAACCTGTTGCAAGTCCAATCTGGTTTCCGTATGAACTATATCCATGAGCTGCTTCACGGACAAGTTTCTTCTGTGGGAGTTTTCCCTCTATAGTCTCTGAAACAGGTACTGTAGGATCTGCGGCACCTGTAACACGCATTGCCTGATATACATATGTACGTCCTGAAAGAGGATCACGGATTGCTCCACCAAGACATGTGGCAGCACCACCGAATGGCTCGATCTCTGTAGGATGGTTGTGTGTCTCATTCTTAAAGTTTACAAGCCACTCCTCTGTTTTTCCATCCACCTCGACAGGTACTACGATAGAACATGCATTTATCTCGTCAGATTCTTCCTGATCATCAAGTTTACCTTCTTTCTTAAGTCTCTTCATTGCAAGAAGTGCAAGATCCATCAGACATACGAATTTGTCATTGCGGTCTTTGTAGAGATCTTCAAATGTTCCAAGGTAATCCTTATATGTATTTTCGATAGGTGTGCGGTAAAATCCATCGTCAAACTTAACATTCTTAAGTTCTGTTGAAAATGTAGTATGACGGCAGTGGTCTGACCAGTATGTATCAAGTACACGGATTTCAGTCATTGAAGGATTGCGCTTCTCCTCGTTCCTGAAATAATTCTGGATATGGAGAAAATCCTTAAATGTCATGGCAAGATTGAGTGAAGAATACAGCTCTTTAAGATCAGCCTCCGCCATATCTGTAAATCCATCAAAAATCTTCACATCATCAGGCTCATCAAATTTCTGCACAAGTGTCTGTGGCTTTTCCATGCCGATTGCACGCGAATCAACCGGATTTATGCAGTGTTTCTCAATAGCTGCAAACTGCTCATCTGTGATATTTCCTTCAATAACATATGTGATTGCACTTCTTATGATCGGCTCCTCATTTTCATTAAGAAGCTTTACACACTGCTCTGCTGAATCAGCTCTCTGATCAAATTGTCCCGGCAGGAACTCAACTGTAAATACTCTTGCATTTCCGTAATCAAATTCTTCCTCATAGATATCATCTACAGGCGGCTCAGAAAATACTGTATATAATGCTTTCTTATATGTTTCCTCTGATATATTTTCAACATCATATCTTATCAGGACACGGACTGCTTCTACAGTTGTGATCCCAAGATAATGCTTTATTTCATGTTTTAATTCTTTTGCCTTAACCGCAAAATCAGGTTTCTTTTCTACATATACACGGCGTACGTTGCTCATAAAATCTCCTTTCAAAACCGAGTTCCACTTTTAAACTATGTATAGTATACCATTCCAGTTCTGATAAGTATAATTAATATATTTAATTTGTTTTATAAGTTGAATTAATCATTATTTTCATATATAATATAGCCGATGAGACAAATTGTACAGATACACATTTACAAATCATTGTACAAACGGCTTTATACAAGTTTTTTGTGCAAAATAAATAGAAAGCGTAGAGAGATCAATATGGATATCAATTATGAATTATATAAAGTGTTTTATTATGTTGCAACATCACTGAGCTTCTCAGAAGCAAGCAAAAAATTATTTATATCGCAGTCTGCCGTAAGCCAGTCAATAAAAACACTTGAAAAGAAACTGGGACAGTCTCTATTTATAAGAAGTACTAAAAAAGTCCAGCTCACTCCATCAGGAAGTCTGCTCCTTAAACATATCGAGCCTGCCATGAATCTTATTTCACGAGGAGAAAGCCAGCTTCTCGATTCAGGAACATTAGGTCTTGGTCAGCTTCATATAGGTGCCAGTGATACGATATGCCGTTACCTTCTTGTTCCATATTTAAAACAATTTCATAAAATGTTTCCAAATGTACCTATAAAAGTAACAAATGCTACATCTATCCAATGTGTGGAACTGCTTGATCAAAGAAAAGTTGATCTTATCGTAACAAATTTTCCAAACTCACATTTAAACCACTCATATAAACAGAAGACTATCTGTAATTTTACTGATGTATTTATAGCCAATCCTAATTATTTTAACTTTGGTGACCACGAAATATCATTTTCAGAATTAAAGCAGCAGCCTATCATGATGCTGGATCGAAAAAGTACTACAAGCGAGTTTTTACATAACCTGTTTTTACAGCACCAGCTTGAACTTGTGCCAGAAGTCGAACTAAGCAGTAATGATCTGCTTATCGACCTTGCAAAAATAGGTTTAGGCATCGCCTTTGTACCTGACTATTGCATGAAGAAAGAATCCAAAGATCTATTCATACTTAAAACCAAAGAAAAAATGCCATCACGCCAGATTGTTGTATCTGTAAATACCACACTTCCCGTACAGGCTTCAACTGACGAATTTTTAAAACTTCTTCCAGAAGTCAGTTACTAATTTTTCAACATTATTTATGCTGCATATTTTTCTATCATTCCATTCTCTTGGATAAAGTGCCTCATAATTTCGCTGCAAAAATCTTTCGTCCAGTAAAATTATCACTCCATAGTCCTCAGCCGTACGGATAACTCTTCCGGCGGCCTGCAGGACTTTATTTATTCCTGGATACCTGAATGCATAATCAAAACCATTTTCCCCGCAATCATCATAATATTCTTTTAATATCTGTTTTTCATTGCTTATTTGAGGAAGCCCTGTTCCGACTATTATCGTTCCAATAAGCTTTTCGTTTTTTAAGTCTATTCCTTCTCCAAATATCCCTCCCATCACACAAAATGCGATAAGTGTATTTTGTGAATTTTCATTAAATCTCTCTAAAAATTTCTCCCTCTCTTCCTCACTCATTTTGCTGGTCTGTGCGATAATATTAAATTCATTATCAAGATTAAATTCATCATTGAAATAATCCCTTACATTTTCCATAAATTTGTATGATGGAAAAAATACCATATAATTGCCCTTATGTACTGATACGATTTTATTTATATAATCGGCTATCTTTCTGTATTCACTTTCTGTACGTCTAGAGTATTTAGTGCTGACATCATTTGCAAATGCAATAAGTCTGTTTTTCTGTACAAATGTGCTCTGCGCATATATAGCGTAATTATCCTTTTTGGTACTTAAAAGTTTTTTGTAATAGTCAATCGGTAAAAAAGTTGCTGAGAAAAAAATCGTAGCTTTTCCTTTGTCCAGACATCTTTGAACATTCTGGGACGGATCAACGCACATAAGCCTTAACATAAATCGCCCATCATCTGCTATTTCACTGTAGATCACATAATGTTCATCGACAAGTTCATAAATATTAAGAAAATTCCTTATCTGGAAATAAAAGTCCAAAACATCCTTTCTGCCGGGAAATTCCATAGGTTTCTGTAAAAATTCATCTAATTCTCCTGAAAGACGCATCAATGAAAATGCAAGTGTCCCTATGGTTTCATGTACACTGTATCCTTCACATTCTCTTTTATACCCTAGTAATGCTGTATTACATTTTTCTAACAGCTTTTCTATTTTTTTGCTATACGGTTTAATTATTTTCTTTATGCTTAAAAAATCTTCCTTGTATATCCCGGCACTGTACATTGACCTGCTCCGTTCCACAAGATTATGAGCCTCATCTACGAGAAAAATATAATCTCCCTTTATCCCTTCCTGAAAAAATCGTTTTAAATATACATTGGGATCAAACAGATAATTATAGTCACATATTATATCATCACACCATATTGCTGTGTCCAATGACATTTCAAACGGACATACATGAAATTTTTCAGCCTGATCTATAATCTCATCCCTATCAAATAAACCATCCCTCTGCAGTAGGTCAAAAACCGCATCATTTACTCTGTCAAAATGGCCTTTTGCATATGGACAATTGACCGGATTACAGTCCATTTCCTCACAAAGACATAATTTTTCTTTTGCAGTAAGCTGTATTATCTTTGCATGATATCCGAGATGTTGAAGTTCATTAAAAGTATCTATTGCAACAGATGCCGTTATCGTCTTTGCCGTCAGATAAAATATACGATCCGCCAGCTCCTCCCCCACAGCTTTTACAGCCGGAAATATTGTTGATATAGTCTTTCCGACTCCTGTTGGTGCCTGAAGAAAAAGAGTCTTCTGCCTTAGGATCGTCCTGTATACATCCTCTACCAGTTTCTTCTGCCCCATCCTGTATTCAAATGGAAATTGAAGCTCTTTTATTGAGTCTTGCCGTCTGATACGTGATCTGCACTGAATATCCGCCCATTTCCTATACTTACCAATAAGATCATCAAACCACTGTTTTAGTTTTTCATACTCAAATATTTCTCTGAAGCGTTTTATCCCTTTAGTAAGAAGCTCTGGTTCATCCAGATTGCAGTATGTCATCTGGACACCGATCTTATCCAGATTATTTAATGTAGCAAAAATATACGCATAGCACATAGCCTGTGCTTTGTGGACAAAAACCGGTTCTTCAAAAAATTGCACTTTCCTGTACATCCCTTTTATCTCATCAATCCAGTTAATGCCTTCATCCTCAAAAATACCATCTGCACGCCCTTCTAAAGTAAGTTCATACATATCTGAATCAACAACATATTTAAGAGGCACCTCTGGCATATATCCATCGTCCATACTATTTTGGATTTTCTTATGGATGCGTGTTCCTTCCATCATGGCATCTGGATTTGCTGTTTTTCCAACCCGGTTATCTATATCTCCACTTCTGAAAATAAATTCAACTAAATTCCTTACTGAAATGTGTAACTGCATATTTCTCTTTTCCATGTGATCAAAATATAACTAAAAAGAAGAGCCTCTTTCGAAACTCTCCTTAAAACTAACTCTGTCCCATTATGTTATGCACTTGCAAATTTTTTTACTACTTTTTCAAATGTAGTATTATTTCCGGCATAGCATACCTTAAAATCATTATTCATACCTATGCCGATAACACCTAAAAGCGATTTTGCATCTATCAGAATTCTCTTGTACTTGAGGTCAATATCAAAATCGCATTTACTGGCTGCACCTACAAACTCATGGACATCATCTAAATTCGATAATCTGATTACCTTTTCCTTTTCATACATAAGTTACACCTTCCTTTTAATTATAAGAAACTAAAAATCATTTTTTATTTTCCTAATTATAGCATCTCATTTTCATATGTCAAAAATCGAGAAATATCAACAAACGCACGATTTCTGCCAATTATGTATATAATATTTCGGTAACCAAATTAGTTTAAAGGTTATTTTTTTCTGTTGTTTTTCTATAAAAACAACGTATACTATATAATTTTTACAATATTAAGTTAAAAATTTAATTCATATACATAAATATTCACAAAAAATATGTATTTTACAAAATATCGTTTTTGTAATTTTTTAGTGCATTTATATATATTTCACCTAATTTACTAAGGTTTGCGCCTTTATGCTTTATATATCCAATACGCATCTTTTCACTCTCTTTTAATGGTATTGCAACATAATCATCACCATTTAATTCCTCCGAAATGATCCCTGAACACAATGTAAAACCATTAAGTCCAACCATAATATTAAGCATTGTTGCCCTGTCATCAGCCTTTATAACCCTTTTATATTCATATGTGCTTAAGATTTCTTCAGCAAAATAAAATGAATTATTAACTCCCTGTTCAAATGCAAGACACGGATACTCTTCAAGTTCATCTATTGATATAATTGATTTCTCAGCCAGCGGATGCTTATTCCACATATACACATATGTATCACATTCAAACAGTTCAGTAAATTCCAGATTGTATTCCTTAAACAATTTAATTAACACTTTTTGGTTAAAATCACTTAAATATAGCACTCCTATTTCACTTTTCATATCTCTTACATTTTTTATTATCTGCTCAGTCTGTGTCTCATGTACTGCAAATTCATATTCGTCCATTCCCACTTCTTTTGCTAACTGTACAAAAGCCTTTACCGCAAATGAATAGTGCTGCATGGAAACTGAAAATTTTTGCTTTACTTCAGCATTCAAATATCTGTTTTCCAGTAAATGATACTGTTCCACAACCTGCTTCGCATATCCAAGAAATTCTTCTCCTTCGGCTGTTACTGTAATTCCCCTGTTATTTCTAAGAAAAATTGTTATTCCTGCTTCTTCTTCTACTTCCCTTACTGTAGCTGACAGGTTTGGCTGTGATACAAAAAGTTTTTTTGCCGCCTCATTCATAGATCCTTCCCTGGCAATTGTAATAACCTGATTTAACTGTTGAAGTGTCATATTGCTTTCTCCTCAAATTCTGACATATTCTTCCGGTACCACTTAGGACACATATTAATCTGACAATGTTCATTAAAACGTTCTCTTATATCTGTACTCTCAAAATATATTTTCCATAAATTTTCAAAAATATCCATCTGCTGCGGGATATTTTCTTCTAATTGCATAAATTGCTCGTTCGAAATAAAAAAACATCCTCTTCCTTTTGGGTGAATAACCGCATATTTTCGTATCTGATCATATATAACAAAATTTTCACCCGGAAATCTGTCTTGAAAATGCCACATTATTATAGGAATCATATTACACTTTGGAGCAATTTTTGACAACAGAAAACTTCCATTATCTGAAAACCGTAAAAATCCATTAAGCTTCTGTCCCTCGTTATTAACTTTTCTTGCCATCTCATAGGTTCTTATAACATATTCGTCTGACATATATTCTGTGATCCTTTGTCCCACCTTAAACGCTCTGACAAGAAATCCAAGAACAACAGTTGCTCTGTCAGCATCATAATGGCATAGTGCATTGAACACATTGCCATATATATTTTCACCAAGCCTGCTCTTTATCGTACTGACTGTTTTTTTAGATTTAACCAGATCTGTATTCACATCAATTATCGTTGAGAAAAGGGTGTAATTCTCTCCCAGTCCTATTTCAATGGAAATTGTGTCATTGTATAATATATTATTTTCTTTTTGAATTTTATTTTTGTATACGAATGCATCATATACAGCAGTAAACATACCCTCAATGCTATCTTCACATCTGAGTATAATATTTTCATTGATCATGTCTTTATCCCTGTTTTAAAGTGGTGATTATTATATATCAAATAAATTCATCTGTTCATAAGTAATTTCATCAAGATTTTCCTCTGCATACATAACAGAGGGTCTTTCATTATACACAAGATGCCTTGTGATATATCCTTCTTCAAGTTTCGTGTCGTACATCATTTTTCCATTACATGTTATGAAATACAAAGCTCTTTTAAGTACAACTCCCATTCTCTTAATGTCATTAAAATCAAGTACTGCATGTCTCCTCGCTTCTAGTATCCTTCTGGCACTCTTTGTGCCTATGCCCGGGACCCTTAAAAGTGTATAATAATCAGCTTTCATTATTTCTATTGGGAAATTCTCCAGATGCTGAACAGCCCACTGGCATTTCGGATCTATTGACTCACTAAAATTCTGATTTTTTTCAGATAAGAGTTCCCCAGCCTTAAATCCATAAAACCGCATCAGAAAATCTGCCTGGTAAAGCCTGTGTTCCCTTGCCAAGGGCGGTTTTGAAAATAAACCTGGCAATGATTCATCCCGATTAACATTTATAAATGCAGAATAAAATACTCTCTTCATATCAAACTTTTCATATAAAGCTTCTGCCACCGATACAATCTGATAATCAGTTTCATCAGTTGCTCCTATTATCATCTGGGTACTCTGTCCTGCCGGAACATAATACCTGTCCGGTCTTTGAATTGACAATGCCCTGCTTTTACTGGCTGCTGTAATGTCAGCAATGTCCTTATTCGATTTTATTTGTGTAAACCGGTTATGGTATTCAATAAGTCTGCTTCTGCTGTCAGAAATCTCTGCTATCTGATCATAATAGGATTTTTCATCAAGATACATACGATTTTTCATGTCTGTATTTCCATGATAAGCCCTGCTGTCTTTTATGCCGTTTTGTATAAAACGCATAGGTGTGAGTATGTTTTTTCTCACTTTATTTGGTGCTGTCTTTTTTAATCCCTCTGCCGTAGGCAGCTCAAGATTAACGCTCATCCTGTCACATAAATAGCCGATCATCTCCAACAGTTCCGGTGATGTTCCAGGAATTCCTTTAATATGTATGTACCCATTAAAATGATATTTGTTTCTAAGCAAAAATAATGTCTCATATATCAATTTCATAGTATATTCCGGAGAGTTTATTATACCGGAACTAAGAAAGAGGCCTTCTATATAGTTTCTACGGTAAAACTCTACTGTAAGACGGCATACTTCTTCCGGCGTAAATGTTACACGTCTGACATCATTACTGCACCTATTAATACAATACTTACAATCATAGATACATTCATTTGTGAAAAGTATTTTTAAAAGCGATATACACCTGCCATCTGCTGTAAACGAATGGCATATTCCGCCTGCCGCAGCATTTCCAAGACTTTTTCCATCGCCTGCCCTGTCAACTCCGCTCGATGTGCATGCAACGTCATATTTGGCGGCATCTGATAAAATCTTTAGCTTTTCCATTATATCCTCATTCATCGTATATATCATTTTACATTCCTCCGCATATATCGAACGTTTGTTTGTATTATATACCCAAACAGATAATTTGGCAAGCGTTAAATTCTTCCAATTATTCATTTTCCATGACTGTATTAAATCGTTTCCATTGGTCTTATTATATGTGTAAATTGAACTTTTCTATATAAAAATACTCCGGATTTTTACCGGAGCATCTCACTTTATTATTCATTATTGCATTTTACAATGCCGGTTCTTTATGCATTACCGACACAAACGTCATCTTTTTATCTATGAGCTTACCTGCTATTGCAACTCCTTTTCCCATAGTAAATGCAGCTGCTACTGTTCCTATTCCAAGTCCTGATATTTTTCCCAACACAAAAAAAGTAAGGCAGGCTGTGACCAGCAGACATGTTACATCAAATGTTATTTTTACCCTTGAATATGGTTTTTTTATTATTTCTGACAAATCCCTCGGAAATAAATCCGTTGGAATGATCGGAAGCCTGCATCTGTTAGACAATGCAATACCTACACAAAGAATTATATAGCTTAACACAAAATATATTATTCTAAGCGGTATAGACATAGGCAGTTTTGTGATCCACAATTCATGAATATCCATAAGCTCGCCAAATAAAAATCCCGCTACAAAACTAAACAGATACGATGGTACAAACTTTCTTTTTAAAACCATAAGTGTAATTACCAGCAATCCCTGAAAAATATATGTCCACGTTCCCAATGTTAGCATAGGTAAAACTTCACTAAATGCGTATGGAACGCTTGAAATTGCCGATATTCCTGATCCTGACTGCAGCATTAGAAGTACTCCCATACTATTTATAAAAATTGCTACTGCAAGTGCCGCTTCTCCTCTTAATACTACTTTTTTATCTTCCATAACAATACATCTCTTTTCTCATAAATTTACCGGGTGAAATTATAGAACTTTTTCATTAAATATTCAAGAACTTTTTTATTAAATATTCAAGTGTCATTGACATAAATATGAAAATAAAATATGATTGTTTAAAATAAAAAGGAGAATACACAGTATGAGTTACACACAAAAGATTTTTCTGATTATTGGCAGTACTTTTACTGCAATTGGAATTTTGATCTCCTCTGTTTTTCTGATGATACTCAATGTCGCACCAGATGGTTTTGCATCTTTTCTGGCACTTCCGATTTTTTTTAGCATTCTGGGTATCATATTTATCGCAGGGGCATTGTTGTCATATCATAAATCCAGACAAACAATAACCAGTGATGTCAGATATCCGGCTAAAATTTATGGTTATGTAAAAAATAAATCATATACCATAAACGGAAGTTTCCCGGTTAACACAATAGTGCATTATTTTGACAGAGATCACATAGAACGTGAAGTTGTAATACCAACAAATTTTTGTGAGGGTTCATCCACCTATCCCATAGGAATGACCATAGACATTTATGAGTATAATGGCAGATACAACTTTGACCCTTCCTCTGTACGGAGTGAAATTCTTCCTGGTGAGCAGGAACTTATGGATAACAAACCTGTTGAGCCTGCAAAGTTGCATTTTGTTGCAGTTGTATGTCCTAACTGCGGTGCAAGCTACAAAGCAGCTTTGGGATATGTCAGCAAATGTCCGTATTGTGGAAACTTCCATAATATATAACAATAAAAACCATGTTACTGTTCACACCTAACAGTGTGATCAGCAACGATTACATCCCATTTAAAATGCCTCTACGAGGCAGGGGCTGTAATCACTCAATAATTAACACTATGGCACATAGCTTGACAGCGTATAAATTTTTTATTAAAAAAGGCTAGAACACTTGAATTTACAAGTGTTCTAGCCTTTAAAATAACAGGGGATGAGAGAATCGAACTCCCGCTAAAAGTTTTGGAGACTTCTGTCATACCATTTGACCAATCCCCTATATTTAATAGTATATCAAATATAGAAAAATGACGCAATAGGAATTACGTCTTATTTTTAATATACCTTCAAAACTTCACACAAATGATTACTTCATACTTTCCAAAAAACTTGTTTTATCCGTTATTAACCTGATTAAGCCCTCGACCTATTAGTAAC